>NZ_JBLYZJ010000006.1:0-169370 GCF_048551375.1 Moraxella sp. TY6 | reverse complement strand
AGATATCGGTTATTACTCTCAGCTTCTCAGTCGGCTTTTGCCGAATTAAAGCTGTTGAAGACTGCGTAACTTCAGTTATGAAAAAGTTTTTTGCGTCCTTTTTCATCGTGTATGCAATTTGGTGGCTAATGCTCAGCCTTAAATTTGATATCAGCCTAACCTGGTTAATATTAGCAAATCACCCTTGGATTTGGGTTGGAATTGTCAGATTAGGTCTGGACTAATACAGTTAAAGATAACAGAGATGATTAACCTCGACAGTACCAATAGATTTAAAACTGATAACTCATGGATACTTTGACATTGCGTCCCATGGCTTTATCGCTACTGTTTGAAACATGTTCGGCATACTCAGCATCGCTTAGATTATAGACCCCTGCATCAATACTAAGATTTTTTAACGCACTAGGACGATAACTACCAAACACATCATAAGTGGTAAAACTTGGCAAACGTGATACCGCAGTGCCACTGGTTTGGCGTGTCAAACTTGCCACATGGCGAATATTACTGCCAAAACTAAATTGCTCATTGAAGGCGTAGTCAAAACCAACATTAAACAAGTCGCCAGCATCTTTACCAAGTCGATAGCCTTTATCGGTTTCGCTTTTGGCATGGGCATAGCCTGTGTTTAGGCTGATATTGTTGAGGCGATATTTAGCATTTAACTCATAGCCTTTGATTTTGGTGTCGCCTGCATTGCTATAACTGGCACACTTTCCATCTGTGACTGCTTTGCCTGTCGTACAATCAATACCGTTTAAACGATTGATTTTATTATCATACTTGGTGTCAAAGGCTTTGGCTGTCAGCGACAATTTATCTTGTTCATTCAACACGCCTTGAAAACGACTGCTAAAACCCACTTCGGCATTCGCCCCTGTTTCGGCTTTTACATCATTATTGATAAAGACCTGCCCATTTTGCTGTAACGTTTCTGGCAATGGTGGGCCATTAAACAACTGAGTGTAACTGGCAAACAGCGTATGATTGGGGGTAAGCTTAAACTCACCTGCCAACGCTCCAGATACTTGGTTGTAGTCCTCACTGCTAAGGCGTTCGGATGGGGTGTAATGGTCAAACCGCACACCGGGAGTCAAGGCGAATCGCCCAAAGTCCACACGGTCTTGCAAGTACACGCCGACACTGGTCGCATCTTCGGTAATTTGGCTAGTTGGTAAGGTTGCAGATTTTTTATATGCCTCTACGCCATAGTTAAGGGCGTGTATTTGGTGGATTTTTCGTTTGATATTGACATTAAGCCCATCGGTTTTGCCTTCGGTCTGAATACTCATCGGCGTTGTGCCACGCAAACCTTGTGATAGGGCTTCATTGGTCAAATGATAAACTTTGCTATTTAGCTCAAAATTTGTATTGGGTTTAAACTGATAGCCCAACGTATAGGTTTCATTATTAGAAAAACCTGCTTTAATATTATTGGGCAAATTGGCTTGATAGCCGACATTTGGGCGAAATGGGTATAGCCCCTCATTGTCATAACGCTGATAACTGGCAGTGATTTTATGTCCATCAATAGGCGTGACACTGGCTTTGGCTAAGATATTTTTGATATTAATATCATCGCCTTGGATGTGTTTACCACCACCATCTTCGCCACCATCGCTATCACGTTCGCCATACGACAATAACAAATCTAACTTGTCATTTGGCTGGGCATAAGTGGTAATGGTACGCTGAAATTGTTTATCATTACTGCCATAGCCCAGTTTGATTTTTGCCCCCAGTTTTTGATTGGGTAATAATAAATCTTCAGCATCCACCGTGGTAAACGCCACGCCACCGCCAATCGCATTGTTGCCCAACGTTACCGAATTATTACCCACAGCGACTTCGGTAGTTTTATATAAATCTGGGTCAAGCCCACTAATCCCTGCATGGTGAAAGCCACGAGTTTCTGGCTGACGCACGCCATCCACCGTGATTTTCAGCCCACTGCCTGCATTATCCGAACCTAGACCACGAATATAAATATGTTGGTCAACTCCAGACGTACCGCCCACATTAATGCCTGCTACGGTTGGTAAATATTGGCTAATCAAATCGGCTTGTTGTACCTTGACTGAGTTGTCATGGTGGACACTTTCGACCTGTCGTTGAGGGGTATATTGATGGGTGTTAAAGGTGATGGTTTGTAGCGTTGTAGTGGGTTCGGATTCACTCGCCAACACCGATGACGAATAAAACGCTGTCAAAATACAGACGCTAAGATAAGATAATGCACGATGTGATACTGGGGAAAAATTGGTTGTTAACATAAGACCACGCAAATTACCAAAAATAATAGGATGTGTTACAATGAAGTGATAATAATAATATAAATGATAATCATTATCAACAAAAAAATCGCAATTTAAGAAGGAATTTGGTGTTTTACTCAAATTTTCCCTTAACGATACATCCCAGCCCCATCACGAGGGTGCAAGCGTAAAAAATAAAACCCAGACACAATCGTCAATAGCCCCAACAGCATAAACGCATACGAAAACGCCTGCGAAGTCTGAGCCAAGCTCGCCCTTGCAGGGGTCAATAAATGCAACAACGAAGCCCCAAGCCCAATCCCAAAGCTAATCGCCAACTGCTGATTGACCGACAACAAACTATTACCGCTACTGGTCTGATTGGCTCGAAGCCGTGCGATACTGATACTATTCATCGTGCTAAACTGTAGCGAATTACACGCTCCCATAAATGCCAACAACGGCACACTCAGCCACAAGGGTGTATTTTTGTCAAATTGTGATAACAGCATGATATTCATACCAATTATCAAAGTATTGCCAAACATGGTCATGCGATAGCCGAATTTTTTGACCACTTTTGTCACCAAAGGTTTGGTCAATAACGCCCCCACCGCAATTGGTGCAAGTAGCCACCCTGCTTGCGAGGGCGAATAACCCAACACCACTTGCAACAATAATGGCAACAAAAACGGCACAGCACTCATGCCAAGCCGAGTCAGCAAATTGCCGACAATGCCTATGCGAAACGTCCGCACCAAAAACAAATCCAGCCCAAACAATGGCTTTTGCCCATTACGAGATTCAGAATATTTGGCATGAAAATAATAACCCACCAATAACATCACCGCCAAACACGCCACCATAGCGGTAAAAATCATCGATAACGGCTTGTCACGGCTGATATTATTGGCAAATTCAAGGGCAAAGGTAAAACTTGCCATCGCCCCACCAAACAGCAAAAACCCCAACAAATCCATACTTGGATTGCGTTGTAAATAATTGGGCATCAACTGCCAACCAGCCCATAGCCCCAATATACCCATCGGAATATTAATCAAAAAAATCCAATGCCAACTGGCAAGCTCCACCAAATAACCACCCACCAAAGGACCAATCACAGGGGCAATGAGGGCAGGCATCACCGCATAATTCATCACCGATAACATCTGCTCACGAGGGTAACTTTTTATCAAGGTCAATTTCGCCACAGGCATCAATAACGCACCGCCCAAGCCTTGCACGACACGAGAAAAAATCAAGCTATTCAAAGTCGGTGAAATCGCACACATGATAGAGCCTGCGGTAAAAATCCCAATCGCCATCATAAAAGTGGTTTTTGTGCCGTATTTGTCGGCAATATAGCCACTAATCGGCGTGAAAATCGCCAACGTCAAGGCGTAGCTAATCACCGTCCATTGCATCGAGAGTGCAGGTTGGTTAAGGTCGGTCGCCATCGAGGGCAAGGCGGTATTGAGTACCGTGGCATCCAAAATCTGCATAAATAACGCAATCGCTACCACGATGGGTAGCCATTTGCTTTGGGTGGGGGTCAAAATGGGGGTAGTGTGGTCATTTTGAAGCGGTTTTTTATCTTCGGTGATGAGGGAATTTGGCATGGTATCAATTATTAGACAAGTGCATTAAACATGGTATTGTAGTCTAAGTTTTTGTAGCCTTTGTTGTAATTCGGCATATAATTGTTTAAGGTAGAATGTTACACAATTTTTATTTAGTTGCTTAGATTAAAAAACGTTAAGTTCCTTTAAAGATCTCGTTCCATCTTGCCCCACGATAATATGGTCAATCAGCGACATATCCACCAACTCACACGCTTTTGACAGGGCTTGAGTGAGTTGTAAATCCGCCTTAGACGGTTGTGCGGAGGTATTGGGGTGATTGTGAGCGATAATGAGCTGACTTGCCCCATATTTTAACGCATTTTTTAGCACCTCACGCACGCACACCGAGCAAGACGAAATCCCACCAGTAAATAAAATCTCAAACTGAATCAAGGTCAATTCATTACTCAAAAACAGCACCGCAAATACCTCACGTTTGAGATGGCGAAGTTGGGTGGTGAGGTAGTCTTTGACCAGTTGGCTAGAGGCGAGGGTGGGGGAGGCTTTGACTTGGCTAGCAAGGTAGCGTTTGCCCATTTCTAGACTGGCGAGGATTTGGGCGTATTTTGCTGTGCCGATGCCGTGACACGCCATGACTTCTTCACTTGGGGCGGATAGTAGCCCTGCAAGACTGCCGAATCGCTCAATCAGCCCTCGTGCCAGTTCGATGGCGGAGTGGTCTTTTGTGCCTGTGCGTAGGAATATCGCCAAGATTTCGCTGTCGGATAGGCTGTCTGCTCCTTTTTGCAAAAGCTTTTCTCGTGGGCGTTCGTCCTCGTGCCAGTCTTTGATTGCCATAAAAATCCTTATTTTTGGCTAATTTTATTTTTCCTTAATCATACCTAAACTTAGCAAAAATTGTTACTATATCTCCAAATTTTTTATCCCAAAATCATTCTCAAAAGAAACACTATGAAAAATATTATCCTTGCTATCACAGGTGGCATTTCTGCCTACAAATCTGCCTTTTTCGCTCGCCTACTTATCAAAGACGGCTACAACGTGCGAGTTATTATGACTGATGGGGCAAAAGCCTTTATCACCCCCATGACCTTGCAAGCCTTGACTGGCAACCAAGTCCATAGCGAATTACTCGATGAAACCGCCGAACTAGGTATGGGACATATCGAATTGGCAAAATGGGCGGATTTGATGATTATTGCCCCTGCCACCGCCAATACGCTCGCTCGCCTTGCGATGGGCATGGCGGATGACTTGCTTGCCACCGTGTGCCTTGCCACCACCGCCCCTGTGTTGGTCGCCCCTGCGATGAATCAACAAATGTGGCAACACCCTGCGGTCAAACTCAACGTACAGACGCTTGGCGATTTGGGTTATGAAATTATCACCCCTGCCAGTGGCGTGCAAGCCTGTGGCGATGTGGGCGAGGGGCGACTGCCTGAGCCAGAGGACTTGCTGGCGTATGTGAATTACGTCATCGCTCGCAACCAAACACCGCAAGTATTGGCAGGCAAAAACGTCACCATTACCGCAGGGGCGACCGTTGAGGCGATTGACCCTGTGCGATATTTGTCCAATCATTCATCAGGTAAAATGGGCTTTGCGTTGGCGAAAGCCTGTCGTAATGCAGGGGCGAATGTGACATTGATAGCAGGCGGTAAGGTGCAACTGCCGACACCGCTAGGCGTTGAGCGTGTCAATGTGCTGTCTGCCGAAGATATGCTACAAGCCTCTCGCCAAGCGATGTTGGGTGAATTACCGCATCAAGTGATGGATTTTGATGATGAAGATGAAGAACATCACCATCATCACCACGACCATGACGAATTTGGCAATGATATCGAGCCAGAACCGATTAATCATAAAGCCGATATTTTTATCGCTACCGCTGCCGTTGCCGATTATCGCACTCGTGAATCTGCTCCGCAAAAAATCAAGAAAACCCAAGATGAAATGGTGTTAGATTTGGTAAAAAATCCTGATATTTTGGCGACGATTTCGCATGAATTTGCCGAGGTGTTTACCGTAGGTTTTGCTGCCGAAACACAAGATGTGGAAAAATACGCTCGTGGCAAGTTGTCTGCGAAAAACTTGGATATGATAGCCTGTAATGATGTATCACGCACGGATATAGGCTTTGCCAGTGATGACAATGCAATGACGGTGTTTTTTGCGGATAAAGAAGAGGGCGTGAGCCTAGAGAAAGCCAGTAAGGATAAAATCGCTGAACAGTTGGTAGCGTTGATTGGTGAGCAAATTCATTAGGGTGTTACAGTATAGCTTGATGCTGATATAAGCCAAATTGCTCAATCAATGCCAGCACACTCGCTGGCACAACGGCATTCAATGCCTGTCGGTTACCTTGTTGTACCCATTGGCGAATATCACGACTAGCGATTGTTGGTGGCACAAAGCTATCTATAAAAATAGGGTAAGGGGGCTGATTTTTGAGGGTGTTTAACTCAAATGTCAGCCGATTTTTTAGTGGGATAGCCAGTTTTTTTGCCAACATATTTAATTCATTTTGAGTGAGTGGTGAATTGGTATTGGTGGTAAGGTTTTGGCAATTTGGTTTCACAGTCGGACGAGGCAATACCCATAAATTTGCTAAATCCATCAATTCAAAGCCTCGATACCATTTATCCAACTGTAAAATACTGTCTTCACCAAGGATAAAAATGCGAATATCATTGGGATAATGTTGACGAAAGTTGCTTAATGTATCAAAGGTAAAAATCGGCAGTGGTCGCCCCAGCTCGCTGTCATCAATGTGCAAAAATGGATATGGTTCGATGGCGACTTTGAGCATCGCAAGGCGTTGCTCGGTGGGAGTGGGACGGTCTTTTAGTGGTGAGCCTGCCGTGGGGAGTAAACTGGCGATGATGGGTGTATCGGCAAAATGCTTGCGGAGCTGTTGATACACATGCTCGATAATGCTCAAATGTCCGATATGAATGGGGTCAAATGAACCGCCCAACCATACTCGAATACATGGGGCTTGGGTTGTTAAGCGTGGGCTATGGGCGAGGTTAGAGGATTTCACGATTGCGGACAAACACGACTTTGTGGTTATTGTCGTTGGGATAGCGTTCTTGCAGTTCAAAATAACGAGGGTAGGCTCGTAAAAAGTCACTAAATTTATCAAAATTAAATAAACGTGCATCAAAATCGGGTTCGACTTTTAGCAGGTAATTTTTGACAGGGGCGATATTTGCCCACCCTTGCTCGTCCGCCATGCTGTCAATCGCCACTTTAACAAAGGTGATTGCCACATCAATGGGCTTCATTTGTTTACTAGCCGAAAATAGCATATCTGCCGAATCATAAAAATCCACGGTCGCAGGGTGTTTTTCTTCTTCAAAAAATTCTAGGTAAGTAAAGCGGTCACAGGCTTGGACAAAGGGCTTTGGGGTGTTGCTACGCCCAAAACCATACGCCAATAGCCCTTGCTCTCGAATGCGTTGGGCAAGGCGAGTAAAGTCGCTATCGGAAGACACCAAACAAAAGCCGTCAAAACGTTCGGTGTAGAGTAAGTCCATTGCGTCAATAATCAGACTGGCATCGGTGGCGTTTTTGCCTGTGGTGTAGCTAAATTGTTGAATGGGTTGGATAGAGTGCGACAGTAGCACGTTTTTCCAACTGTTCATTTGTGGGCGTGTCCAGTCGCCATACGCACGGCGAACACTGGCTGTGCCGAGTGTGGCGATTTCTGACAACAGGGGGTCGAGGTGGTTGACCGAGGCATTGTCGGCATCAATCAGTACCGCAAGGCGTGCATCGGTTGGTTGGGTGCTGTTGATGGCTGATGACATGAGTTGGGGTGTCTTGGTCGAAATGTTGGGATTATTTTAGCATAAAATTTTGGGTGGATATAGAATTTGACGTTTAGAATAAGTTAAGACTTATGCAGTTTTGACGTTTCCGTTCGTGGTGAGCCTGTCGAACCATAGGAAACGCTACCTTTCGACAAGCTCAGGGCGAGCGTTTCGATTACTTTTGCATAAGTCCTATAAGTAAAGGGCGTATTCAATACGCCCTTACAAAAACATTTGTTTATTATTAATGGGTTGAATGTAATTAAAAATCCCCGCTATCCGCCTGTACGGCGGTCAAAGCAATGGTATAGACAATATCATCGACCAACGCCCCACGAGAGAGGTCATTCACAGGTTTATTTAACCCTTGTAACATAGGTCCTACGCTGACCACGTTGGCAGAGCGTTGCACCGCCTTATAAGTGGTGTTACCTGTGTTAAGGTCTGGGAAGATAAACACGTTGGCTTGTCCAGCGACAGGTGAATTAGGGGCTTTGGATTTGGCAACACTCATCACTGAAGCTGCATCATATTGCAAAGGCCCATCAATTAGCACGTCCAATTGCATTTCGGTGGCTTTGGCTTTGGCGATTTCAGTGGCTTGGCGGACTTTATCCACATCAGCCCCTTCACCCGATGAACCTGTCGAATAGCTAATCATCGCCACTTTTGGCTCAATCCCAAAGGCTTTGGCTGATTGGGCGGATTGTAGGGCGATTTCGGCAAGCTGTTCGGCAGTAGGGTCTGGGTTGATGGCACAGTCGCCATACACCACGACCTGTTCTGGCAATAGCATAAAGAATACGGATGATACCAGTGAGTATTGCGGTGCGGTTTTAATCAACTGGAACGCAGGACGCACGGTATTGGCAGTGGTATGTACTGCACCAGATACCAAGCCATCGACTTCATCTAGGTATAGCATCATCGTGCCTAATACCACGGTGTCTTTTAGTTGTTCTTTGGCTTGCAATTCGTCAATTTTACCTTTACGCCGTTCGACCATTGGTTTGACGTAGTTGTCAATCAATGGCGTTGGGTCAAGGATTTCAAGGTCTTTTGGCAATCTTAAACCCAGATTTTCTGCCACTTCTTTGACTTCTTCTGGTTTGGCAAGTAGCACACAGTTCGCGATACCACGGCTTTGGCAAATAATCGCCGCCTCAACGGTACGAGGCTCATTGCCCTCTGGTAGCACGATACGCTGTTTGGCATGTTGGGCTTTTTTCACCAATTGATGACGGAATGCTGATGGTGATAGGCGAGGATTGGCGTTGCCTTGGCTAAAGGTGGCTTTTATCCAATCCAAATCAAGGTGAGCCGCCACATAGTTGGTCACTTCATCGGCTCGGTCAGTGTCATCGGCTGGGATTTCGTGGCTGATATTGCTCAGTTGTTGCACGGTGTCAAAGCTGTCGGTATTGACCAACATCACAGGAATACCCGTTTTGAGGGCAGGGCGACATAGGTTGATGACATTTTGGTTTGGCATAATACCGCCTGTCAACACCAAGCCTGCCAATGGCACGCCATTCATGGTGGCAAGTGCGGTCGCCAAAATCAAATCATCACGGTCGCCTGCGGTCACCAGTAGATTGCCACGAGTGAATGAGTCTTCAAGGTTGGCAACGGTGCGAGCCACCAGTTTTGTGCCAACCACTCGGCGAGTTTTAGCTTCGCCCTCATTGAGCCAAGTTGCCCCCAGTTCTTGGGCGATATCCCACGGACGAGGCACGCTCAAGGTATTGCTAAAGGGTACGACCCCAATCAAGCGGAATTTATCGGTATCAAAGTCTGGGGAATGGGCTTTGATGGCGTGGAGTTGGTCGCTTGATAAGGCGATTTTGGCTTGACCAGGGGCGACAGGCTCGGTGGCATAGGCGTTAGGTACGTCCTTGATACGCATCAAAATCGTCCCCAAAGTGCGGTCATTTGCCATACCGCCAAAGTCACGAGCGAACAGGTCAAGTTTATCCGCTAACGCATTCGGCTGAGTCAAGTCGCCACCACTGACCAAAATCACTTTGGCATCAAGGGCATTGGCAATCGCCAAATTCACCGCTTCGGCATAGCTTGAGTCGTTGTCGGACACCAAGCCCTCACACACGATGACATCATATTGGTCGGTCAAAGTTTGGTGTTTGGCGACCACTTCTTCCATTAAGTCGTCAAGTTGGTCGTTGCCAATCACTCGTTCGAGGCGAGTTCGGCTAATCGAGGTGGGTGGGGTGAGGTTAAAGGCGTGTTGGGCGAGGGTGCTTGAGCTGTCGGCAAGGTCGGTGGCTTCGGCACTATTGTTTAAGTCAGTTGTGCTGATGGTTTGGGAGAAAGGTTTTAAAAATCCTGCTTTTAGCCCAACATAGTCCAATGCTCGGATAAAACCAAGACAAGCTGATGTTAAGCCAACACCGCTACTGGTGGGTACAAATAAAATTGTTTGCATTTTATTTCCTTAATCAATCGCTAATACCATTTTTGTTTCTTTGGCAATTTGGGCTTCTTCATCGGTTGGAATGACCCACAATTGCAATTTGCTATCGGCTGTATGGAAACTACCTTCCGCCCCACGGCTTAATTCAGCATTTTTCGCCTCATCAACCGCAATGCCAAAATGTGGTAAATTTGCCAAAATCTTGGCTCGAATGCTGGCTGAATTTTCCCCAATACCGCCTGTAAACACAATCCCTGTAAAAGTCGGCAATGCACAGCTTAATGACGCAATATAACGGGCTGATTTATAACAGAAAATCTCAATCGCCAAACTTGCGTCTTCATTGCCCTCAAGCGAGGCTTGTTCAACGGTACGCATATCATTAGAAATGCCTGACAAACCAAGCAGACCGCTTTGCTTGTTCAAAATCGTATCAATTTGGTCAAGGCTATAGCCCAAAATACGGTGCAAATGAATGTGCAAACTTGGGTCAACATCGCCACTGCGAGTTCCCATCACCACGCCCTCAAGGGGGGTCAAGCCCATACTGGTATCCAAGCTTTTGCCATCATACACGGCTGTCAATGAGCAACCATTACCCAAATGCACAGTTACCCAACCATTGGTTTGATTGGTGGTTGCCAATTCATCGGCACGGTTGCTGACGTAGGCATGCGATGAACCATGAAAACCATAACGGCGGATATAATGTTCATTATATAGCTCTTTTGGGATGGCATAACGGAAGGCTTTGGGGGGCATGGTTTGGTGAAAGGCGGTGTCAAATACCACGACTTGGGGTAATTCAGGATAGATTTTTTGCACCGCTTCAATGCCGAGTGCATTGGCAGGATTGTGTAATGGGGCAAGGATTTTTAGGCGTTTGACTTCGGCAAGTACGTGGTTATCGACTTTGACCGCTTCAGAAAATTCACGTCCACCATGTACCACACGATGACCCACGGCAATGGGGTTATAGTCCGCCAATAATTCAAGGACTTTTTGTAAAGCAAGTTGGTGGTTTGCCCCTGCGAGGGCGATTTCGATTTTTTCACCATCAAGATTGGTGTGTTTGATACGAGCGGTATCGAGGTTTAAGTTTTCTGCAAGCCCTTGCAACCGCTCGCCATCTTCGCTAAGTAAAGCGTATTTGATGGACGATGAGCCACAGTTAAGTACCAAGATTGGGTTTTTCATACAATTTCCTTATGATAATCACTGTCCTTTCCGTGTGACAATGATTTTTTAGAAATTAAAAGATATCCGTATCTTTGGTGTTAATGCAGTTGATATGACAATTTTTTCTGAAAAAGGTTGTTTAAAAAGTTGTCAAAGTATTGTAGCGGAAATTGGCAAAAGGTGGGGATTATTTTCGCATGAATAAAATTTTTTGTGGCTAAACTGTTGGTTGGCAACTGTCAAAAACTGGACGAATCATGTTAATATAGCCCACGTTACATTCATGGAAGTCGCCATGACAGTCATTAATTACCATATTAGTATCGAAGATTCGCAAAACAATCAAAGTGATTTTGTTGAAGATAACTTGACCGAACCAACTGATGAATTATTATATCAAATCTCAGGTATTCGTCCCTTTACAGGTGGTAAGCATATCATTACTAATGAAATGGTAAATCAAATTCGTGAGCAAGAAGAGATTTAATTAGGACTTACGCAAAAATTCCATTTGTAGGTTGGGTGGAAGAATGACACCCAACATAAACCCTTCAAATTGTTGGGTATCGCAAGCTCTACCCAACCTACGATTTGGTTAAATGCGTAAGCCCCATTAATAAAAGATTGGTATTGTGTAAAAAGTAAAGTTTTGACATCGGTAAGGTGCGTCATACGCACCTTTAAAAAAGCTGACGCTATCTAAGTGGTGCGTGAGACGCACCCTACATTTGATTTATTAAAACTTACCATTTTGATATTACCAAAAAACTCAATGTTCTAATTTGTTAAAATTTCCGTAGAATAGGGGTTTTTTCATTTTTTTCTCATTTAAAGGCACTGCTATGTCAAAACTTCATCTAATTAGCACCTTAATAATTACCTTAGCCCTCACCGCCTGCGGACAAAAAGGGGCGTTATATTTACCAGAACAAAATTCATCAGTCGTTGAACCACAAGTCCAACCAGCCGATGACAGCACCCAACCAGCTGTCAGCGATAATCCGCAAAACCCCAATGTCAACCCAACTTCACCCTTACCGAGCAACCATATAGGCAACGCCAATGACTATTAATACCGACTCTTTACAACCGCTTAACATTGACCCGATTCACCATGTCAGCCATTTGCCATATTTTGACTACCAAGATAAGCAATTAGCGGTTGAAGGGGTGCTATTAAATGACATCGCCAAACAGTTTGGCACGCCTTGCTATGTGTATAGCGGACAAGCCATTTTGGACGCTTATCAACACTATGTCGATAGCTTTGCCGAGATTGACACCCAAGTTTGCTATGCCGTCAAAGCCAACAGCAATTTGGCGGTGTTGCAACTGCTTGCCAAACAAGGGGCAGGCTTTGACATCGTGACTGGGGGCGAGCTAGCAAGGGCGTTAAAAGCAGGGGCAGACCCTAGCAAAATCGTGTTTTCAGGATTGGGCAAAACCGCTGATGATATCAAAACCGCATTGAGCGTGGGCATTGCCTGTTTTAATGTTGAAAGCGAAGCCGAGCTGTACCGCATTAGCCAAGTTGCTCAAAGTATGGGCAAAACCGCTCCGATTTCCTTGCGAGTGAATCCCAATGTCGATGCCAAAACCCACCCTTATATCTCGACTGGATTAAAGGAAAATAAATTTGGCATCACCGCCGAAGATGCCCCTCGGATTTATGGTATTGCCAAAAATTTGCCGAATATTAACATCGTGGGGATTGATTGTCATATTGGCTCACAACTCACCGAAGCCCAGCCATTTGTTGATGCGTTGGATAAAGTCATTGAGCTAATCAATCAGCTAAAAGCCGATGGTATCGAGCTTGAGCATATCGACTTGGGCGGTGGTTTAGGCGTGCAGTATGTGGATGAGCAAGTGGCAACTATCAACGAATTTGCCCAGTTATTATTGCCAAAACTTAAAACGCTAGGTTTAAAACTGTACCTTGAGCCGGGGCGGAGTATCGTTGCCAATGCAGGAGTGTTATTGACCAAAGTCGATATTTTAAAACCAACTGAACATAAAAATTTTGCGATTGTCGATGGGGCGATGAATGATTTGATTCGTCCGTCATTGTATCAATCGGTGATGGCGGTGATTCCGACCCAGTTAAATTCACAAGCTGAACCCAAAGCGTGGGATATTGTCGGAGCGATTTGTGAAACGGGGGACTTTTTGGCAAAAAATCGTGAATTGGCGTTAAGCGATAATGATGTTTTGGCGATGACTGGGGCAGGTGCGTATGGCTTTACCATGTCGAGCAATTATAATAGCCGTCCGAGAGCGTGTGAAATTTTAGTCAAAGATGGGCAGGCTCATGTTATCCGTGAAAGGGAAACAGTGGAAAGTTTGTGGGAAAAAGAATATTTATTGTAGGGTTTTATCTTTGGTTTGCCCCCTTATAAAAAAACGTCTAGCATGGTAAGATAATCAGCATATTATAATAATTTTAAGGAATAATCATGCTAATTGAATTTACCAAAATGCACGGACTGGGCAATGACTTTATGGTCATCGACCTTGTGACCCAACGCCTCAACCTTACCACCGAACTGGTCAAATTACTGGGTGACCGCCATTTGGGGATTGGCTTTGACCAACTGCTGGTGGTTGAGCCACCCTCTCGCCCAGATGTGGATTTTCGCTATCGGATTTTTAACCAAGACGGCACGGAAGTTCAGCAATGTGGTAATGGGGCAAGGTGTTTTGCACGCTTTGTACAGGCTCGTAAATTATCATTTAAACAACGCATTCGAGTCGAAACTGCCAGTGGCATTATTACCCTTAGCACGGATGATTATGGCTGGGTGCAAGTCGATATGGGTAAACCCAAATTTGACCCTGCGGATATTCCATTCGCTCCCAAAACCATTACCCAAGTCAAGAACTCTTACCGCCTCAATGTCGATGGCACACCTGTCGCCTTGTATGTCGCCAATATGGGCAATCCGCATGCCGTTATTAAAGTCGATGATGTATTGACTGCTGATGTCGAAAAATTGGGCAAAGCCATCGAAAGTCACGAAGCCTTCCCTGAAAAGGTCAATGTCGGCTTTGTGCAAGTGATGAATAACCGCCATATCCGTCTGCGTGTGTATGAGCGTGGGGTGGGCGAAACCCAAGCCTGTGGTACAGGGGCGTGTGCGGCGGTGGCGACTGGTATTCGTGAGGGCTGGCTTGATGAAGGCGTGGACATTCGAGCCCAGTTGTATGGGGGTAGTTTGATTATTCGTTGGCAAGATGGCTATCCACTGTATATGACAGGGCCTGCGACCTTTGTGTATGAAGGGGTGTTTAGTCCAGAGGGCTTGATGACAGGGGCAGGGTTAAAACTCACCACCCCAAGTTATACCTCTAATACCAGCAATACCAGTGCAGACGTTGCTCAAGACCCTGCGGTGACGGATGAGCCAACTGGCTATTATCGTTAAATAATCTGTTATTCTCAATACCCCCTCTAACTCCCCCTTCACAAGGGGAGAATACTTCTCGTTTTTAAGGGCAAGTTGGGGGATGTCTAATGAAATCAATCATTTATATTTTGGCTTGAGAATGGCAGTATGATAGATACCATGAATTTGGCAGAGCGTTGGCTGTCGCAATTAGCAAGCCAACATTATAGCCCTGCCAGTTTGCGAAGTTATCGGCAAGCGTTACAACCCTTTGGGCAATACCTTGATGAACAGGCTTTGAGCCTTGAGGTGTTGCGTTATGCGGATATTTCGACTTATATCACCACTCGCTTAGAGCGTGATAATCTTGCCAAAAGTAGCGTGCAACAAAACCTTAGCATATTGCGTCAGTTTTTTGCGTGGCTAGTGGCAGAAGCCATCTTACCCCATAATCCCACCACCGCTGTTCGGCTCAAACGCCAACAACGCCCCTTGCCAGAGCTGTTAGACAGCGATTTATTATCGCAACTACTTGACCAACTCCCCCCATCTGACACCAAGCAAGCCCAGCTTTGGACTCGTGATAAAGCCATGTTTGAATTGCTTTATGGCAGTGGACTGCGAGTCAGTGAAGTGGTAGGGCTAAACTTATCGGATGTGGATAAAGCCGAACGACTGGTGCGTTTGGTGGGTAAAGGTGAAAAAACTCGCATCGTTCCTATCGGTAGTAAGGCGTGGCAAGCGATAAGCGACTATCTACCGTATCGCACCTTATGGCTAAAAGCCGATGAATCCGCCATATTTATCAGTGAGCGTCATGGCTCACGGCTGACGACTCGCACTGTGCAATCACGGCTCAAACACCACGCCAAACGAGCAGGCATTGCCCAAAACTTATACCCACATTTGCTACGCCATTGTTTTGCTTCGCATTTATTGAGTGACAGTGGTGATTTGCGAGGGGTGCAAGAGTTGTTAGGGCATAGTGATATCAGCACCACGCAGATTTATACACATTTGGATTTTGGGCAACTGACCAAGGTGTATGACAAAGCCCACCCTCGTGCCAAGCGGTAGCCTTTTTCTAATACACTACTAACTTTTCCGACTTAACGTTTCGGACGTTCGGCGGAGTTTTAGACTCAAAATAATCGCAATGCCTCGAAGCATTTCCACCCCAATACGAGGATGGTCAGCCAAAATGGTTTCAAAATCTTGCCGTGATAGCGTCACCAACGCCGATGGCTGAACCGCTCGCACCGTGGCAGAGCGTGTCAGTGTATCCAATAACGCCATCTCCCCTGTGTTATCCCCTGCCTTAATCAAGCCAACTTGGGTCAGTGAACCATTTTGCCCATTTTTAAGCACATCCAGCTCCCCTGCCAATAAAAATGCCATATAATCGCCATGTTCACCTTCATTAAATAGCACTTCTTTTGGGGCAAGTTCTCGAAATTTGAGATGTTGCTCGACCACTTGAAACATATAAGGGTCAAATTTGGCAAAAAATGGGGTGTTTTTGAGATGGGTAAATAAAATATTTTCCATAATTATATTCTTTATTAACTCAAGGGATTAACAATGCCAAACCGTTGACATTGTTGCAAATCAATTTGTTGTCGCCATTGCTGTTGGGCGGAATTATCCCACGCACTCAACAACACCGAGGGCAACATGGGCAAAAAGTGATAGCAATCGCTTGGGGGAATCCACGATTTGGCTTGATTGGCAATGGGTAGCACGTCAGCAAAATCTTGTGAAAAATCAGTGATAAACAATTGGGGTAATTGATTAAAACTCACAGGGGTGGGAGTTAGTACCTCACCATTGGCATTGGTAAATAAGCTGTGTCCCCATGTTTCTCTGAATTGGGTTGCTGTGAATTGGGTTGCTGTGAATTGGGTTTTTCTGAATTGGACTTCTTGAAATTGAGTTTCTTTAAGCGGTGTTTGTTGAGATTGGGTATTTTTGACAATACCGTGCCGTCCTGTTTGCCCTGCTCCTACCACCAAACATTGACTGTCTAACGCCCTTGCGGTCAGCAGTGATTGCCAATGTGCCTTGCCTGTGGCATAGGTAAAGGCAGACGGTGCGGTCAGTATGTCTGCCCCCATTTCACGCAGTTTGATGGCAAGGGTAGGGAAGCGAATGTCAAAACACACCATCATACCAATATTACCCAAAGCAGTGTGAGCGACCACAGGGGTATCCCCTGCCTCAAAAGTTTGCCCTTCGTCATAACTGCCTGTGCTGTCGTTAACCGTGGCTTTAAACAGATGAATTTTATCATAACGAGCCACACAATCGCCTGCTGGGTCAAATAATAAGCTGACTTGTCGAAGCTTGTCATCAGCGACTTTTTGTCCATTGGGGCGGAATTGACAAGGCATTGTCCCTGCCAATAAATGCACATGATAATGGCGAGCCAACGCACCGCACCAGTCACTGAGTGGTTCAAAATATCGACTGATTGCCGATTGATTGCCAAAGCCAAACGCATTTTCTGGCAATACCACCAGTTTTGCCCCTGCGTGACTGGCGAGAGCCACCCCTTGCTCAATGCAAATAAGATTCGCCATGATATCGGTTTGGCTGTTTAATTCGACAATCGCAATGTTAAAATTGGGCGTGGACATGGCTGGCACTCATAAGAAACAATAGGCTAAAAATTGGTGGAAAATGGGCTAAATAAAAGGGTAGCAGTCTCATTGTAGCATAATCATCCGTGACAACCATCGCCAAAATCACCCCAGTGAGCATAGATAACTGTACCAAGACTAAAAAAAACCTTAAAATATTATCAAAGAACACTGTTAATATGAATAATAATAACCACAATCGCTGTCAGCAACACTTGAAAGGTAGTATTACGCAATGAAAATGGCTCTTGGCACAAAACTGACAACAGGGCTGACCCTCACACCCCAAATGCAACAGGCGATTCGCTTGTTGCAATTGTCCAGTTTTGAGTTGGAGCAAGAAGTTCAACAAAAATTGGATAGTAATCCACTGCTTGAGCGTGATACTGACGATGATTGGCAAACCGCCAACAATGCTGACGCAGACACGACTGCTAATGCCACTCCTCAAGAAGCATCAAATCCAGAATCCTCAGTGGAGGATTTTGGTTGGCAAGATAATTGGCAACGCAACACCAAAACCGATAGCAAATCTCGTGATGACAATGCTGATTGGCAAGATGGTGGTGATGGTTTTGATGGTGGCTTTGATGGCGATGGGGGCTTTGATAATATTGATAGCAGTGAGCATTTTGCCAGTGATAATTTGGAAATGACAGTCGATACCCAATGGGATGAAGTCTATACCCATGAGCCGACAGGGCTGTCACGAGTGGACACCGATGAGCTAGACGATGATTTTAAATTTAGTACCCAAGGCAATATCCAAGACCATGTGCGTTGGCAGTTAAATTTTAAACATTTATCCGACATCGAAATGATGATTGCTGAATATCTGATTGATAGTATGGATGAGCGAGGCTTTATCACTTTAAGTTGTGATGAGCTATTTCACAGTTTTGACACCATGTTGGCGTTTTATCAAGTCGAGGATTTAGAGCTTGAACTTGAAGACATTGAATTGGTGGTCAAGCAAATCCAAAATTGTGACCCCATTGGCGTAGGGGCGAGAAGTTTGGCGGAATGTTTGCTGATTCAATTAAAACGCTTGCCCAAAGATACGCCCCACCTCGAAAATGCCCAAAAACTGCTGGCGTATCCAGAATATTTTGTCAGTAATAATATCAGTGCGTTACTCAAAGCCACAGCCCTCAATGTGGACGATATTCAGCCTTGTATCAACTTGCTTCGTACCCTAAACCCCAATCCTGCGTTAAGCTATGAGCAGTCGCAAAGCCACTTGGATTTTGTGCCAGAAAGCTATGATGTGCCTGATGTGTTGGTCAGTCAAAGCAAAAACGGCTGGCACGTGCAGTTAAATCCTGACCTGTTGCCAAAATTACGAGTCAATCAAGAATATGCCAATTTGATTCAACGCAATGACCAAACCGAACAAGGCGTATACTTGCGTGAGCAACTGCAAGACGCACGGTTATTTATTCGCAGTATCGAGGAGCGTAATCAAAACTTGCTGAAAGTCGCTACCTGTATCATCAAGCGTCAACAGGCGTTTTTGGAACAGGGCGAAACTGCCATGCAACCGATGATTTTACGAGATGTGGCAGACGAGGTAGAACTGCATGAATCCACGGTGTCACGTATCACCACCAGTAAGACCATGCTGACACCTAGGGGCTTATTTAGCCTAAAATATTTCTTTTCTAGTCAAGTTAGTAACGATGATGGCGACGGCGTATCTTCGACTGCGATTAGTGCGATGATAAAACGCATGATTGACGCTGAAGACCCCAAAAAACCACTTTCGGATAATGCCATCATGGATAAGCTCAAAGAGGATGGCATCGACATCGCTCGCCGTACCGTCACCAAATACCGTGAAGGGATGAATATTGGCTCATCGACTCAGCGTAAACAGCGGTTTTAGATTAAATTGTCTAACCACCACCCACCGCTTGCACGACTTCGATGGTCATGTTGTCGGTGATAGGGGTGTTGCCGAGTTGGGTTTTGGGGACAAGTTCGCCATTGACTTCAACGGCAAAACGCCCTTGGGTTTGTCCCATTTCATCAAGAAACTGTAATAGGTTGGTGTGAAGGGTTTGCATGGTTTCGCCATTCAATTGTACTTGGGGCATTTTGATTTCCTAGAGCCTAAAGATTGAGGTAAGGTATGTCATACACACCCTAAAAAATAATGTATATTAATGGTGTGCATGGCACACCTTACGATTTTTATATTTTTGCTTTTGCTACACTCACCGCTAACCACACCCACGCCACTATCCACAGCGTACCACCAATCGGCGTAATCGCCCCAAACCATCTCGGCATTCCCAACGCCATCAAATAGAGTGAGCCAACAAACAACACAATGCCAAGCTGTAATAGCCAAGCCACACTGGCAGGGGCGAATTTTAGTCGTATCAATAACCCAACGATGAGTAAGCCCAACGCATGATAAAAGAAATATTGCGTGCCGATTTGCCACCAGTTGAGTTGTTCAGCCGTTAGCCGAGCCTTTAAGCCGTGCGAGCCAAACGCCCCACACACCACCGCTAACGCCATATTGATTGCACCAATACTTATCCAGTTCATCATAATCAATCCAACTGTAAATGGGTATTGGCAAGCATGGCTTCTTTGATTTTATCCATCGCATTTTTTTCAATCTGACGCACTCGCTCGGCAGAGATGTTATATTCCGCTGCCAACTCATGCAAGGTGGCTTTTTGGTCATTCAGCCAACGCTGTTGCACGATATCACGAGAGCGGTCATCAAGCTCTTCCATCGCTTCCATCAAGGCATTGTTATTGGATTCTTCCCAGTCGGCATCTTCGATGGCATCAGCAGGGTCGGAGTCGTCCTCAAGGTAGTATTGTGGGGCGTAGCGTCCTTCGTCTTCATCATCGCTTTGGGCTTCAAATGACGCATCATACGAGGTCAGACGGCTTTCCATCTCTAACACTTGTTTGACCGTGACGTTGAGGTCTTTGGCAATCGCCTCAGCTTCGTCAAGGGTCAGTTGGTTGTTGGTTTTTTTCAACGAACGTAAATTAAAAAACAGCTTACGGTGAGCCTTGGTGGTAGCAACTTTAACAATCCGCCAGTTACGAATGACAAATTCGTGAATTTCTGCTTTTATCCAATGCACCGCAAAGGATACCAAGCGTACGCCTTTATTGGGGTCAAAACGCTGTACCGCTTTCATCAAGCCAACATTGCCTTCTTGAATCAAATCGCCTTGTGGCAAGCCATAGCCCGAATAACTGCGTGCGATATGAATGACAAACCGCAGATGCGACATGACTAACAAACGTGCTGCCTCGACATCGCCTTCATCGGTGTAGCGGTGGGCGAGTTCTTGCTCTTGCTCTGGGGTCAAAATCGGAATTTGATGTACGGCATTGATATATGCCCCAAGATTGACACCGGGGGCAGACAAGGCAGTCGGAATGGCAGGCACGATGGCACGACTTTTACTGAGTTTTTTGCGAGGGGTAGGGCGTTTTGGGCGTTCGCTAAATTCATCAGCTTCATCTATTCCATCATTGATATAATCGTCATCAAAGCTGTCATCAAAATCATCATAATCACCGTCAAAATTTGATAAATCATCCATGTTATCAAAGTCAGTATCATCAAAGTCAGGCTCGTCAAGCCAGTCATCTAGCTCGTCTTCGCTATTTTCTTCAAGCAAGGTTTGTTCATCTGTACGGGTGTCAGCATTTTTGGCGGAAGTTGGGTGCTTTTTTGTACGAGAAGAACGATGAGCGTTAGCGGTTGTTGAGCGAGTTGCCATGAAAAAACCTGTCCATTTAAATAAAAATCAGTTAAAACTTTTGTGAATCAGTATGCACCAAAGCCAACGTTTTTTTAAGCGTGATTTTGTAAGTGCTGTTTTAACCATGTTACTATAGCCCTGTATTTATCAGCCCTGTACTTATTAAGCATCCTACAAAAAATCACATACAAAGGCAAGGTGTCAATCATCATGTGGTACGAACTTTATAGCGTCTTTCTGGGTAATTATCAACCGCTCACCACACTTGATATTGATGAGCGAGTGATTGCCTACGGTGATGGGTTTTTTACCACCATGGCGGTGGTGGCAGGCGAGGTCAATTGGCTGGATTATCATATACAGCGAGTGGTTGATAGCTGTGACGCCTTACAACTTACCCTTGATATCCCAACGCTTGTGACTGCCGTGCAAGCCCACGCTCAAGCGATGGGGCAGGGGGTGCTAAAGCTGATTGTTTGCCGAAAAAATCAACCTGTCAAAGGCTATGGCTTTGTCAATGGTGATGCCCATACGTGGGTGAAGCGAATGCCGAGCGACACGCCTTTGGCACAAATACCCCAACGTATCATCCTCCAACCGCCTAGCCAAGCGGTATGTCTAACCCAACAAATCGCCTGTTTACCCAAACCCTTGGCAGGGTTAAAACTACTCAATGCCCAAGATAAAGTGCTTGCCAGTCGTGAGCTGTTAACCTATCAAATTAATGCTCAAGACAGCCAACGAACTAGCAATCTTCCCATCATTGAAGGTTTGGTAAAAAACGTGATGGGCGAGTGGGTCGAGGGGACTTTTTGTAATATTTTTTATCAATTAAAGTCTATTGATGTAAATACTGTTAGTACAGACTCTCAGCAATGGTTTACCCCACCACTGGATAACTCAGGGGTCAAAGGTGTGATGCGTCAAGTCATTATGGATAACCTAGCCAAGCATCAACAGCCAGTGATTGAGCGTGTATTAAGCGATGCGGATTTGGGCGAGTTAAGCGGATTATTGGTATGTAATGCGGTGCGAGGCGTGATACCCATTTCGATATTGCAATTACCGAATGGCGATAGTGTTACATTTGCTGACTTTTTTATCAACTTTAACCGATGAATTCTAGCCCTGCCCAACCCACGTTAACCAAAAATTATTGCTATTTTTGTGATAAATTGCTAAATTTCGCTTAATTTATTCTGCTATCGAATCACTATGAACGACCAATCAGACAATACCCATAAACAGCCAGAACATTCCCACGATAATTCCCTTGCCAATGACTTACCAAAACCCACCACTGACGAGGGTTTGACCGACAAGCATCCTATCATTGTTGAAGATGATGAATTGCTAACTCGCTCCAAAATCGAATTTGCCGATGAAGTCACAGGGCGAGCCAAACACCCCTCAAAATTCCGTGGTTTGGCAATCGTGGCGTTTGTGGTCATGTTATTGGGTTGGCTATTGTTTGCTTTTTATAACACCTTGTTTGGCACGATTAAACAACCCAAACAAATGATGACGGTGGATAAAGGCGAAACCTACTATGGGTTGGTTGATAAATGGGATAAAAAACAAAAACTATTTGTTGCCCCATTAGCCAAGCTATACATCAAGCTAAAAATGGATAAGTCACTGCATTCTGGCGTGTACCAAATTCCAGAAAACCCCAGTTTTGCCACCATGCTAAACGTACTTCAACAGGGTGAAAAAGTCGCCTTTATCAAAGTGCAAATCATCGAGGGTAAGACCGCCAAAGATTTATACAAACATCTGACCGACAATAAAGGCATCAAAAACGAAGTCATTAACGGCTCAAAAGTCGATGTCGCCAAACTTGGGCTGAATTTACCTGCTGAGTACACGCCAAACGGTAATCTTGAAGGCTGGTTTTCACCAGATACCTATTATTTTAATGAGGGCAGTAGCGACAAAAAAGTATTGACGGATTTATTTACTCGTCAGCATGATGCCTTGATGAGTGAGTGGGAAAAGCGTCAAGCCGACTTGCCGTATGCCACACCGTACGAAGCCTTGATTATGGCTTCTATCATCGAAAAAGAAACCAGTGTCGATAGCGAGCGTGGCGAAGTGGCAGGTGTGTTTATCAATCGTTTGAAGAAAAAAATGCGACTGCAAACCGACCCTACGGTGATTTATGGCATGGGTGAGCGGTATGATGGCAATATCCGCAGAGCCGATTTGGCAGAAAAAACCCCGTACAACACCTATCAAATTGACGGCTTACCACCCACGCCGATTGCATTGCCGAGTATTGCCTCTATCAAAGCCTCACTGCATCCTAACAATACGGATTCGCTGTACTTTGTGGCGACTGGTAAAGGTGGGCATAAATTTACCAGTAATTTGGCAGACCATAACGAAGCCGTACAAGAATACCTACGTGTCATTCGAGAAAAAAAGGCGAGTGAATAAATGATGAGTACATTGACACCGCAATTTATTAGTTTTGAAGGCACAGAAGGGGTGGGGAAAACCACGCTGATTCAAGGCGTTGCTGAGCATCTTCGCAAAGCAGGTATCGACTTCATCCAAACTCGTGAACCAGGGGGAAGTCCGTTTGCCGAAAAACTGCGTGAGTTACTGCTTGACCCTAACGTGACGATGGTGGAAGAAAGCGAACTGCTACTGATGTTTTCGGCACGAGCTGACCACCTAGCCAATACTATTTTGCCTGCACTTGCCAATAATCAATGGGTGCTGTGTGACCGTTTTATTGATTCAAGTCTAGCGTATCAAGGCTTTGGGCGTAAGCATGGCGACCCTAGTGAGCTTGCCAAAGTGCAACAATTAATTGATAGCTTTGTGCCACGGTTGCCAGATACCACGATTTGGCTAGATTTGCCTGTGATTGAGGGAATGAATCGAGCCAAAAGCCGAGGTAAGCTTGACCGCTTTGAGCAAGAGCAAGTGGCGTTTTTTGAGCGAGTGTATCAAGGCTTGGCGTATTGTCACGACCGCTATCCGCAACGGGTTAAACGCATTGATGCGAGTGGTTCAGTCGAAGATGTATTGCAAAGAGTTTTAACAGTGATTTAATAATAGACCTTTTTCCAATTCCTCAAGTAGTGTGGGTTAGCGAAGCGTTACCCACGAAATAGCGTGTTAAAACTGATGCCGTTTTAAGGCAATCTTTCGACCAGCTTAGGGCGAATGTTTGTATTTTTTTGCGTAACTCCTAGAAATAATAAGCATTTTTTGTAGGGGCGTATTGCATACGCCCTTTTATATTAATATTTTAAAATCAATGTGTTAAATGGTGCGAAAAACGCCCCCTACGTTTTTTATAGCTTTTATCAAGCATTAAATCAACCGTAATATCTTGAGATTTTGGGCGTATGCAATACGCCCCTACAGAATCATATCATTTAAAACATTATATTTAACAAACGCTTACGGCAAAGATGGTGTCAAAATGGTATCACCGACCACAGGTAAGGTCTGCGGAAAGTCCTTACTATAGTGCAAGCCTCGTGACTCGTGACGGCGTAATGCACAACGCACAATCAACTCAGACACCAACAATAAATTGCGTAATTCAATCAAATTTTTGCTCACCACAAAATTGGCATAATACTCATTCACTTCTTGTTTTAATAACAAAATCCGACTTAACGCACGGTGTAAGCGTTTATCCGAACGCACAATCCCCACATAATGCCACATGGTTTGGCGAAGCTCATCCCAGTTTTGTAGCACAATCACCTCTTCGTCAGGGTCAGTGACCTCTTGGCTATCCCACGCAGGGATGTTGGGCAGGCTTGGCACTCGGTCTTCAGCAAATGCACTGGCGATATGTTTGGCAGCACTCATCCCATACACAAAGCACTCAAGCAGTGAGTTACTTGCCATGCGGTTTGCCCCATGCAAGCCTGTAAAGGAGGTTTCGCCCAGTGCGTATAGATTGATGACATCGGTTTGGGCGTAGTCATTGACCATCACACCGCCACAAGTATAGTGGGCGGCAGGCACGACAGGGATTTTATCCACCGTCATATCAATGCCAAGCTCAAGCAAGCGTTCATACAACATAGGGAAATGGGCTTTGATAAATGCTGGGTCTTTGTGGGTGATATCCAGCCACACATGACGCAAGCCCAAACGCTTCATCTCAAAGTCAATGGTACGAGCCACCACATCTCGAGGGGCAAGCTCGCCACGCTCATCGAAGCGAAGCATAAATCGCTCGCCCTCTGGATGTTCTTTGGTCGGTGGCAGACGTAGATATGCCCCTTCGCCTCGCATCGCCTCGGTAATCAAAAACGAACGTGCCTCTGGGTGATATAGGCAAGTTGGGTGAAATTGGTTAAACTCAAGGTTTGCCACTCGGCAACCTGCACGCCATGCCATCGCAATGCCATCACCTGTGGCGATATCGGGATTTGAGGTATAAAGATAAGCTTTTGACGCACCGCCACACGCAAGGGCGACAAATGGGGCAACAAAGGTCATCACTTGATTGGTTTGCAAATCCAACGCATACAAGCCCACCGCACGGTTGGTTTCGCTGATAGGGGCATCGGCAAGTTTAGCAAGTTTATTGGTGGTGATGACATCAATCGCCGTGACATATTCAAATAGCTTAACATTCGGGCATTGTTTGACACGTTTCACCAAGGTAGTCGAAATCGCCACCCCTGTCGCATCGGCAGCGTGGATGATACGGCGTTTGGTGTGACCGCCCTCACGAGTCAGATGCAAGGTTTCATTTTCATCAAGGGTAAATTTGACACCTTGTTTTAACAAGAACTCCACCGCCTCACGGCTATGCTCAACGGTAAACCGCACCGCATCGGCATGACATAGCCCAGCCCCTGCAATCAGCGTATCACTGACGTGTTCATCGACCGAATCATCATCCGACAGCACCGCCGCCACACCGCCTTGAGCATAAAAGGTACTGGCTTCGGTGAGTTTGTCTTTGGCAAGTACCGCAATGTTGAGGTGGCTTGGCAAAGATAACGCCAACGTCAGACCTGCACCGCCACTGCCGACAATCACCACGTCAAAATGGTGGGCATTGTTTGAATTGGGTATGATGGGGGAAGGATTGGTAGCGTCTTGGTCAAGGTGAGTCATAATTAGCTGTCCCTAAAATATGCGGTATGATGGCATTTTTGCATAATTTCTAAATTATCACAAATCCAATAAATATCGTATTGTAGGGGCTTATTGCATAAGCCCAATATTTGAAATCTTAAAATAGGGCGTAAGCATTACGCCCCTACGACTTTAAATTTTGGATTCGATATTAGGTTTTACACAAAAGTGTTATTTGTAGATTTGGGTCAAAGTATCAGACCCAACATAAATGATTGATAGTGTCGTCTGATGATACCATTTTTTGAGCAATAGTTTCAGATAAAGGTGACGGTATGCTACCATTTTTTGGCGATTTGGGAGGGGCGTTGGCAATTATCCACATGCTTGCACAATAACGCTTAAACTATGGCGATATTTTGTGGTAAACTACTCGCCATAATTTGGTGTAATAATGATGTTATTGGAAAAATAAAGCCCTATAGTATAAAAGGTATTCAGCTATGACAACCATTCAAGAAAGATTGCAAGGTTCGATGGTTGCTTTAATTACGCCCATGCACAGCAATGGGGACGTAGATTGGCAATCATTAGCCACCCTTATCGATTGGCAAATTGAACAAGGCACAAAGGTGCTAGTGGCTGTCGGCACGACAGGCGAATCTGCCACCCTTTCCATGCAAGAGCATGCGGATGTCATCGAATTTTATATCAAGCAAGTGAATGGACGAGTGCCTGTCATGGCTGGTACAGGGGCGAATAATACCCTAGAAGCCATCGAATTGACCCAGCACGCCAAACAAGCAGGGGCGGATGCCGTATTATTGGTTGCACCTTACTACAACAAACCGACCCAAGAAGGTATTTATCAACATTATAAAGCCATTGCTGAAGCGGTGGATATTCCACAAGTGTTGTATAATGTACCGGGGCGTACCATTGTTGATGTTCAGCAAGCCACCGTGGAGCGTTTGGCAGATATCGAAAATATCGTTTCGATTAAAGATGCCACAGGCGATGTCGCTCGTGGGGCGAAACTCATCGAAGCCATCAAAGGGCGGATGACCGTACTATCAGGGGATGATGCCACCGCCTTGCAACTGATGAAACATGGGGCAAAAGGTAATATTTCGGTCACTGCCAACATCGCACCACAAATCATGGGGCAAGTGTATGACTTAGCCCTAAAAGGTGAGTTTGATAAAGCCGAAGCATTGGACAAAACCTTGGCACATTTACACAAAGATTTATTTATCGAGTCTAGCCCAATTCCTGTCAAATATGCCTTACATAAAATGGGGCGTATCGAATCAGGCATCCGCTTGCCGTTGACATGGCTGTCTGAGCAATATCACGCCACCATTGATGCCGACTTAGCACAGGCAGGGCTATTATGAAACAGGTTATGAACGCTATGACAAACAACTTCATGGGTATCGGCTTGGTCAGCCTCGTATTGGCGACCACAGGTTGCTCGACCTTTAAACACAAAGTGGGCGATAACTCTTTGGACTATACCAAAACCCAAAAACTTGCCCCTGTGCAACTGCCTGCGGATAGCCAAACCTATCCTTTTGTGCCAATGTACCAAGTGCCTGAATCTGGTGAAAACACCCTAAAATTGACAGGCGAACAAGGCAAGCGTTTTGTATTGCCAAAACCCATTAGTACCGTTAAATAATTAATTCCTTTTCCAAATAACCCATTTTTTATACAAACTCTGGTGGAAAAACCCATGCAAAAACAACAACTGCTTTATAAAGGTAAAGCCAAATCGGTATTTGAAACCCAAGACCCAGACTACCTTGTATTGGAGTTTCGTGACGATACTTCGGCATTCAATGGCGAACGTATCGAACAATTGGCTCGTAAAGGTCAAGTCAATAACCGCTTTAATGCCTATATCATGCAAAAGCTTGCCGAGGCAGGTATCGAAACCCACTTTGAAAAGCAACTCAGCGACAGCGAAGTATTGGTCAAACGCCTAAAAATGATTCCTGTTGAATGTGTGGTGCGTAACTATGCCGCAGGTTCATTGGTACGCCGTTTAGGTCTAGAAGAGGGTAAAGCACTGACCCCACCAACTTTTGAATTGTTTTTTAAAGATGATGCGTTAGGCGACCCAATGGTCAACGAATCGCAAGCCATTGCATTGGGCTGGGCGACCGAAGCTCAACTTGCCGAAATGAAAGCCTTAACCTATAAAGTCAATGACGTGCTATCACAACTGTTTGATGCAGGCGGATTGATGTTGGTAGATTTCAAACTTGAGTTTGGTCTATTCAAAGACCGTATCGTATTGGGTGATGAATTTTCGCCAGATGGATGCCGTGTTTGGGATAAAGAAACCAAGAAAAAACTCGACAAAGACCGTTTCCGTCAAAGCCTTGGTGATGTGATTGAAGGCTATGAAGAAGTTGCCCAACGTATTGGCGTACCGATGAATTAATGGGTGGCATTATTTTTAATTAGGACTTACGCAAAAGACACTGGATTCCTGCATACGCAGGAATGACGACAAAGATTTTAATTACTCGTCACCCCTGCGAAGGCAGGGAACTAGCGTCTTTTTTATTTGCAAAGTTATCCAAAATTGCGTAAGTCCTATTAATTAGAAATAACATCCGTTCTGTAGGGGCGTATTGCATACGCCCAAGATTGTAAAACGTTGTTAAATTTGTAAAAAGCCAGATTCTTATAATCTGGCTTTTTTATTTATTTTAACCCCAAAATCGCCATCACCCCATCCAGTCCTGCCACGGTCACTGCATAGTCCGCTTGTTCACGTACCACAGGTTTGGCACGATAGGCGATGCCGATATCAGCAAGACCTAGCATCGGTAAATCATTCGCCCCATCGCCTACCGCCACGGTTTGGGATAACTCAATATTTAAACGTTTTGCCACGGTTTGTAAGATTTCGGCTTTGCGGTTACCATCGACAATTGGCGAGGTGATTTCGCCTGTGACTTTCCCATCGACAATATCTAAATCATTGGCATAAATTTCATCAATGCCAAGTTCGGTTTTGACATATTCAGCAAAATAATTAAACCCACCTGACACCAATACCACATAATAACCGTTGGCTTTAAGGGCAGTGATTAGGCGTTTTGCCCCAAGGCTAAAGCTAATATGATTGGCAATGATATCCTCTAATACCGCACTATCCAAGCCTTTAAGCAAGGCGACACGGCGAGTAAAGCTTTCATTAAAATCAATCTCACCACGCATCGCAGATTCAGTGATGATATTGACCTGTTCGCCAATGCCTGCTTTTTTGGCAAGCTCAACAATCACCTCTTGCTCAATCAAGGTCGAATCCATGTCAAATAACGCCAATTTATGCGGACTTAGATAGGTCGCCAACGGCATGATATTAACGTCAATATGCCCCAAATTGGCTTGATGAAACACCTGTTTGATGGTTTGACAAACTTGGTCGGCATGGCTGACATCGCCTGTCAATACCCAGCGTACACAGGTCACAGGGCTGACTTGCTCGGCTTGTGCCAACCTTGCATTGGCATGCCAATCTTGCTCGCTCACCAAGGTGGTCTGCTCAACAATACGTAAACTGGGATAATGCGTGGCTAATAAATGACTGACTTTCGCCAGTGTTCCCAGTTCAAGTTTGGCAGTGGTCAGTGTCAAAACCCAACTATTGGGTGATTGAGCCTCAATTTTATGCAAAAAATTTGCCGTCATGTGTATTTGCCCCTTGTGCGTCAAAAAAATAAACATGATAATGTAGCATTTAATTATCGCCAAAGAAAGTTTATTATACCCATGAATTATCTTGCCCCACGCCAAGGCATTTTTGCCATTATATTATTGATTAGTTTTTGCCTAAATATCATCATGTTAGTATTTAGCACTGAAAAACAACAATATGAATACCGCACCGATAAAGGTGAAAAAATTGTCGAGCAATTGGGCAAAGAATCCATGACGGCAATTGCCAATCAAGACCGAATTAGCCTAAGCGTATTAGCCAATCGCTATCAAGTCGATAATGATATCGCCAAACTGGTCATCAGCGACCAAAATAAACAAACATTGGTACAAATCGGACAATCACAAACCGAAACAGGTCAAGTGATTGAAGATAATATTATCCAAAATAATCAACTTTTAGGCTATGCCAGTGTCACCATGAAAGCCGTTTCTAAAGGTGAAATCATCAGTGGGCAATGGTTATTTTTGTTGGGTTCGGCGATTTTACATGGGTTTTTGTGGTTGATTTATGGGTATTTGGCACGCCCCACCCGTCAACAGCTTGAGCAATTGGGTGAAAAAGTCCAACAACGCCTTGCTTTGGCTCGAATCAACAATGAAAACATGGCGACAACAGGTGTGGCAGACCCACAGCCATCGAGTGAAGAAGCACTGTCAGTTGAGCAAGATAGCCGTTCGATTACCGACTTTTTATACCCCAATAAAAACCAAACCGACAGCGATAGCACACTTGATGACACGCAATCCTTCGCCAGTGAACTGCACACAGCGGAGAATGACGCACCCAATATCTACCAAACCACTGCCCAACCTAGCGTTTCGCCCAATGTCATCGTGCCAGCTTATAATCAATATGCCCAAATTCAAATGCAAATTTGCTTTTTTGATGAATTTCATTTGCTGGATCGTGTCGCACCAGAGCTTGCCAATCCGTATCTACGCCTTTGTGACCAACTATTTGCTCGTACCGCAGAAAGCCTGTTTGAGCATAGCCACGCCCTCATCAATCGCTATATCAAAGATGTCAAACTTACCCAAGTTTCGCACTTTAGCACCCAAGGGGCAGTGGTGCATTTAAGCGGTAAAGCCGAACAGCTTCCTTTGGCATCGGTATTGCTTGCCAAATTGGTGATTATGGTCAATCAAGTGGTGTACGAAAAACACCGTGAACTGTCACGTTTTGCCTTGCCCATTCATGTCGGTGCGAGCCTCAACCAACAATATGATGCCATCCATCAATTGATGGCAAATCATGGCAAAGAAGATGGTTTACTGTTATTGTACCCACAACCCTTGCTAAAAACCCTCGATGGGCAAGTACAGCTCAAAAATATCAAACATCCTACCAGTGTCATCGAACGTGAAGCTCTGCTGTATCAAGGCTTATCTGCTATTTTGATGAAAGAAATGATTGAGAAACGAGATACGATTTTGACCAGTAGTGACACGGACAATATGGACAAATCATCATAACCCAATCCAAAAAATACTTGACTTATCAGATTAAAGCCATTATAAGGCTGTATAAATCAAAACTTTGCTAAAACTTTTGCACACGACATGACGGAGGCACACTTATGGCAGACACGGATTTAGAAGACGGATTTGAAGACGAAAGCTTTGATGATGATGATGACGCACGACTGGCAGATGATGACGCATCAGGTCGAGGGCGTGCGAGCAGTCTTGAAAAAAGACGATTGATTGACAATTTATTAGAAGAAAAACGTCTTGAACGCTCACTCAAAGACGGTTTTGACGATTTTGATAAAGACTTAGACGACCTAGATGATGACGATGACTGGGACGATGATGATTTTGATGACTAATGCGAACTTAGTCATCACCAACTGACATAACCAAAGGTAAATAACAATGATGAACTTTGATGATTTAATGGATTTTTTGGATAGCGATGACAACGAATTTGGTATGCCAAGTATCGCTACGCATGGTTTTTTGACTGCCTCTATCGTGGGCAAGCCACTCAAAGATTGGCAAGATTTTTTATTTGAAGGGCATCAAAAACAGGTCAAACCTGCGGTACTTGACGCATTGACAGCATGGCGAGATGAGCTAAAAGCCACGCTACAAGATGAGCGTGAGATTGAATTACCATTTGATATCGAAGACATTGATTATGATGATGTCATTGAGTCGGATGTGGGTGAATGGTCAGTGGGTTTTGTTGATGCGATGTATGCCAGCGAAGATGAAGAGGCGGATTGGTTTAGCGATGAAGACACCCAAGAAGATGTGGCGATGTTGACCTTGCCGATGGTGTTGTTTAGTGGGATTGATGCCGAAGAGCCTGATATGGTTGAGTTGATGAAAGACCCAGATACCATGAGCCAAATGGCAGAAGCCATTGAGAAAAATGTCGTGGAATTGTTTTTGTTATTCCATACCAATGATTAAATAAAAAAGGGTAATTCCCTTTAATCTCCCCCAACCCCTTCTTTATGAAAGAGGGGGCTACACCGCCATAAATTAGACTAAAACGGAGGTGAAGTCCCCCTTTAAAAAAGGTGAGGAATATATTCCGCAAGGGGGGATTAAAACTTAAAGCAGTTATAATCCTAAAAGGGTGTAAGCAATCTTATTTATGCTCAAGTTGTGGCACGTCACAGCCTTGTTCCATGCGTAATAGACCGCTATTGCTATAGATACCCAATTTAAAGCGAGTATCATTGATATCCAAATTACGCATCGTCAACTGACCGATTCTATCCATTGGTGTAAAGGCAGAATTCTCTACTTTTTCCATTGAAAGACGCTCTGGGGCGTAGGTCAAGTTTGGTGATTCGGTATTCAGAATCGTGAAGTCATTACCACGGCGTAGCTCTAGTGTGACCTCACCTGTGATGGCTTTGGCGACCCAGCGTTGGGCAGATTCACGAAGCATCAAGGCTTGCGAATCAAACCAACGACCTTGATACAACAAGCGACCCAAGCGAATACCATTGATACGGTATTGCTCGATGGTGTCTTCATTATGAATGCCAGTCACCAAACGCTCATACGCAATGTGTAACAACGCCATCGCAGGGGCTTCGTAGATACCACGAGATTTGGCTTCGATGATACGGTTTTCGATTTGGTCAGTCATACCAAGACCATGACGACCACCGATTTCATTGGCTTTGAGAATCAACTCAACTGGGCTGTTAAAGGTTTCGCCATTGAGTGCCACAGGTACGCCTTCTTCAAAACGTACGCTGACCGTTTCAGGTTGAATATCAATAGACATATCCCAAAATGCCACACCCATAATCGGCTCAACAATTTGCATACTGGCATCCAAAAATTCCAAATCTTTGGCTTCATGGGTCGCCCCTAGCATATTAGAATCGGTCGAATAGGCTTTTTCTTTTGACATTTTATAATGATATTCATGGTCAAGCAAAAATTGTGACATTTCCGCACGACCACCTAATTCATCAATAAAAGTTTGGTCTAACCAAGGTTTATAGATTTTTAGCTTAGGATTGGTCAACAAGCCATAACGATAAAAACGCTCGATATCATTGCCTTTATAAGTCGAGCCATCGCCCCAAATATTGACATCATCGACATTCATCGCACTGACTAGCATCGTGCCTGTCACAGCACGACCCAATGGCGTAGTGTTAAAATATGGCATACCGCCTGTACTGACATGAAATGCCCCACATTGAATGGCAGTAATCCCCTCATGGGCTAATTGCAAACGGCAGTCAATCAAACGTGCCTCAATCGCCCCATATTCAAGGGCTTTTTGGGGAATGGCATTGTAGTCATCTTCGTCTGGCTGACCTAGGTTGGCAGTGTAAGCATAAGGCAAAGCCCCTTTTTGCTTCATCCAAAGCAAGGCGGCCGAGGTATCAAGACCGCCAGAAAAGGCGATACCGACTTTTTGTCCAACTGGGACAGATTGTAAAATGGTGGCGTGGTCGTTCATCAGCGTTCCTAACAATTATCTAACAATAAAAATAAGGTAAATATGTCACTAAAGCGTGGGGTATTGTAACATTTTTGCTGGGGCTTTTTGAGCCAATTTGATAATAAACCATTAAATAAAAAATCCAGTTAATCGTAACTGGATTTTTTATTTGGCAGTGTCTTATTGGTATAAAATCTTAACGATTTCGTATTCTACTGTGCCACTTGGGGTTTCGATTTTGGCTTCATCGCCTTCGGATTTGCCAATCAAACCACGAGCAATGGGTGAGTTGATTGAGATTTTATTGGCTTTAAAATCCGCCTCATCATCGCCTACGATTTTATAGGTTTTTTGCTCTTCGGTGTCAAGGTTTTCGATGACCACGGTCACGCCAAACACCACACGCCCATCTTGAGGGATTTTGAGTGGGTCGATGACTTCAGCACCGCCTAGTTTAGCTTCGATATCACGGATACGAGCCTCGCAAAAGCCTTGCTGTTCACGGGCGGCGTGGTATTCGGCGTTTTCTTTTAGGTCGCCATGTTCACGAGCTTCGGCAATGGCGGCGGTAATGCGTGGGCGGTCAACGGTTTTGAGCTGTTTTAGCTCTTCTTCGAGCGAAGCGTGACCTTGTGGGGTCATGGGATAACGTTGCATAAGATTTCCTTGTCAAAAATATACAGGTCAAAATATACGCAAGGTGGCAAAAAATGTTGCGTGGCTTTTCTGCATAGTTTTCTTACGTATAAAAAAAACCATGCTAGGCAGTATTACCACCTAGCAGGGTCGTTAAATTTCGCTGTGAACGGTCAAACCGTTTAATGGGGCTATTGTAGCAATTTTTGGATAAAATGCAACTGATTATTGTTTCAATCCATCGAAAAAGCCAATAATATCAATCATTGGCTTTTTATTTAGAAAAGTACAATGAACGCTTATTTCGCTTGAGCGTGCAATTCTTGCAATTTATATACTTCAAACGGCAATTGTACTTTATAGGCTTCCGCCACCGCCGCCGCCGCATTGAGCGTTGTCACATTAAACACTTTGTGTTGCAAGGCACTACGGCGAATTGAGAACGAATCTTCGTGGGCTTGTTTGCCTTCAGTAGTGTTTACCACAATGGCAATTTCACCATTTTTGATGGCATCAACAATATGTGGGCGACCTTCATTGACTTTGTTGACTTTTTCACATGCCAATCCAGCATCGCTTAATACTTGATGCGTACCGCCTGTGGCAACCAATCCAAAGCCATATTCGATGAATTGTTTGGCAATCGGAATTAAGTTGGCTTTATCACTATCACGCACCGATAGGAAGACTTTTTTCACTTCACCATCAACTGGCAAACCAGGTAAGCGGTCATTACTACCGATGATAGCTTTATAATACGCTTCGCCAAAGGTCTGACCCACGCCCATGACTTCACCCGTTGATTTCATCTCTGGGCTAAGGATTGGGTCAACCCCCGGAAACTTGGCAAATGGGAATACTGCCTCTTTGACCGCAAAGAAACTTGGAATCACCTCTTGGGTAAAGCCTTGCTCTGCCAAGGTTTTGCCTGCCATACAGCGAGCGGCGACTTGGGCAAGCGATGTGCCGATACATTTTGACACAAAAGGCACGGTACGAGAGGCACGAGGATTGACCTCAAGGATATACACCACGCCGTCTTTGACCGCATATTGCACGTTCATCAAGCCGACCACGCCAAGCTCTTTTGCCATTGCCACCGTTTGCTCACGCATGACATCACAAATCTCTTGACCGAGCGAATAAGGCGGAATCGAGCAAGCCGAGTCGCCAGAATGCACGCCTGCCTGTTCGATATGTTGCATGATACCGCCAATCACCACGTTTGTGCCGTCCGAGATACAATCCACATCGACCTCAATCGCATCATCAAGGAAGCGGTCAAGTAGCACAGGGGCTTCATTCGAGGCTTGTACCGCCTCACGCAAGTAACGGCGGAGTTCGCTTTCGTTATACACGATTTCCATGGCACGACCGCCCAACACATACGAAGGACGCACCACCAGCGGATAGCCGACTTTTTCGGCTTTGACAATACCGTCTTCGGTACTGGTCGCCAACGCATTGGGTGGCTGAGTAAAGCCTAACTGGTTAATCATGTGTTGGAAGCGTTCACGGTCTTCGGCACGGTCGATGGCATCTGGGCTAGTACCGATGATATGCACACCTGCGGCTTCTAAGGCACGAGCAAGTTTCAATGGCGTTTGACCACCATACTGCACAATCACGCCTTCAGGTTTTTCGATACGTACGATTTCTAGTACATCTTCAAGGGTAATCGGCTCAAAATATAGACGGTCAGAGGTATCATAATCGGTCGAAACGGTTTCTGGGTTACAGTTCACCATGATGGTTTCATAACCGTCTTCACGCATTGCCAATGCCGCATGCACACAGCAATAATCAAACTCAATGCCTTGTCCGATACGGTTTGGGCCACCACCGATGACCATGATTTTTTTGTTATTGGTCGGCTGTGCTTCGCACTCATCGTCATAGCTTGAGTACATATAAGCGGTTGAAGTTTCAAACTCGGCGGCACAAGTATCGACACGTTTATAAACAGGATAAACGCCCAAATCCCAACGCTTTTTACGCAGTTGTTTTTGTGAAATACCAAGTAAGGTAGCAAGGCGTAAATCTGATAAACCTTTACGTTTAAACGCACGTAACACATCGGCTGTCAAACCACCAAAGCCCGTTTCTTTGACTTGTTTTTCGGTTTTAACGATGTCTTCGATTTGTACCAAGAACCAAGGGTCAATGTTGGTAAAGTTAAACACCTCATCCACACTCATGCCAAAGCGGAACGCATCGGCAACGTAGAAAATACGCTCTGGGGTCGGGGTTTTTAGTTTAACTTTCAGTGTACTACGAATGCTGTCAGTATCTTGGTTTAAATCCAAATACTCATCAAAACCATTCACGCCAATCTCAAGCCCACGCAAGGCTTTTTGCATCGACTCTTGGAAATTACGCCCAATCGCCATGACTTCACCGACTGACTTCATTTGCGTTGATAGCGTGTTATCGGCTTGTGGGAATTTTTCAAAGTTAAAACGAGGTACTTTGGTCACCACATAGTCAATTGATGGCTCAAAACTGGCTGGGGTTTTACCGCCTGTGATGTCGTTTTTGAGTTCATCAAGCGTGTAACCAACGGCGAGTTTGGCAGCGATTTTGGCAATCGGAAAGCCAGTCGCCTTAGACGCTAACGCAGAAGAACGGCTAACACGAGGGTTCATCTCGATGACAACCATACGCCCTGTTTTTGGGTCGATGCCAAACTGGACGTTTGAACCGCCTGTTTCCACGCCAATCTCACGCAATACCGCAATCGAGGCATTTCGCATGATTTGGTATTCTTTGTCGGTCAAAGTCTGAGCAGGGGCAACGGTAATCGAGTCGCCTGTGTGTACGCCCATTGGGTCGAAGTTTTCAATTGAACAGATGATGATACAGTTGTCGTTTTTGTCACGCACGACTTCCATTTCGTATTCTTTCCAGCCGATTAAGCTTTCGTCAATCAATAGCTGTTTGGTCGGCGACAGGTCAAAACCACGTTCGCAAATCTCGACAAATTCGTCACGGTTGTAAGCGATACCACCGCCCGAACCGCCCATGGTGAATGATGGACGAATGATACAAGGGAAGCCGACTTTGGCTTGGATTTCAAAGGCTTCTTGCATATTGCCTGCGACTTCGGCACGAGGACATTCTAAGCCGATTTTTTTCATGGCTTTGTCGAATAGGTCACGGTCTTCGGCTTTTTCGATGGCATCTTTGGTCGCACCGATTAGCTCACAGCCGTATTTTGCCAATACGCCATGTTTATCAAGGTCTAACGCACAGTTAAGTGCGGTCTGTCCGCCCATGGTTGGCAAGATGGCATCTGGGCGTTCTTTTTCGATGATACGCTCAACGGTTTGCCATGTAATCGGCTCGATGTAGGTGGCATCCGCCATGACAGGGTCGGTCATGATGGTGGCTGGGTTTGAGTTGACGAGAATGACTCGGTAGCCTTCTTCACGCAAGGCTTTACAGGCTTGAGCACCTGAGTAGTCGAATTCACAGGCTTGTCCGATGACGATTGGACCTGCACCGATGATTAAGATGGATTTGATATCTGTACGTTTTGGCATGGTTACTCTCTCACTCTCAATTACTCAAATGGGGAATTTGGCATTAAATCAATCACATTTTCAATTTTGTTAAAGTCTTTTTGATTCACATTGACCAGTTCTAAATGACGAATCTTGGCAACAACGTAATGAAATACGTCAAAGTTTTGTTTGTCTAATTTAATCCCTGTATTTTTTGCCAAAAAATCATCACTTCGGCTGAAATGGAAAATTTTAGCGGATGGATTGGCTTCTTTATCCGTGATGTTAAACTCAACAAAATCGTCTAAAATCGCTTGGGCTTCATCAATCGAAATGCTTTTTATACCACGCAACACTTCATAACGAATCAAAGGCGTAATGGCAATGGCAACATTTTGCTCTATCAAATCATTAAATTTTTGTTTTGCTTCAACGTGATTTGGGTTTGTATTATCACCATCAATCATGGCAATTAAAATATTAGCATCCACTAAAACAGATTTTTGAGTCATCGCTTCACCTGTTATCTGTTTAATAGTGCTAGTAATTTTTGTTTAGCTTTACTTTGGTCGATATGTTCCATATTGTCACGTTTTAATTGGTTCAAATCGACATCAAAAGCATCTTGCAAAACATTTTCAAGTAATCGAGTGTTAGGCGAGTTGATTACCGAACTTCTTACAACATTGTCATCATCACGCTTTAATAAATAAGCTTCGCCTTCGTCTAACTGTGATAATACTAATGGCGAATGGGTAGCGATATAGAATGTGGTATTGGGAAACAAATTTTTTAAAGTCGGTACGATTTTGGTTTGCCATTCGATGTGTAAATGGCTTTCAATTTCGTCAATCAATACCACGCCTTTGACGTTTAATAAATCGGTGGCATTGGTAAAGGCGGAATAAGCTGAAATTATGGATTGAATGATTTTTACCACCGAGATAAAACCAGAGCTTAATTCGCTTAACTCTCGTTCTTGTCCTTCAATGGTTAAAAACACATTGCCGTCACCATCAATTTTTAGCGTTTTTTCAATGCGACTGTCTAAAATGTTTAATGCATTTAAAACCGTATCAATATCAACTTTGCGATTGTCTTCTTCTTTTTGGTAGGGATTGACGGATTTGGCTCGCTCGGTAAACCAAAGATGAATATTTTGATTCATCGCAAAATTAGTTAATGTTTGGTCATTAATTGCGTTGTGTATAGATAATATATAATTATTTTTTCTATCCGATAATCCATTGTTTAAACTATGACTATCAGAACTTTTTAAGATTTTACTTCTCTCATTTGCACCTAAATAGGCAATAGCTTGATAGCCAAAATAGGGTACTAAATCTTTTAAATAGTGATAATCAAAAAAAAGAGCATTACTATCTCTGAAAAAATAATCAACGAATTTCAGTTTTTTATTAGAATATGTTATGTTTTTAAAAAAATTAAAGATATTATCTTTTTCTAATTCAAATTTAAAACCAGTAGTTTTATAAAAAAGAAAAAGGAACAAGCTTTCTAACGTTTTCGTTTTCCCAACACCATTTGACCCAAAAAAAACAAAGACACGTTTGCTATCGTCAAGTTGTAGCTCAACGTCACCGACACCACGCAAGTCTTTGATTTTAATTTCGGTCATTGCTTATTCATTTACCCAATTATTAATCCAAATAAAATTCATCATACTCAAATTCAATTAGCCACTTTGTTATAGTGAATCCGAAATCATAATGAACACCGCTCGCCCTGAGCCTGTCGAAGGGTGGCGGTCGTTATGGTTCGACAAGCTCACCACGAACGACCTTGTTCACTATAATTCAGTGTTAACTATAAAAATACGTTTTGGCAACTACATTTACGAAGGTGGAAACAGTATTTTCCTTTAATTCCACAAACTATTCTGTTGATAAAAATTACCATTCTTTGATAGTTGCTTTAAATATGTTGAACCCTTTTGGATAATGGTATTTGCCAAACCTTTATCAGCGATTTGTAATAAATCATTCAAGTCCTGTTCTGATACAACTTTTATAAACTGTTGATTAGGCTCAAAATAGACCAATGATGGTTTGTTTTGCTTTAATAACTCAGCAATATTATTAAGCGAACCAATGCTTTGACCATCCCAAAGCACAAACCCATAATTAGCGACATTTGCCATTGCTACATCTTTAGCGGTATAAAAGGCTCGACCTTTGGCAGAGCTTGCAATGGTCTGAATTTGCCAATTACCTATATTATTACGGCATTTGCCACCTGCACAAAAAACTTTCACCAAATCATAGTATTGGGTCGCAAAAAACGCTTGTAATGTGCTATCTGCACCATCAGCATCCCCAATGACAATAGGGAAGTTTTTTTGCAAAATATTGTCAAAAATACGTTGCTGTACCATAGCTGGTAAGCTGACTAAACTTCGAGAACCTGAAAAAAATATCGGTTGCATGGTTTATCCTCGAGTTTTGGTAAGTACCAAGACATTTACTTCTTTTGCCCCTGCTTGCATCAGTAGTTGTGTGGCAGAATCGAGCGTTGCTCCACTGTCAAATAAATCATCTAGTAGCAAAATAGTTTGATTGGCAACATTGCTTTGTTTATCTAGCTCAATATTGTGTGACAAATTTTCTATCTTTTCATCAAATGTTGCTAAGTTTTTGAGTGGAATTTTTGCCTGTATTTTGTGCAATATCGGCTGATAACTGATATTCAGTCGTTTGGCTAACTGCTCGGCGATTAAATAAACAGGTTGGTGCAATCGGGGGGTGGAAAACGGTGCTGGCACAACCATGTTAAATTTTTCAAAATTAGAAAATTGAGCGAGTAATAAATCGATGATTTTATCAATGTTATCAAGTTTTTGCTGATATTTGAGTTGGTAAATCAACTCACCCATATAATAGGTGCGAGTGGTGTCAAATAAAGGGCGACCTTGGTCATCATAGCCCAAAAATGTGCTATGTTCGATATGTTTGTCATAGGCATAACCGACCGACCAAGAACCGTCTAATTTAATTGCCATTATTAACCTTTCGCTTTCACCATCAACTCAGCGAATTTATCAAACAACGGCGAGCAGTCATGCGGGCCGGGGCTTGCCTCTGGGTGACCTTGGAAACTAAACGCAGGCTTATTCGTCAATTCAATGCCTTGATTCGACCCATCAAACAACGAACGATGCGTTACTTTTACATTACTTGGCAAGCTGTCTTCATCCACCGCAAAACCATGATTCTGTGACGTAATCATCACCGTACCATTCTCAATATCTTGCACAGGGTGGTTCGCCCCATGATGACCGAACTTCATCTTAAGCGTATTCGCCCCACTTGCCAACGCCAGCAACTGATGACCCAAACAAATCCCAAATAGCGGAATATCCGTTTCGGTGATGACGTGCTTAATCGCCTCAATCGCATAAGTACAAGGTGCAGGGTCGCCAGGACCGTTTGACAAGAAAATACCATCTGGATTGTGTTTTAAAACATCCGCAACTGGGGTCTGGGCAGGGACAACGGTGACATGACAGCCTCTATCCACAAGCATACGCAAGATATTGGTTTTAATGCCAAAATCATACGCCACGATGTTAAAGCGTTTTTCGATATCCGTGCCAAGTTCTTTAAAACGTCCACAAGTGCTACTCACTTCAGGGCTAACCAATTCCCAAGAGCCTTGCGTCCACTCAAAGCCGTCTTTATCACAGCAGACTTTTGCCAAGTCCATGCCTTTAATGCCTGCAAAACTTTGAGCAAGTGCCACCGCTTTCGCCTCATCAAGATTGCCGTCAGCGTCTGCGGTCATGATACAGCCGTTCATTGCCCCTTTGGTACGGAGTAGGCGAGTGAGCTTGCGAGTGTCGATATCGGCAATGGCGACCGTGTTGTTATTGAACAAATAATCGGTCAAAGATTCGGTTGAGCGGAAGTTGCTAGTTACCATGGTCAAATCACGGATAATCAAGCCGTTTGCCCATACCTTTTTGATACGCCCAGATTCGGTGTCTTCGGCATTCGTGCCTGTATTGCCGATGTGTGGGTAGGTGAGGGTGACGATTTGCTCGGCATAGCTAGGGTCGGTCAGGATTTCTTGATAGCCTGTCATGGCGGTGTTAAACACCACTTCGCCAACGGTGTGTCCGCTTGCACCGATGCTAATGCCCTTAAAAACTGTGCCATCGGTTAATGCCAAAATTGCGGGAATTTGTGTTTTCATCGTTGCTTCGCCCTGTGTCTGCCAAATGTCAAATTTTGTACCATACCTTTTTACAGGCAAAATTTTTTTGTCTTAAAAAGACCAAATTTCGCCCACAAAAAAGCGAGGAAGCATTGATTTAAAAGAAAATAGCTAACTGGTCTTGATGATACTTACCAGTGTGTGCCATTAACTTTGTCATGCCTACTCGCTTGGATATAGATTTTGCGTATTTTAACAGAACGCACACAAAAAGGCTAGGGCGAAATTGATGGAATAACCAAAAGTTATTGTGAAAGCAACCAACGCCAAAAAACCACTGTAGTTATGTTAAAATAAATCCATCCAACAGCTACCTAAAAATAAACGACCTAAAACAAGCCAATTAAAATTAGAGAAATGCTATGAATAATCCCATCACCTCCCAAACCGTTGCCATCATTGGCGGTGGCAATGTCGGCTTATCGTTTGCCTTATTATTGGCGAATAAAGGCATCAAAAGCACGCTAATCGAAAAAATCAAATACCCCACCATTTCGCCCGATGACGACCTTGACCGCCAGCAATTTGACAGCCGTAATATCGCACTGTCCCGCCGTACTGTACAGATTTATGACAGTATCGGGCTTTGGGATGACTTACAAAGCCATGCCTGTCGTATCGATCAAGTGCAAATCAGCGAACAAGACAGCTTTGGCAAAGCCACCCTAAATAAGCATGAAGAAAAAGTCGAAAGCTTTGGTCAAGTCATGGAAAACGCTTGGCTAGGGCGAAAGCTACTCATGGCTGTGCAGGATAGTCCGCTGATTACCCTGATTACAGGAGCAAGTGTGACGGCTATTAAGCAAACGGATAGACAGGTCAAGGTTGATTATAAAAAGAATGACGTTCAAGATACCCAACAACTCACTGCAGATATGCTTGTGGCTTGTGATGGACAAAATTCGCCATGTCGCAAGCTACTGAGCGTTGGCTCAAGTTTCCATGACTATAATCAAGTTGGTATCGTGGGTGTGGTGATGACGGATACCCCGCATTACCATGTGGCGATAGAACGCTTTACCGAGCAAGGCTTGGTCGCTGTATTACCATTGACTGATTTTGAAGGTGATGGTCGTCAAGCCCAAAAGGGATATCGTCGCTCTGTGGTTTGGGTCTGTAAAAAAGGCGAAGAGAGCCGATATCTCACAGACGAGGCGTATTTTTTACACAGCATTCAGCAGGCGTTTGGCAAGCGAGCAGGCAAATTCGTCAAGGCTGGCAAGCGTGGGGCGTACCCGTTGGTCAAGGTGCTTGCTGAGCGTCAAGTGGTGGGTCGCTGTGTCATCATGGGCAATGCAGCGCATACCTTGCACCCTGTGGCAGGGCAGGGCTTTAATCTGTGTATGCGAGATGCTGATACGCTTGCCCGATTAATCGCTCAGCAAGCCATGCGTGGGGAAGATATCGCCAAAGCAGAGATGTTACAAGGTTATGAGAAACGTCGTAAAGCCGACCAAAAGAGGGTTGAGTTGTTCTGCGATACGGTGGTGTATGGCTTTACTATTAACAATCCAGTGTTGAAGTTTGCCCGTAATGTTGGTCTGGTTGCCTTTGATAAAGTGCCGTTTGTGAAGCCGATGGTCGCTACTTTTGCAATGGGTTTGAAAAGTTAAATCTATCAATAAAAACGCCACATTTCACTGTGGCGTTTCATATTATTTTCTTTTTTCTTTTTCAGATTCGTAAGCCTTTAAAACTTCATCTGATGGTTTAAACATATCTTCAAGCTCTCGAATATCTTTTGGTATGAAGTCTCTCCCCATCTCTCTTGCTTCAACCCATTCTGGAATATTTTTCATTAATTCATCAGCTTGAGAAATGAATTTTTCATATTTTTCTTTGATTGAATCTAATCTGATATATTTTCCATTCTTCTTTAGCTCATCGAACACAGATTGACACAAAAATTCAAAATTTGCTACAGCTATTATGGCTTTTTCATCATCTCTAAAGAAAGCAAAAGGTGATAAGAAGACCTTTTCACGGTTTGTATTATTTCCTAGAAAGTTCTCATGAGCTTCACTGAAACAAATAATATCCTCCAAGTAATTCAAACTATAATCTCTTATCTCATCTGAATCTAATATTATTCTTGTAACATTACTCTTTAATTGATTTTTCAGATGTTCAAAAAGTAAATTATTAGTTTGATTAATTTTTCTTAACTTAAAGGTTCTAATTTCTTCACTTTTAGTTTCAATAATATCTCCACCTGATTTATACCATTCATTTACAAAATTTTCATAAAAATAGTTATGATTGTTCAAGTTTGATACTACAATAGTATTGTTCGGTAAATCTTCGATTTTAATATTGTTAATATAATTTCCATTTACTGTAGTGTCTTCTTCTATTGTAAATTGGTCTAAGCTTATTAAACCTTTGTAACTAATATCAAGATTTGCACTATATTTAACATTATGACTTGTAGTTAATTTCATCTCTTTCCATAAGTCTTTAATACTGTTGTCTAGGTATTCTATCTTGTAATAGTAAAGTAAGGCACTCATAACTTTACTATTTGAGAGATGCTCTTTAATATCAGAGTAATTATCAATAATAATATTTTTATTCAATTCAAAGAAATAATTTTTTTCTTCAAGAGTTTCCAAGAAGTTTTTGCTCCATTTATTTCTATCTATTTGAAGAGATTCTTTAGCATTAAAGCCGAAAAAATCCATGTCCGAAGGAATAATATTGACGGATAATCTGTCTATTTCTTGTCCTTTAAAATAAGTCATACATCTAAAGCTACTCTCAAAAAATGTAAGACTGTCAACTTGGCTTAGATTGATTAAAGATACATATAAGTTTTCTTTACCATACCAAATGCGAAGTATATGATTGGGAGTGAAGCTATTAATTGGATTCGTGATAGCATTCCCATTTGTATTATTAATGCTTTCAAGATGCTTAAATTCTATTGGTACAGAGATATTTGTAATGATTTTTTCACGAATTTTTCTTGTAATGAATAATATTTTAGAAAAATCAAAAATTGGCGTTTTTAACGTGTCAAATTCTTTTTGGTATTTATTTATTAATATGTTTTCTTTAAACTCATCAGATAGATAAAAATATCTTCTACCTTTTCTTTCTACCCTTATATTAATGTTGAGCTTAGTACCATAATCCCTTTTTAAATTTTCTTCATCACTTAATTTTTCAATAAAACAGTACCCCTGATTCCCCGAAATTGGCGAAGTCATCTCAATCCGATAAGACGCATTATCCGCAATACTCTTTGTCTCAAGAACAATCTTGTTATCTTCCTCTCTGCCTTTATCTAGCAACAAAAACGCACTATGTAACCCAATCCCAAACGCACCAGACGGACGCATCCACACAGGCATATCAGCCATTAAACGTTTTTTCTCAACATTGCGACTAGACCCTGCAATCTTCTGCATATACTCCAAATCTTTCAGGCTAATGCCAGTCCCATTGTCCGTCAAACTAAACTGCCAAATACTATAATCAGAATTCGGCTCATCTTCCAATTTTACAAAATCAATGGTAATCGGATAATTCTCCAAAATCTCTTGAAACTTTGGATGAAACGGATGGAAGTCATCGGTAATCTCACGCTTACGCATACCATGCTCAATCCATACTCGCAGATAGGTCGCATCCACCGCATTTTGAATCAGCTCACGGTAGATATTGGTCTCATCATCGTACAGATTTCTACCTTGCAACAGCTCAATCGCACTTTTCTCATCCAGCCCAAACTTCATTGGCTTGTTATTGAGCAAAATCTTAGAACTTGTCATCACCACATCAAGCTTTTGAATCGTAGGTAGCAGACCAAAGGAACGGTTCGGCACAATGTTTTTCCATTGTGACATTTGATTTTGCATCTCTTCTTTAATCCAGCCAAACCACATCTGCGTTTGGATATACGCATCTTCATCTTCACATTCTGCGGTGATACTGACCGTCTTGTTATCAAGCTGAAACTCACGAATCGCCAAATGCTTATGATGATGAGCCTCACTCAATTTTGGCATGGTTGTTTGTTTCATCATAACAGGGCAAAATCGGTTATCATCAATATCAAACAAATCGCCCAAGCGTAGCATACACGCCACAAATCGAGGATGGCAGTTTTCTGTTCCCATACCTGTTTGGCGATAGGGCAGTTGTGACATGACACTCTCAAAACTTGTGCCATGTGCAAGACAAATTTGCCCTAAATAACGATAAATGCGTTTTGGTAATAGTTCGGTGCGGGGTGAGTTAATACCAAGAATTTCAAAAGGGTCAGCGACCACACGTTGAGAGTTTTTAGCATGGTCACGGCGATACCATTCAGCCACCATTTGGCGGTATTTTTCCACGCCTTTTTGTGGATGGTCATACATTGCCAAGGCTTGTTTCCAGTCAGTATCATGCCATTTTTTCGCAAATTCGTGTAAATCTTGGCTATTATCATTGGCAAGGGTTTCGACATATTCTTTAAACTTACTATCTTTGATAATGTCCTGAACCTGTTGGCTATTAAATAACATACCCACATCATGCCAATAGGCAGATTCGAGTAACAGCCAAGTATCTGTAGCCGATAATTCAATTATATTTTTATCTAATAAACGCTCAATATTGACAAGAATTTGGTGTGAATGTGAAGCATTATGACTGCTAAAGTGTGGATAATAGCTAGCAATATTTTCCAAAGCCTTGCCAACCAGTTTTTGGTCAAATTCCCATTGAGCAAGCAAAATAGCCGTATTGCTATCTTGTTCGGTTTTGGCTTTTAGATGTCTGATTAATCCTGCACTCATGGGTTATTCCTTGTGTCGTTAATCTGTTAGAGTAATTATGAAAACTATTTTGTAATCATACTACCAAATAACTGAAATTTATAGACTACCACACGAATAATGTCCAAAATTCCCTTTGACTATTTCTTGGTTTAACGAATTTTTTGATTACCTCTAGTTTTTCGATAAATCACATAACCAACCGCCCCAACACTAAACAGCAGTAAAATTGGAAAAATCACCAATAAATCAATACGAATATTGCAGTCGCCACTACAAAGCACCTTAAAATACATCAAATATTCCCAAATGCCATAGCCCACCCATGCTAGGCTTGCGACCTTTAACACCTTGCTTTTTAGCCCAATTCCCAAGCCCCAAAATACAACTGCAATGATAAACGCAATAAACGGATAAACCATAAAAATCGACAACGAACTCATTAAATCAATCATTGATATTACCTCAAGAAATTTATTACCCATTATAATCAAACAGCGTGATAACCTAGTCAAATGAATTGTCGCTTTATGGTATAAAAATCCTTAACAAAGTTTAACTATTGAGGGCGATTTAAGTTTTTGCCATAATCCAATCATCTAATGACAGGCTATTGTGGTATGCTATTACCCAGTCTTAAAATCATTCTTTTAAATCAGATTACCAATGAAAAAAAACTCAACTCTCATCATCGGCGGTGGCATTGTCGGAGCGACACTTGCCTTAAGCCTCGCCCAAAACAAACACCCTGTTACCCTCATTGACGCACGCCCCAAGCTATCCCCAAACGACTGGGCGGACAAACTCACCCGCCGTGACGCTCGTGTGTATGCCCTTAGCCTTGCCAGTATCGGACTGCTCAAACAAGTCGGTGCATGGCAACGTATCGCCGAATCCCAACGCAAAGCCGACTACACCCAAATGCAAGTATGGCAAACCAATGGCGTTGGCGAACTCAAATTTGGCGACCTAGACAATGAGCAGGACAATCCTCAACAAAACCCACAACTACTCGGCAGTATGGTCGAGCCGTTTATCATCGAAAAATCTCTGTATGATGGGTTTGATGATGAAGACGTAACGCCATATCTGACCCATATTGCAGGGCATAAAGTCACTAGCCTTGACTGGCTAGGCGATGGCTACCGTGTCACCTTAGATAATGGTGATAGCCACACCGCCAAGCTATTGATTGGGGCGGATGGGCGAGGCTCGATGGTACGCCAAACCGCAGGCATTGGGCTAGATACCTTGGCATATCATCAGACCGCCATTTGCTGTGCGATAAAGACCGAACAACCGCATAACGCCACCGCTCGCCAAGTGTTTTTGAGCGACAGTATTTTGGCATTATTACCGCTTGCCGATGTCACTGACAGCGATAAAGCCGACCCACAACATTGGCAGTCGGTGGTGTGGTCATTACCGACTAATACAGCACTCGATTTGCTGACCTTATCACCGCAAGATTTGGCAAAAGAACTTGCCTTTGCCAGTGGCTATGCGTTGGGTGATATTACTGATATCGAGTCGATTGCCAGTTTTCCACTCAATGCCCAACATGCCAAAGGCTATGTCAAACCCAACCTTGCGTTGATTGGCGATGCAGGGCATGGCGTACATCCATTGGCAGGGCAAGGTCTAAACTTGGGAATGCTGGATGTTATTGATTTGGTCAAAATCTTGCAAAACGACTTTGAGCGAAGTGGTGGTAAAAACTGGGCGGAATTTGCCACGCTACAACGCTATGAGCGAGTACGCTATGCCCATAATGCCATGATGATGCACAGTTTTTCTGGGATAAATTGGATTTTTGGGAATCAATTTCGCCCCATTCAGCACCTGCGTAGTGAAGGCGTGAGTGCGGTGAGTAAGTTTAAACCTTTGATGAAGTTTTTTACCCAAAAAGCCAGTGGTGTTTGATTTCTCAAGTAGGGGCGTATTGCATACGCCCAATATTTAAGATTCTAAACAGGGTGTCAAGCTTACGCCATTGTTAAAATTTCAAAAATTTCCCAATAAAAAATCCTGCACGATGGCAGGATTTTTTATTGCTAATAATCTAAGATTATTTTGCTGGGCTAGCAACGGTAGTAACTTGCGTAGTTGTTACAGAGGCAGTTGCAGGAACGGCATTGTCATCAGCAATATATACATCCACACGGCGACCTTCTTGGTCTTTACCTTCAGCACCAACGCTGTCAGTTGGTTTGATAAGTTTTAGCTGTGCATCAGGTACACCATTCGCAACTAAGAAAGCTTTAACGGCTTGGGCACGTTCTTTAGATAGTTTAGCATTGGCAGCAGCATTACCAGTGCTATCAGTGTAACCAGTTACACCCAATACTTTACCTTGTTTAGCTGCATCAAGGATTTCTTGTGCTTTTTCTACTGCATTGCCTGCTACATCAGCTTTACCAGTAGCGAAGTAGAATGATAGACGACCATGGTCAAATACTACTGATGGCTCAGTTGATGAGATAGTAGTTGTGGTCGTGGTTACACTAGCCGTTGATGTGGTGGTTGAAGCTGTGGCTGGCATTGCTGAATCAAGCATAACCATAAAGTCTGGTGATAAGGCTTGGATGTCTTTAACCAATTTATCAGCGGCGGCTGCGTCTGGAGCAGATACCATGATATGGTTGCCATCAACTTTTAGACCAGCGTTTGGTACAGCTTTAACAAGGTTCAAGATATCGCCTAGTTTATCAGCAACAGGCATATTCACATCATAAGCTGGGTCAACGTTGACGTTTACGGCATTACCTGCATCCGCACCAAACACACCAGTTAAGGCACTCATAATTTTGGTTTTTAGGTCTTCGTTACCAACCGTACCTAAGCCACCTAGGCTTAGTTTGCCATCAGCACCAGTGGCTAGAGCCAAGGTTGGGGCAAGTAAGCTGGCTGATGGGCCAGAGGCAACCACTACGCTCGCTGGGGTGGTAGAAGCAACAGGTACAGCGGTGACTTCTTCTTTTTTGCCACATGATTTTAACAATGCCCATGCCAAAGCAGCTAGGATTAGCAAACCAATGATTGGCAACAAGATTTTCATCAAGCCACCCTCTTCTTCTTTTGGCGTGGCAACTAGATGTTCTTCAGTGCGAGTGGTGGTCACGGTTTGTGGTTGTACGTGAGTGGTTGAAGCATGAACTGGGTTGATGTTCAATAGACCCAAGATACCTGCTGGGATAAAGCCATACGCCCAAGCTGGCAATACGCTAACCAATGAAGATAGATTATTGGTCAAAAATGAGGGTAGTGAGGTTGTGCCTGATAAGCCACGTAATTCATTCAATACCAATGGTGCGGCACGTTGAATAAGGCTTTGAGTTTCTTGCTCTGGCACGCTGTAGTGTTTGGCAAGTTCTTGTACCATGGTGCTACGGTAGTTAGCTTCTGGAAGCAAACGGTCGAAGAAACCGTGGTCTTCATTATCCACATTGATATTGTCAAATTTGGTATATACGTCTTTGTCAGCTAGACGTGCAACGATAATGGCATAGACTTTTTCTAACAATGAGGTGCGACCGTCATTGGCAGAAACAGCATTGCCTAATAATACTGGTGTAACGGTACGGGCTAGATGCTCGATGATATTCATAACAATTTCCTCTAAAATAAGTTCAGTGACTTATCGGATGGGTCACGGATGACATAACAGTAACATAACTATCAAATGTAACCATTAAACATAACTATCACGTAAACATAACTACCACGATAAGCGATGTGATTATCAACTAATTTACCAACGCATGTCTAATAACATGATAAATTAGTTGCAAGTTAGCGATAAATATAAAATTTTGATTATTAATCACAGCCGTTTTTATATCAATTTTGCTAACCTTTAACAATTGAGCCTAAGATAATAGAAAATTTTCCTGCGTTCAGTTATTTTAAAGTAACAATTAGGTAAGTTTTGTTTTTATTTGAGCAACCTTTGCGTTACCACGAGGGCTTTTGTGAAAATTAAGTAGCAAAATTCAGTTTATGTTAAGTTTTGTAAAAATATTTGGGAGCAAGAATGGGGTCAATTATTGGTGAAATGGGTGAGTAGTGATAAGTAAGGCTTTTGTAGTTTATGTAATCGGCTGTTGTGAACAAATTGGTTTTGCACAAGTAGTGTGCTAAATTACTACTTTATTCCGATTTTCATTATTATCTTATTTGCTTTGGACAAACTATGTCACTGATTTACAATCATAATTTATTTATCGTCATTATCACCGTGGTGGTGAGCTTGCTTGCATGGCAGTCGCCCCAACTGATGCAACGGCTGATTTTTTATCCGCCTGCGGTACAGCGTGGGCAAGTTGACCGTTTTGTGACGCATGGCTTTATTCATGCCGATGGTATGCACTTGTTTTTTAATATGTTTACCTTGTTTTCATTTGGTAATGTGGTACAGCGGTTTTTTATGGACAGTGCAGGCACGATTGCCTATGTACTGTTTTATTTGACAGCGATTGTGGTGGCGATTATTCCGACCTATATGAAGCATAAAAACAACCCTCGCTATAGCAGTCTTGGTGCGTCTGGGGCAGTGTCGGCAGTGGTGTTTAGCTATGTATTGATGAATCCGTGGAGTACACTATTGGTGTTCTTTATCCCTGTACCAGCGATTGTGTTTGCAGGGCTATATGTGGGCTATAGCGTGTGGGCGGACGGTCAAGGGCGTGGTAATATCAACCATTCTGCTCATTTGGTTGGTGGGGTTTTTGGGATGCTCGCTACCATTGCCGTTGAACCTGCGATTGTGCAACACTTTTTTAATGCCTTGATGCACCCACGGTTTTTAGGGATGGGTGGTTAAAATTACCAAAGAGGTAGCTATGATTTACGATGTCATCGGCGATATTCATGGTCAAGCGGATAAACTCATCGGCTTGTTAACGCAGTTGGGCTATGTGGATAATGGCAAATTTTTCGCCCCACCGCCTAATCATCAAGCGGTGTTTATTGGCGATTTAATTGACCGTGGTCGCCAAGAACTCAAAACCCTCGAAATCGTGTTTGCCATGCTGGATAATGGCTCGGCATTGGCGGTGATGGGTAATCACGAGTACAATGCGTTGGCATTTGCCACGTCTGATAAACGCAATTCAAGCGAGTATTTACGCTCCCATAATAAGCCAAGTAATGTCACCCAACACCAAGCGTTTCTTGATGAAGTCGGTTTTGACAGTGAATTGCACCATTTTTGGCTCAAACGGTTTTTTGAGTTGCCATTATGGCTTGAGTTGGATAATGTGTGTTTTGTACATGCCTGTTGGGATGGCGAGGCGATGGCGGTGTTACAGCCGTTATTGACGGCGGATAATCGCTTGACCGATGAAGCGTTACAACTGACTTCGTATCAAGGTACAACAGAGTTTGAAGCGTTAGAACGTGTCTTAAAAGGCGTAGAAACTCGCCTACCAGACGGGCATTTTTATTTGGATAAAGAAGGCACAAAACGCAAAAAAGTGCGTGTACAATGGTGGCTTCCTGAATTAAAACAGCCGAATGCACGCTTGCCGATTCACCATGTCGCAAGGGCAGGGCAGTCGGATTTGTTGCATATTCCTGTCGAAACCTTAGCCGATGAAATTGATTTTCGCTTGACCACTGATAAGTTCGTATTTGTGGGGCATTATTGGTTGACTGGCGTGCCACAGCCGTTGTCTGAGCAAGTGGTATGTGTCGATTATTCAGCGGTGAAAGGCGGATATTTGACCGCTTATCAATTTGATACCGATAATCCGAGCTTGTCAGCGGATAATTTTGTGCAGTATATTTATTAAATCCTCCCCAAGCCCCTCCTTTGACAAAGGAGGGGAGTAGTCCGCTTTTGAGCCAAGAGGGATTTTTGGGATTCAACTCTTTTGTTATAGGATTTACGTAAAAGACACTGGATTCCTGCATTCGCAGGAATGACGAAAATATTTTAATTACTCGTCACCCCTGTGAATACAGGGGTCTAGTGTCTTTATTCAAAGATGAAGTTATAATTTGCGTAAGTTCGATGTTATTCTAAAAAGTACCGTCTATGATAAAACGTGCCATCCAACCATTCAAAATGCTGTTTGTCATGCAGGGGTCGTATTTTCGGCAACTGATTGTGCCACAGACGGTGCTGTTTGTCTTTTCCGCCTTTATCTATTATTACCAAACTCATATCACCAAAACCCCTGTACCGCTAAATCCGTCCGTGTTTGCCTTGCTTGGGATTTCGCTTGCGATTTTTCATGGTTTTTGTAATGCCTCAGCGTATGACCGTTTTTGGGAAGGGCGTAAGCTGTGGGGGACGTTGGTTTGGCTTTCTCGCAATATTGCTCGCCAAGTTTTGACCTTATCAAATGTGACGATAAGCGACAAACAAGCCTTTATCCGTTTACAAATTGCCTTTGTACATTGCCTGCGGTTGCAACTGCGAGGGGTGGATAATCAGCTGACCCTTGAGCGGATTTTGACTGCCGAACAACGTAATCCGTTGCTAAATCAACCTTTTACCGCTCTACTTCTCACTCAAATGATGGGGCAGACATTGGCAGATTGGCACGCTGATGGGCGGATTGATAGTTTGCAATGGCAAAGCCTTGATAAAAGCGTGGGGGAAATCGCCCATGTACAGGCAGGTTGTGAGCGGATTAATAACACGCCGATTCCGTTTGCGTATTTTGTGCTGTTGCATCGTACGGTGTATTTGTATTGTTTTATGTTGCCGTTTGGGCTGGGTAATACGATTGGCTGGGTGACACCGTTTTTGGTGGCGTTTATTGGTTATACTTTTATGGCACTCAATGAGATTGTCGATGAGATTAGCGAGCCGTTTGGGGTGAATGACAATGATTTGCCGTTGTGTATGATGTGCGATACCATTGAAACGCAGTTGGCGAGTCTAAGCGGGCAGACGTTTGAAAAGGATAATCGTGAGCCATTGCCAGATTATGTGGTACTGTAAAATGAATCTTTCTACAAAATCGTTAATCCCCTATATTACTTATTATTTAATCAGTTATATCATTTCATTTTTTGCATTAGGGTTTTTGGATAAAGTAGAGCTAGATAATTTTATACGACTATCTTAGCTGTATAAAATATAAACCAATTACATCTCCCTCACCGTCAAAATCTGTTCACTCCGCCCAAACGCCCCATGTACATCATGCAACACGCTACTGGTCAATCCCACGCCATCTTTACCGATTTGCTGAACCGTTTCTAGCCCTAGCCATCGCCCTTGCGGTAAGCGATGCAAATGAATTTGTAAATCCAAATTGGGAAATAACCATTCAATACCATTTGGCTGATGAATACGTGGCACGATGCCATTGGCACTATCGACCATCCCCATCAGATGCACGAAGTCAGAGGTTGGCATGGCTTTGCCGTTTTCGGTGACCATCTCGACATCGGTATTCACCCACACGATGCCCTCACCTTGACGGTTATTGGGGTCGGCTTTGAGGTAGATACTATTGATAAATCCCCCACCCCAATGCTTCATGCCATCCCAATCAGAGTAATTTTCGGGATGTCCGATATGGTCATCTTCTAGCCCTGCCACTGCTGAGGTGTCACTGGTCTGCATTCGCCATGCACGAGCCACGATACAGGTTTTACCATTGGCTTCCATCTTGGCTTCTATCAGCTCGATGGTGCGTCCACCACGAATGACTTGGGTGGTAATGCTAAAATCACCAAAATGAATCAAGCCAAAAATATCAAGGCTAATCCGACCAATTCGCATATCGGCACGAGGGAAAAACTTCTCAAGTTCATAGCTGAGTACCCCTGTCGAGGCTGCCATGTGTTGTTCATGTTCGTTCCATGCCCCTTGTGAGGGGTAGTTGGCGGTATAGTGGGCGGTGGTGATGTTGTCGGTGGTTACTCGATTGATAAGGGTGTAAAAGGTTGTCATAAAAGTCCTTTTTATTGCTGTCTGTTAAGTGCCAAAAATTTTAGCATAAAGCCCTGCTAAAAGGTGAATATCATTACACATCCATGATTTTATGCTATATTAACTCAACATTATTTCCTATATTCCCTTTTTCACCATTGAGAATACCGATGTCCGAGTTTTTCACTAGCCCTGCCATGCAAACATTTTTGGTAAATATCAGCCATTACCCCACGGTGATTTTTACCGCCTTGGTGCTATTTGTCACCTTATATTGGCTAGTATCGGTGTTCGGTTTGGTCGATGTGGATACCGATTTTCACGCTGATATGTCTGGAGATACAAACGGTTTTCACCATGCCCCACATGCTGATTTGCACGCAGACGCAAATACCCACCACGCTCACCATACCCACGCCCACCACCATGACGGTGATATGGGGCTAATTGCCAGTATTTTGCTAAAGTTTGGTTTGCAAGGCGTGCCAATTTTTATCATTTTGACGTTGTTTGGCTTGGTAGGTTGGGTGTTAAGTTATCTCAATGGTGTGTTACTTGAGGCGATTTTACCGCCCAGTTTGGCAAGTGGGATTGGCTATTTTGTCATTGCGACTTTTACTTTGCTTGCCATTAGCATTGTTAGTTTAGCCATTAGTGGGCTGATTGTCGCACCGATTCGCAAGCGTTTTGCCAGTTCACCTGTGACCAGTCATCATACGTTGGTCGGTCAAGTGGCTGTGGTGCGGACGATGACGGTCGATGATACACATGGCGAAGCGGTCATCAATGATGGCGGTGCAGGGTTGATTTTAAAGGTGCGAGCGTTTGATAAAAATTTTGTGCAGGGCGATACGGTGGTTTTGGTGGAGTATTTGGGCGATAGTAATGCCTACCGTGTTAAAGGATTGAATTGACTGGTTTTTTGAATTAGAAATCAACATTATAAAACTTTTGAGATAAATAAATGACAGAAAACGAGCAGAAAATTCAATTATTACTCGAACAATTATTGAAAGGTGATTTGGCAGAAGAGCATCAAGCCAAATTATTTGAGCAAATTTCGCAACTATCACCCGACCCTTACTGGAGTGATTTGGTATTTTGGTCAAATGATTTTTTTAATACAGATAATCGTTTTGATTATGCTAAATTTTTTCAAAAAATCGCTGAATATCCTAATAGTGAGCATGGCAGGCTACGAGCAGAAATTCATAGACTTTTAACCAATCTGTTTAACAAAAACTTTAATGAAATTAGCGAAGTAGCAACTATTAATCAACTAAATACTTTAATAGGTCATAGTCACTGGATAGATGATATATTTGTTAAAAATGATTATAAAAATCAAGATGGTAGCTTTAATTATAGTGATTTTTTAAATCAAATTTTGCCCCAACCACATAAAGTAAGCGAGTTTTTTAACTGAATTTTTCATTAACGAAGGTTATGCTAAATAAATTGCAAAACCACGCTATGAAACCATTTTTCAAACAAAATAGTTAAACCAAAAAAATTTTAAAGAGGAAATAAACATGGATATTCTAATTATGGTCGGCGTGGTCGTGGTCATCGTATTTGTATTTGTGATGGCACTGCTACTCATGCTCAAAGCCTTTTATTACAAAATTGACCAAGGCAATGCCTTAATTATCAATGGTATCAACAAAATTTCTGTGCGGTTTGACGGTGGTCTGGTTTGGCCCGTCATCAACCGCAAAGAACTTATGCGGATTGCCCTAATTCGCCTTGAGGTCGATAAACGTGGCAAAGAGGGCTTGATTTGCCGTGACAATATCCGAGCGGATATCTCGGTCGCCTTTTATCTGCGTGTCAACGAAACTGCCGAAGACGTGCTAAAAGTCGCCAAAACGGTCGGTGTCGAGCGAGCGTCCGACAAAGATGCCGTCAATGAGCTGTTTAATGCCAAATTTGCCGAAGCCCTCAAAACCGTGGGAAAACAAATTGATTTTATTAAACTTTTTGAAAATCGCCATGAATTTCGTGAACGCATTATCCGTGAAATTGGTAATGACTTGGGAGGTTATGTCCTCGAAGATGTGGCGATTGATTACCTTGAGCAAACCCCCAAAATCTCGCTTGACCCCAACAATATCCTAGATGCGGAAGGTATTCGCAAAATCACCGAAATCACTGCTGTGCAGAACGTGCATACCAATGAACTTGAGCGAAATCAAGAACTGGCAATCAAAAAGAAAAATGTCGAAACCGCCGAAGCCATGCTAGAGCTAGAACGCCAACAAGCCGATGCCACCGCCAAACAACGCCGTGAAGTCGCCTCGTCTATCGCTCGTGAGGAAGCCGAAACCAAACGCATTCAAGAAGAAGAACGCAAAAAAGCCGAAAGTGCGGTGATTTTGGTCGAGCAAGATTTGGCGGTGCAACGTGAAATCCAACAACGTGAAATCGAAGTCGCCAGCCAAAACCGTCTGCGTGCGGTGGCGATTGAAGAAGAAAAAGTCACCAAAGCCCGTGCGTTAGAAATCGTCTCTCGTGAGCGTGAAGTCGAGCTACAACGTATCGAAGCCGAACGAGCCATTGAGCAAGAGAAAAAAGAAATCGCCAATGTGGTGCGTGAGCGTGTCGCCGTGGATAAAACCGTGGCAATGGAAGAAGAGCGTATCAAAGAAGTCCGCCAAATCTCTGAAGCCGACCGTGCCAAACAAACCAAAATCTTGGCTGCCGAAGCCGAAGCCGAAGAAATCAAAGTCCGTCAGGTCAAAGAAGCCGAGGCTCAAGAGCTATCCGCTCGCCATAAAGCCCAAGAAATCATCACCCTTGCTCAAGCCAAACTCGATTCTGCTCAAAAAGAAGCCGATGCCAAAATTAAACTGGCAGAAGGTATCAAAGCCGAAGAATCTGCTCATGGCGTAGCCGAAGCGGTGATTCAAGAAGCCAAAGCCGTTGCCCTTGAGAAAGAAGGACTTGCCAAAGCCAATGTCATCAAAGCCACTGGCGAAGCCGAAGCCGAAGCTCGCCTTAAATCTGGTCAAGCCCAAGCGGTTGCCGACCGTGAAATTGGCTTGGCAAATGCCGAGGTCATTGCCGTGCGTGGCGAATCCAACGCCAAAGCCGAGCGAGAAGTGGGACTTGCCAAAGCCGAAGTCACTCGTCAGCACTTCAAAGCCGAAGCCGATGGCTTGGTGGAAAAATTCAATGCGATGGGTAGCATGAGCCAATCTGCTCGTGAGCATGAAGAATACCGTATGGGGCTGGAAACCGCTCTACAAGAGGCATTGGCATCCATTGAAGCAGGCAAAGAAATCGCCAAAGAAAATGCCGAAGTGCTTGCCACTGCCCTACAAAAAGCCAAAATCGACATTGTGGGCGGTGAGGAACATTTCTTTGATAACTTTGCCAAATCCTTGTCGATTGGTAAGGCGATTGATGGATTGGCAGGTAAATCCAATGTGTTAAATGGGTTAATTAATCATGTCATTGCTGATAAAGTCGCTAAATCGGTGAATGGTTTAGATAACCAAAATTCGGCAACAAATAACTCAGCAAACAATGCAGAATAATTTTTCAAATTTCAAAGAGAATTAACCTATGCAAAATGCCGTAGAAATCTACACAGCCAACGATGGTACGACCCACATTGATGTACGGTTTGATAACCAGACGGTTTGGTTGTCACAAGCCCAAATGGGTGAGTTATTTGGTAGGAATCAATCCGTTATTTCTAGGCACATTAATAATGCAGTTGAAGAAGGCGAAATTGAAGAAAAAAGCAATATGCAAAAAATGCATATTGCAAATTCCGACCGTCCTGTGGTTTTTTATGATTTAGAAACTATTATTTCTGTTGGCTATCGTGTTAAATCGTCACAGGGTGTTGCTTTTCGCAGATGGGCGACCCAACGTCTAAAAGACTATCTCATTCAAGGCTATGCGATTAATCAGCAACGCTTAAAGGAAAATCGACAGCAGTTTTTGCAGACATTGGAAGATTTAAAAGCCCTAACGCACAACAATCCTAATATTGAAACCAATGAGATTCTATCATTAATTCAAAAGTTTTCAGACACTTGGTTTACGCTAGATAGTTATGACAAAAATGCATTTCCAGAACAAGGCAACTCGCAGTCGATAGAAACGTCTAGCGAGGCGTTGCAAGGGATTTGGCGTTATTGAAAACCGAATTGATAAGTAAAGGCGAAGCAACTGAATTATTCGCCCAAGAAAAAACCGAGGGGGCATTGGCAGGGATTTTTGGCAATGTATTTCAGAGTGTGTTTGGGCAGGATGCGTATGCCACGATTGAAGAAAAATCCGCTCATTTGCTATATTTTATCATTAAAAATCATCCGTTTAATGATGGCAATAAACGAAGTGGTGCATTTGCATTTATTTGGTTATTGCAGAAATTTGGCTATGATTTTCGGGATAAAATCAATCCGCAAACGTTGACAACGTTGACGATTTTGATTGCAGAATCTGACCCTGCGGATAAAGATAAGATGGTGGGTGTGGTGAAATTGTTGTTAAATCCGTTAGGCTTAACAGCGTCAATAGATGATTAATAGCATTCATTAAACAAGGAGCATTACGATGTTTTGTTATCAATGTAAGACCGAGAGCCTAAAACCCACCAAATTGGATTTGGGGTTGCCTGCGTTACGTTGCGAGAAATGCCACGGTACGCATCTTGATTTACTGACTTATCGTGCATGGTCGGAGGACAATGCGTCTAGTATCGAGGCGGACAAGCAAAGTGATGAGCCTGTGGTGATTGATGAGTTGACCAATACCGAAAACGCCCTAATCTGTCAGCATTGCCATAAATTTATGCTGAAATACCGTATCAATAATGAGCATAACAATACGATTAATGTTTGTCATACTTGTTATGATGTGTGGCTAGACCAAGGTGAGTGGGAGTTGTTAAAACAGCTCAAAATCCAAGATAAGTTGACGGAGATTATGAGCGAGCCGTGGCAAAAGGATTTGCGAGAGCAAGCCAAAGAACAGGCGGTGAGTGAGCATTATCATCAGTTGTTGGGGGATGATTTTGAGAGGGTGAGTGAGTTTGGGAAATGGCTTGATAGTCACCCAAAACGTGCTGAAATTCGTTCGTTATTATTCGCTTAGGATTGATAGCTATTGTTAAAACTACATAAGGGTAACCATGAATAATACACCTAAAGTTTTTATTTCATCAACAATTTATGACTTTAAAGATTTACGGTCTGCTTTAAAATTTTATTTGGAGCAACATGGATATATTGTTTTTACTTCAGAAAGTAGTGACTTTAAAGTTGATGGAAATGTTCATAGTTACCATGCTTGTTTAAATCTTATAGATGAATGTGATTATTTTATTTTGCTCGTTGGCACTAGAGTTGGCGGTTGGTTCGATAAGACAAACAAAATAAGTATTACTAGACAGGAATACAGACACGCTTACAAACTACACCAACAAGGGAAGCTTGAAATTATATCATTTGTAAGACGTGATGTTTGGCAATTAAAAGAAACTAGGAATGAATTGGCTAAATATTTAAATAAACTTGAGTTATTTGATAAGGATTTAATAGAAAATGTAATAAATGCACCTACAAAGTTTTCCAACGATGCAGTATATATCTCAGATTTTGTTGAGGAGATCGGAAGAAATACCGATACAAAGAATGCTCTATCGGGTAAAGGAGAGTTACCTTCTGGAAACTGGATTAGGCAGTTTGAGAGTTTTAGAGAAATTGTGGACTCATTATATTCATTAATTTATTTAGGAGATTTAGAAGCAAAACTTTATATTGAGATTTTATTAAATGAATTGAAAATCTTTCAAGATAGTTTAAGAAAAGATTTAAAAAATAATAGATTTCTTATCCATACATCTGCGGAAAACTTATTAGAAAAAATTCGTTTGCCCTGCTCAATTGATGAAACTATTACTTTGCCTAGTTCTGAGTGGCAATTTTTTTCATTATCATGCTTGATGAATTGTATGACATCAAAGATTTCGATTGATGTGAATGTTATAAATGAAGTTTTGACTTCAAAAGCTTTTTTTAAATACGATTTAAAAAAGAAATCATATTCAAAGACACCGATATATTTAGCATTATCCAAGCTTAAGAAATGTATATTACTATTTGAAGCGAATAATAGGGATGTAAGTGGTTGGATGATGAAAATAAAAGAGATAAATAATAGAGGAAAGCGTATTGGGAGATATGAAATATTAACTTCTGATTTGTTAAACCTATTCTTTATTGGCGGTTCTTTTTCAAATATAAACCTCATCTCTAATGCTATTATCGAAGCATTACAAGGGAATGAATACAAAGCACCTGTACTATTTGACCATTCGGATTTAATGAAAAATTGTAAAGAGCTTGATAAAGATGAAATTAAAAGTATAAATGAATAATTTATTTTGGATTGTTCTATGAATAATGAAACCCAAGACCAACAAAGTAAAGCCGTCGCCACAGGCAACGCTTACGACTTAATCAAGAAACGCCTCACCGAGCAAGGCAACCGCTTGAGCCAACAAACCCAAGCGTTAAATGACGCACGCCTGTCCGAATTTGGCAACACCCAACTTCAACTACTCGCTCGCACCCCCATCCGCACCGAACACAACGCCCTCGCTCGTGACCTCGTGCAAGTCGGCAATTACCTACTATTTGGCTACAACACCCAAACAGGTATCAAGCAAGACACCACCCTTGATGACGTATTTGCCCTGTATCGGCTGATTGACCCCAATCAAGTTAGCCTCATTTCGGCAGACCATACGGACACTGCCGACACTGGGAATATTGGGAATACTGGAAATACTGACGACAACACCAACCCCTCGCCAGCCGAATATCACCTGCAAGCGGTGGATTTAGCCACCTCATTTTTGAGCCAAGGCAGTTTTAAACAAGACTTTGACGAGCTATACCGCTACTACAAACAGACCAAACTGCTACAGCTTACCCTCAAGGATAGTAAACTACTGCTTGCCTTTCAGATTGGCGAACGCATTAGCGATATCCGAGTATTTCGTTTTGGCATTAGCTTTGATGCCAACGCCCCAGACGGCTTGGCGATTCAGTATATCGACAATCGTGGCGAGCGAGATATCGCCCTGCCCCCTGCCTATGATTTTGACTGGACGGCGGTCACTCGTGAGCAACTGGTCAATGGCAAATATCCGCATAGCAATATTTTGGACACGATTTTTGTGTCAACGGTGGGCGGTTCGTTGACCGTCAAGCTTGATAATAATCCGAATATAGCGACAGGCATTTATCAAGAAAACGTGCAAGACAGCACCCAAGCGGTGAGCGATGCCAGTGTGTTTTATGCCAAAGTTGGCAGTTTGATTTTATTAAAGATTTTGCCGTATCGTGAGGATAATTACCGCTATTTGGTGTACAACAGTCTGACCGAGCAGGTCACTCGCCTTGATGCGATTGGGCAATCGTGCGTGCAGTTGCCCGAAAATCACGGCATTGTGTTTCCCAATGGCTATTATTTGCAAACAGGCGAACACAAGCGGTTTGATGAGCCGAGCAACAGCCAACACACTGATAATGCGTTGAGTTTTTTCAAAAAAATCGCCTCACCCAATGGCGAGGATGTGCTGTTTGTGTTTTATGACAGTGTCGCAGGGCTGTATGGACTGTTTGGCTATAATTTAATCAAAAAACAATTACAAAATCCGATTTTTTGTCATGGTTTTGCCCTTGCCCCCAATGGCGTGATGGTGCTGTTTAGCAGTGACGAGGTCACTCGTATTCATCCGATGCAGATTTGGCAAACGCCTTTTACCTCCGAAGAATACGCCAGTCAACAGGGCGAGGCGACTGGGTTTTATGGCAAAATCGGCAATAAAGCCCTTGTGCGAGGGATTGCTGATTTGTACAGTGTGGCACGGCTGATTGCCAATCAAAGCGTATCGCAAAAGCTATATCAACAGCTTGCCTCGACCGCCAGTAAGCTGTTTGACAGTTATTATTGGCTTGCCGAACCGCAATTGGCGGAATTGGCAGACACCATTCGACAAATCATTGATACCAGTGGGTTGGTAATTGATGAATTTGCCAAAGTCCAAGCCATCCAAAAACAAACCCAAACTGCCCTCGACACCGCCCACAGTGAGCAGACCGACCTACTGCGTCAAGTCAGCACCACGACTTTTGTGAACATTGGCGATTATGTCAATGCGTTGAGCCAACTGCGTCAGCAACAAGGGCGATTGATTAGCCTTGAGGGACTTCGCTACCTTGATACCGCTCGCCTAGACAGCCTCAAGGCAGACCTTAGCCAAGCCGAAAGCCAACTTGCCGAGCAGACGGTGGCGTTTTTGAGCGATAGCCAAGCGTTTGCCAGTTTTGACACGCTATTGACACAGCTTGACAGTCAGCGAGATTCGGCGACCACCCATGCCGAGCTTGAGCCGATTTTGACCACCATCAATGACACGGCTCATGGGCTGGATGTATTGACCGAGATTTTGGCGACCCTTGATGTCGCTGATGCCACGGTACGCACGCAGATTATCGACCAAATTTCGCAGGTTTATGCCAAACTCAACCAGTCCAAAGCCAAGCTCAATCACCAACGCCAAAGTTTTGGGGCGACTGAGGCGGTGGCACAGTTTTCGGCACAATTTCGCCTATTTAGCCAGTCGATTGCCAATGCGTTGTCGCTTGCCAACACGCCAGAGCAAGCCGATGAGCAGTTGGCACGGTTGTTGGTGCAACTTGAAGAGCTTGAGGGGCAATTTGTCGATGTCGAGGCGGTGCAAGTTCAATTTGGCGAAGAATTACTGGCAAAACGTGAAGAGGTCATCGACAGTTTTAAAGGGCATAAACAACGGCTACTGGACGAACGCAACAAAAAAGCCCAAAACTTAAGCGATTCCGCCCAACGAATGCTTGCCAGTATCGCCAAACGTGTGATGGCTAGTGGCACGACAGGCTTTAGCGATGAGGCGAGCCTTAACACTTACTTTGCCTCGGATGCCTTGGTGCAAAAAGTTAAAGGCATTGGTAAAACCTTGCGTGAACTGGGCTTTAGTGTCAAAGCTGACGACATTGACGCACGCCTCAAAGCCATCGCCACCGACAGCTACAAGGCTTTAAAGGATAAAACCGAGCTGTTTGAAAATGATGGTAATGTGATAAAACTGGGTAAACATCGGTTTTCTGTCAATAGTCAACCGCTAGATTTGACCCTGTTATCACGCCAAAATGACGACAATCAAGCGGTATTGACCCTGCATTTGACAGGCACGAATTTTTACCAAGCCATTGACAATGCCGAGCTAAACAGCCTATCCGAGTATTGGGATATGAGCCTGCCTAGTGAAACCAGTGAGATTTATCGTGGGGAATATTTGGCGTACAGTCTGCTACAATCCGCCAAACAAGGGCAAGACGGTTTGACCACCCAAAAGCTGTATCAAGCCTTTGAAATGAGCCACAACCTTGCAAACCCCGAAAATGACAGTCCGCTACTGGATTTGGTCAAAACTTATATCACGCCAAGTTATCAATTTGGCTACGAAAAAGGCATTCATGACCATGATGCGGTGTTGATATTGTTGCAGATTTTGCCGTTGCTACAGACTGCCAATTTACTCACCTTTGAGCCGACTGTGCGAGCGTTGGCACAGATTTTCTTTGAGCAGATTACTTTACATCAGCAAAATAAAACGTTCGTGGTGAGCCTGTCGAACCATAACGTTTCAAATCCCACTACCAACCCTTCGACAAGCCCTTCACCAAGTTTAGTGCAAGCGGAAACAGCATGGTTCACCCCCCATCAAGCCGAAATTCGCCATTGGCAAGACCGAGCGATTACTGCTTATCAATTACAACAAGCCCTACACAGTGACACCGCCAAAAATCTATTGGTGGCGGATATTCGTGCGGTTTTGGGCGAATTTGTCCAAGCCAAAATGCCAAATTTATTTAGCCAATCACAGATTGACTTAGCCAGTGACTATCTCGCTCAAGTTTTGGGGTTAGCAAAAATAGATTTAACAGCAAATCACACCCTCAATCAAATACCAAAAGCAAAAAGTTCAATATCGAGGCAAACGAGCGAAGATAGTACAAGTAGTACATCAAGCGAGTTTGACAAAGATAGTGGACTTTTTGGGAATGGTATTTTTTGGCAAACCACCCAACAAGCGAACACACTTTATCAAAAACTTGAAACCACCGTTGGGCTAGAGCGTTTTAACTATTTACAATCGGTGTTGTCGAAACTGAGCCATGAGCCAAAATCAGCCTATGAACTGGCGACCACATGGCTTAACGCTTTGCTAGATTTACTTCGCCAAAGTGACAGCCAATTAGCCGATGGCGTATCAGCCGACAAGTTGTCAATGGATAATCTATCGCATTATGTTGCCGAAACGGTGGCTATGTTGATGATTCGCAGTGATAAACAAACGCCCAACTTTCAGCGTGACATCAGTCCGATTTCGCTTGAAGTCAGTGTCAGTCGCTTATTGGGCGAACATCCCAAATTGCCGAATCAGACGCTTACCTTTAGCTTAGACAGTTTTTTAAGCCAACTTTATCAGCATGAACATACCGCCATTCCGAAGTTTCGCCAGTACCAACGCCTACGCCATGACCTACTGACCCAAGCACGGTTGGATTTACGCCTTGATGAATTTGTCGCTCGTCCGCTATCATCCTTTGTGCGTAACCGTTTGATTAATGACAGTTATTTGCCGATTATCGGTGATAATCTTGCCAAACAAATCGGCACATTGGGCGACAGCAAACGCACCGATTTGATGGGGTTGTTAATGCTGATTTCGCCCCCTGGATATGGCAAAACTACCTTGATGGAATATGTGGCAAACCGTTTGGGCTTGATTTTTATGAAAATCAACTGCCCTTCGCTGGGGCATGAGGTGACTTCGCTTGACCCTGCCAAAGCCCCCAATGCCACCGCCAGTCGAGAGCTAGAAAAGCTGAATTTAGCCCTCGAAATGGGCAACAATGTCATGTTGTATTTGGACGATATTCAGCATACTCATGCCGAATTTTTACAAAAATTTATCTCATTAACAGACGGCACAAGACGCATTGACGGCGTATGGCAAGGCGAAAGCAAAACCTACGATATGCGAGGCAAAAAATTCTGCGTGGTGATGGCGGGCAACCCCTACACCGAAACAGGCGAGGTGTTCAAAGTCCCAGATATGCTTGCCAACCGTGCCGATATCTACAACCTCGGCGACATGATGAACGGTATGGAACAGGTGTTTGCGTTAAGCTACCTCGAAAACGCCCTCACCAGTAACGCCATTCTCGCCCCACTTGCCAACCGTGACATGGCGGATGTGTATCAATTTATCGACTTGGCACAAGGCAAAATCACCGCATTGGGCGAACTTACCCACCCCTACGCCAACAGCGAAATCCAAGAAATCGTGGCGATTTTGCAAAAAATGCTTGCGGTGCAACAGGTCATTTTACAAGTCAATCAGCAGTATATCGCCTCTGCCTCGCAAGATGACAAATACCGCACCGAGCCTGCCTTTAAGCTACAGGGCAGTTATCGCAACATGAACAAAATGACCGAAAAACTCTCTGCCGTGATGAACGACAGCGAACTGCAACAACTGATTGGCGACCACTATCAAGGCGAGGCACAACTGCTCACCACAGGGGCGGAAAGCAACTTGCTAAAACTTGCCCAAATCCGAGGCGTGATGACCGAGGCAGAACAGGCTCGTTGGTCGCAAATCGTGGCGGACTTTTTACGCAACAAAGCGATGGGCGGTGACAGTAGCGACACAGGCAACCGCATGGTGGCTCAACTGGTGGACTTGGTGGCAGGCGTGCAAGGCATGAATCAGCAAGTCGGGCAATGGGTACAACAGCAACAAACTGCCCCAAATCTTGACGAAACCCAACAAGCCGAACATGAATTATTGTTAAAAATCAATGAAGTGTATGCCAAACAACAGCTTGAGCAACAAATGCTACAACAAGCCCAACAACAGCAATGGGTCAGCCAAAACAGCCAACACCTTGAAAACAGCCTGAATGTATTTGTGGAAAAAAGTTTTGCCAAAATTGGACAACTCTACCAACACCAACGCAAAGTCGAACTCCAGCAACAACAACAGCAACAGGCATTGCTCAAAGAACTGGCACTGACCCTCGTCACCGCCATCAATGCGTTAAAAGTGGTAAATCCAACGGATGAATCGGTATTGGCAAATGGTGAAACTAGCGACAAGCAAGCTCAAAGTAACAGTCAAACTAATAGCCAAGCGAACAGCCAACTGATTGAGGGGTTAAAACAAGCGTTAGAACCCATCGTCATGCGGTTGGATGAGAAACTGCAAATCGACATCAGCACCGACCAAACAGGTAAGCTGATAGTCAATAACTTGCAAAAACTCAATCAGATTTTTAGTGATTAATAAGTTAAATCAATGGATTTGGCAAAGCCTGCGACTGGTGATAAATAACCATAGCTTTTTTGTGTGATTTTCCCTTATAATAGTAAGGAAAATGAATCTGTGTAACTTTTATCGCACAAACTGATACAATACAGCATAATTGATATTCTCGTTATTGTTAAAAGTGAATCGATAACCTATTTCACCTATTTTGAGAGAACGTGACGAATGAAAAAAGTAGTTATGTTATCAGCGGTCAGCTTGCTTAGTGTAGCAGGTATCGCTGTCAGCCAAGCCGCTAATGAAACCGTGGTTGCATCAACCACCACAACCACGACCACCACTGTCACAACCACGACCGCCAGTTCAGCCAGTGCGACTGCTTCTGCACCTGTGGCAAGTGTGGCATCTGCTCCTGCTTCTGCCCCAAAAAAAGAAGAGCCAAAAATCCCTCAAGACCCACCTCAAACCGCAAAATTAGTGGCATTGTACCCTAATCTGATTGCTCGTATCGCCCCACAAGGCAAGGTATGTTTTGAAGGTCAAGAGTGTGATATCACTATCGCCGCTACTTTAGGCCCAGCCGACCCAAATAACCCTCGTGAAGGCAAAATGATTTATGAGGGCGTTTGCCAAACTTGTCATGGTGCAGGTTTGTTAGGTGCTCCAAAATATGGCAACAAAGGCGACTGGTCAGCTCGTATTGGTAAAGGCACAGCCACACTGCACCAACATGCTTTACAAGGCTTTAACGCCATGCCTGCCAAAGGTGGTAAAACTGACCTGTTAGATGTCGAAGTTACCAATGCCGTTGACTATATGGTTAATAGTGCCAAATAATTCCGACAATTTAGCGTTTGATAAAACAGTCCATTTTTATGGGCTGTTTTTGTTTTTGGGTGTATAATTTGGCTTTAATTTTCATGTTTAGTCACTATTAATAGCCTACTGTTTATATTTAGATACGATTAAAAAATGAATGAACTTAATGCAAACACGCCAGCCCTACAAATCAAAGGCTTAACCAAAACCTACACCAACGGTTTTACCGCCCTTAAAGGCATAGACCTGACCGTGCCACAAGGCGGATTTTTTGCCTTGCTGGGGGCAAACGGAGCAGGTAAATCCACCACCATCGGCATTATCAGTTCATTGTTCAAGCCGTCTAGTGGCTCGGTGTCGATTTTTGGCATTGATTTGTTAAAAAATCCTGCCAAAGCCAAAGAGTTTTTGGGCGTTGTTCCCCAAGAATTTAACTTTATGCAGTTTGAAAATGTCGAAGATATTCTGATTACCCAAGCAGGCTATTTTGGTATCCCTGCTAAGGAAGCCAGACCAAGGGCGGAAAAACTGCTGAAAGCATTGGGACTATGGGAAAAACGTGCCAATAAAGCACGTATGCTATCAGGTGGGATGAAACGCCGTTTGATGATTGCTAGAGCATTGATTCATAAGCCAAAATTATTGATTCTTGATGAACCGACCGCAGGGGTGGATATTGAACTTCGCCGTTCGATGTGGGAGTTTATGCAACAAATCAATACGGAAGAAGGTACGACCATCATTTTGACGACCCATTATCTTGAGGAAGCCGAGCAGTTGTGTAAGCACATTGCGATTTTGGACAAGGGCGAGATTCGGATTAACACCGATATGAAAAGCCTGTTGGCAAGCCTTGATGTGGAAACTTTTGTGCTGGATTTGAGCCAACCTGTGCATGAGCCGATTGTGCTTAACAAGGTTATCAAGTCTTATCAGCCAGACCCATCAAGCCTTGAGGTGACGCTGAATAAAGGGGAAAGTTTGAACAATGTATTTGCCCAGCTTACCGCCCAAAATGTGCAAATTGCCAGTATGCGGAATAAGTCCAATCGCTTGGAAGAGTTGTTTTTGAGTGTGGTGGATAAAAATCTGACAGAAAAACTGGGGAATTAAATGAATTTTCAAAAACAATGGGTCGCCTTTACCACGCTGACGATTAAAGAAATCCGCCGAATTTTACGCATTTGGCCTCAAACCCTACTGCCCCCTGCCATTACCATGAGCTTATATTTTATCATTTTTGGTAAAATGATTGGCTCACGAGTGGGCGACATGGGCGGTGTGCCGTATATGCAGTTTATCGTACCGGGGTTGATTATGATGGCGGTGATTACCAATAGCTACTCCAACGTGGTATCGAGTTTTTTTGGGACGAAGTTTCATGGCAATATCGAAGAGATGCTCGTCAGTCCGATTTCTAAACACACGATTTTATTGGGTTTTATCGCAGGTGGGCTATTTCGTGGTTTGGCGATTGGTTTGATTGTCACGCTGTTGGCGTTATTTTTTACCAAACTGACGTTGGTTCATGCGTTTGTCACCGTGTTTACCGTGGTGATGACTTCTGCCCTATTTTCGCTTGGCGGTATGATTAATGCGGTGTTTGCTCGCTCGTTTGATGATATTTCGATTGTGCCGAGTTTTGTGCTGACCCCATTGACCTATTTGGGTGGGGTGTTTTATTCGCTCAAGGATTTGCCCGAGTTTTGGCAAAATGTCAGCTTGATTAATCCGATTGTGTATATGGTGAATGCGTTTCGCTATGGGATTTTGGGGCATTCGGATGTCAATGTGTGGGGGTCGTTGGTGGCGATTGGGATTTTTACAGGGATTTTTTATGCAATTGCGTATTATTTGCTAAAAGATGGGTCGAGAGTAAGGCTATAAAATGTCAATCCCAAAAAAAGGCTCTCGGAAAATTGTTGTTAATGATGTTGAATATCGTTGGCGAGTTCGCCATAAAACTGACTACTGGAATTTAATGTCTGGTGACGGTTTAAACTTTGCTGTTGAAAAACAAGAAAATGGCAATTGCGTATTACACGTTATGTTAGATGGTTTTGGACATTTTGGCTCTTGGGCTGATAATCTTGAAACTTTAGTCATTACTCCAAAATTAGTCGCCCAAGCTATTGAAATTGCGTTAGAAAAAGGCTGGCAACCCGAACAAAACGGTAAAACATTTGAATTAAGCTTAAATTCGGAAGAACATAACTTTTAACCAATAAGACAAAACATGAATATTAATCACACCCCAGAAAATTCCAAACTCGGTCAAAGCACCGATTACCCAAAAACCTACAGCCCCCAAGTTCTCTACCCCATTCCACGAGAACTGGGCAGAGCCAAACTCGCCCTACCTGCCGAAAATTTAAGTATTGGTATGGACTGGTGGCACGCCTTTGAAGTGTCTTGGCTCAACCCACAAGGCATTTCGCAAGTCGCTATGGCTCGCCTTGCCATTCCTGCCACTTCGCCCAATATTGTCGAATCAAAATCGCTAAAACTCTACTTTAACAGCCTAAATTTTACCGAGTTTGACAATCAACAAGCAGTTAAAAACACCGTTGAAACCGACCTATCAGCCTGCGTACAAGCCAAAGTGACGATTGATATTTTTGACGTTAAAACCACCCAAAGCCTACCGATTAGCGAACCGCAAGGTGAATGTATCGACAATGCGTTAGACAACTGTTTATTTAATGGGAATAAAAAAATTGCGATTAGCCAAGACGTTGATAATTCATGTTTAGCCTTTGCCAAAACTGCTGAAACAGCGAGCCAACCTCAAATTTTCCATTCGCATTTACTGCGTTCAAACTGTCCTGTGACCAATCAACCAGACTGGGGAACGGTGGAAATTGTGATAGATAGTTTGCCGATTGATAAGGCAAGTTTGCTTGAGTATATTTTGACTTTCCGTCAGCATAATGGCTTTCACGAGCAGTGTGTTGAGCAGATTTTTAGTGATTTGACACAAGCCTTTTCGCCCAAAAATCTGATGGTACGTGCGTGGTACACACGGCGAGGCGGTATTGACATCAATCCATGTCGAGTGAGTGATTTGGCACTTTTACCGAAACCGACTCGACTAAATCGGCAGTGATTTTGGTCATCGTTTGGCGTAAAATAAACCAATTTATCGTAAGCTTTGGAAAACACAATGACAACCCATTCAACCCCAAAAATCGGTCAACTCATGCTAGATGTAGCAGGCACGACCCTCACCACCGAAGACCAACAACTCCTCGCCGACCCTCATGTCGGTGGCGTTATCCTATTCGGACGCAATGTCGAATCACCGACCCAAGTCCGAGAGCTTACCGACAGCATTCGAGCCGTCAATCCCAATATCTTGATTGCCGTTGACCAAGAGGGCGGACGAGTGGCTCGCTTTCGCCAAGGCTTTTCACCCATTCCACCGATGGGAAAGCTGGGTGAATTGTTCGACACCAACCCCATTAATGCCCTAGAGCTTGCCTTTGCCAGTGGCTATGTCATGGCAACCGAAGTGCTAGCCGTGGGCGTGGATTTTAGCTTTGCCCCTGTGCTAGATGTCAATGGTGTGAGTGCGGTAATTGGCGACAGGGCGTTTCATGCTCACCCAACTGCCATCACTGCCTTGTCAGCCGAGTTTATGCGTGGCATGAAATCCGCAGGCATGGCGACCACAGGTAAGCATTTCCCCGGACATGGCTCGGTTGCACCCGATTCGCACCATGCTGATGCCCATGATGACCGCAGTTTTGATGAGATTTATCAACAAGATATGCAACCCTTTATGCGGAATTTGTCGTTATTGGATGCGTTGATGCCTGCTCATGTGGTGTTTACCCAAATCGATGATAAACCAGCAGGTTTTTCGCCAAAATGGGTGCAAGGCATCATTCGTGAGCAGTTGGGGTTTGATGGGGTGGTGTTTTCGGACGATTTGTCGATGAAGGCCGCCCATGTCGCAGGGGATGCAGGCGATAGACTGATGTCGGCACTCAAGGCAGGCTGTGATATGGGGCTGGTGTGTAACGATAGGGAATCGGCATTGGTGGCGTTTGAACGGCTACAGCATGAGCGGATGGTGGCGAGTAGTCAAATCCGCCTTAACCGTATGCAGGCAGTGATTCCTCGTTGGCAAGGGTCGCTTGTGGATACGGCTAGTCAGTCCAACGTTTGGCAGGGCTACCAACAGCAAGTGGCAAAGCAGTTTGGGCAGTTTGGTTAGTGAATGGCTATATGAGTTTTTTGAGGTAATTGTTCGTTGAACTGGGTGGAAAGTTGCTCAGTTTATGGGTAAGATACGGTAATGGTTTTTTATCCATAAATTCAAATAAATGGTATCGCTATGCACTTAGATTCTTTGACGATTAAAAACTTTCGGATTTTGGAAGATGTGACGATTGAGAAATTGGGTCATGTGAATTTGATTGTGGGGAAAAATAATTCAGGAAAAAGTACCGTCCTTGAGGCGTTGGCTTTGTTAGCGAGTGGTTTTGACCTTAAAACGGTTCAAAAGCTGGTTGATAACAGAAATGTAAATAGACATGGTGTTTTAAAAATAGAATCAGAGCAAACTGAAACAATTCAGCCAAAATTTGATGAAAAGCTTTTTCTAAATTTACTGACTAGAGGTGAAGATTCTTCTCAAAATGTTATTGATATTGGTAGTAAAAGTTTTTATTTACAAGTAGGTTATGCTCAAAATCGTTATATTGGCTTTTTAGATTCTTCAAAATACATTAATGAATCAGATAATTACTTTACCTTGAAAAATCAATTCCCTAGTAACGACTTAATGATTCGTAGTAGCTTTAAGCTAATAAATAGTGGTTTAGTCACAGGTGTTAGCGGTATTGATTACCCACCATTTCCTAAATATCAATTTGTTGATACAGGTTCTATTAACATTGAAACTTTAGCAACCGAATGGGAGCAAATAGCCTTAACAAATGAGGAAGATTTAGTTGTTAAAATGCTTCAATTAATTGACGAAAATATTCAAAATATAGCATTTCTAACTGATACTAATACGAATTTTCGAGTTCCTTTTGTTCGTTTAAAGGGAGTAGAAAATAGAATTCCTTTACATAGTATGGGGGATGGAATATTTAGACTTTTGCAAATTATTTTTAAGGTAATAAATTCTCGCAATGGTTTTTTATTAATAGATGAATTTGAAAACGGCTTACATTACAGTGTACAACCCGAAGTATGGCGACTAATCTTTGAACTCGCCCACCGCTTTAACATCCAAGTATTCGCCACCACCCACAGTTGGGACACTATCGAAAGCTTCGCTCAAATCGCCAAAGAACGCACCGACATGGACGGCGTACTATTTCGTATGGGTCACAGCGTCCGCAAATCAGACAATGGCAAACTTATCGCCACTGTATTTGATGAAGAAAAACTGTATCACCTCACCAAAATACAAATGGAAGTACGCTAATGAAAAACACTAGCAACAAGCTTTTATTGGTAGAAGGCTATGGTGATAAACACTTTATTGAGCAGTTTTTGCAGTTTGAACAGCTAAACTTATCGCTGAATATTCAAGTCGTTTTGCCTGCGGAATTGGCACTCACGACCCCTAACACGGCTGTCAGAATCCAAAACAGCAAACAGGGCATTATGAATGTTTTGGGTTATGCGATTGAAGACTTGCCTCAAGGTCGCTATACGCATATTGGGGCATTGATGGACATGGATTTTCACCAATCCCCAAAACGCACGATTCAACAGCAAAATATCGACCAGTTGAGTGACGTATGTGAGCAATATGGTTTTCGCTTACGACAGCCAGTTGAACCCAGTCATGGCTTAGTCTTTGAACATATTGATTTTAACCCAATTGGCGTATGGCTCATGCCAAACAATCAAGATGAGGGCTATCTTGAAACGTGGTTAAAACTTACCTTAAATCCAAACCAACTGACCCAATGGCAACAGATTGAGCAGTTTATAGAAAGTTTTGATAAAGAGCATTTTAAACCGCAAGCCTTTGATAAAGCAAAGGTTTATACTTGGCTTGCAACCCAAAGCAAACCAACGCAAGATATTTCAAAAGCCCTTAACTTGGTGAATCAAGACAACATCATTTACCAAAATTTTAAAAACTGGCTGATTACTACTTTTCAATAATGAATTGAAAAAGTGATTACCATAATTTTAGCTGATTGATTTCATTGGCAATATTTTCTCTCGCCTGCCCTTCAAATTTTTCAACAAAATCATCCGTAAAATACAACCGTTCTCTATTCAAAAAATGCTTTAACGCTTTTTTACGGCTAAAATTATACAAAAACTTCGGAACGTGTTGATATTCAAGGCGAATCGCTTGGGCGTAAGCTTGATAAATCGCCTCACTTTGCCCCAAAATACTCAAATCCATATCCAAAAAATACGCCATATCGCTATCGGTTTTATCCGCCATTTCGTGTTTTTCGGTAGCCATGATAAAATCCACCACACGATTAACGACATCGTTTGGCAAACATTCGCCTAATTCATGGATAAAAAAATCCGCACTTTGGCGTTCATTACTACTGGGATTTTTACCTTGGGTTTGATAAATCACATCGTGATAAAAAATCGCCAATAGTACAACGCTCGGCTGTGCCAGTTGCGGTTTTATCCGTTCAAAGTGACTGAGCAAGGCTTGGATATGGGTGAGATTGTGATAATGGCGGTGAAGTTCATCATAATGTTGGGTCAGATTGTGCCAACAGTCAGAGATTTTATGCGGTGGTATAGCAAGCTGATTGAGTAGATTATCCAAGACGCTTTGCATAAAATCCCCTTTAATCTGCTAGTTCATCACACCTGGCGTTGGATTATCCAAAATACTTTGGGTTTGTTTAGCACGGAAATCGCTGACTTGTTTTGCCAAAGCTTCATCGCTAATTGCGAGCATCTGCACCGCAAGCAAGCCTGCGTTGAACGCCCCTGCCGTACCGATGGCAAGCGTTCCCACTGCCACACCTTTTGGCATTTGCACGATGGACAGCAAGCTATCCCAACCGCTTAACATTGACGATTTCACAGGCACACCCAGCACAGGCAAATCCGTCTGACTGGCACACATCCCCGGAAGATGAGCCGCCCCGCCTGCCCCTGCGATGATGATATTTAGCCCACGAGCTTTGGCGGTTTTGGCATACTCAAATAGGCGGTCTGGCGTGCGATGAGCCGATACCACTTCGCACTCGAATGGCACGCCAAATTCGGCTAGCAGTTGGGCGGTGTGTTGCATGGTATCCCAGTCGGACTGTGACCCCATGATGATGCCGACCTTAGGTTTAAAATCTGGGTCTTGACCTTGTGGGGAAGTAATGGGTGGGGGTAAAGTGGCGTTTGACATTTTAGTGCCTTCAGAGATTCATAATAAAGTTAACGATAATATCGCCAATCAAGATAATTGACAATAACATAATAAAAGTTTTGATACGCTTTTATGGATTAGCGATATTTTGGTCGATAATATTTGAGGCAATCTTTAACGAAAACATCGTCAGAATATTTGTTAACAATACTGTACGCCTTGATATTCGGTGCTGATACGAGTACCTGATGTGCCTTGTACAATCGCTTCAATATTGGCAAGTGAGCCAATTACCGCCACTTTACCTGTGTTACGAGCAAATTCACAAGCAGCTTGGATTTTTGGACCCATCGACCCATCTGGGAAATTCATGGCTTCTAAGTCCGCTGGATTGGCTTGGGCGATGGCTTTTTGGGTGGGTTGTTTGAAGTCAATATAAGTGGCATCGACATCGGTGGCAATGACCAATAAATCCGCTTCTAGCTCTTGGGCGAGTAGGGCAGAACACAGGTCTTTGTCAATGACCGCCTCCACACCAGTGAGATGACCTGCTTGGTCATAATAGGTTGGAATACCACCACCGCCTGCACAAATCACCACTGTACCATTGTCCAACAGCCATTTAACAGGGCGGATTTCAAAGATACGTTTTGGGCGTGGGCTAGCCACCACACGGCGGAATTTATCGCCATCTGGGGCAATCGTCCAGTTTTTTTCTGTCGCAAGGCGTTCGGCTTCGTCTTTGTCGTACACAGGTCCAATCGGTTTGGTCGGACGCTGAAACGCTGGGTCTTGGCTATCGACTTCGACTTGGGTCAAGATGGTGGCAAGTGGCACTTCTTGAGGTAGTAGATTGCCCATTTCTTGCTCAATCATGTAGCCAATCATACCTTCGGTTTCTGCCCCTAGCACGTCAAGTGGGTAGGTTTCGACTTTTTCGTAAGCCGCCCCTTGCAGTGCCAATAGTCCAACTTGAGGCCCATTACCGTGAGCGATAACCAGTTGATTATTGGGATAAATTTTGGCGATTTGATTGGCGGCGATTCGCACGTTTTCACGTTGATTAGAGGCACTGAGTGCTTCACCTCGCCGTAGTAGGGCATTACCACCTAAAGCAACAACAATACGCATGGTGATTTCCTTTTAATTTTTTATACACACAATATTTTTGAATTCGTAGGATGCGTTAAGCGATTGATTTATAAAGGTGCGTTGAACGCACCCTACGTCTATCTAAAATTGACGATTATAATCCACCCAATGCTGATACCATGACAGCTTTGATGGTGTGCATACGGTTTTCAGCTTGTTCAAAGGCGATGTTGTATGGTGATTCAAAGACTTCTTCGGTCACTTCGATACCATTGGCAAGGGCTGGGTATTGTTCTGCGATTTGTTTGCCGACTTTGGTTTCGCTGTTGTGGAATGCAGGCAAGCAGTGCATGAATTTGACACGAGGATTGTTTGCCAATTTCATCATGTCCATGTTGACTTGATAAGGCATCAAGATGTCGATACGCTCGCCCCATGATTCGATAGGCTCACCCATGGATACCCAAACGTCAGTGTGGATAAAGTCCACGCCATTCACGGCTTGTTTGATGTCATCAGTGATGGTGATTCTTGCACCGCTTTGTTCGGCAAATTCTTGGCACATTTTGACCAAATCTTCACTAGGGTGTAGGGCTTTTGGGGCACAAATTCGCACGTCCATACCCAGTTTCGCCCCCACCAATAGCAATGAGTTACCCATGTTATTACGAGCATCACCCACATACACATAGCTGATGTCGTGTAGCGGTTTGTCGCTATTTTCTAGCATGGTAAGTACGTCAGCCAACATTTGGGTTGGGTGGAATTCATCGGTCAAACCGTTAAAAATTGGTACGCCTGCATATTTGTCAAGGTCAAGCACCAACTCTTGGCGAAAGCCACGGTATTCGATGGCATCATACATACGACCCAATACACGAGCGGTGTCTTTCATGGATTCTTTGTGACCGATTTGTGATGAGGTTGGGTCGATATAGGTAACGTTTGCCCCTTGGTCATAAGCAGCGACTTCAAAAGCACAACGAGTACGAGTTGAGGTTTTTTCAAAAATAAGGGCGATGTTTTTGCCTTTTAGGCGTTGTTGCTCAGTACCGCTGTATTTGGCACGTTTTAGGTCACGAGATAAATCAAGCAAAAAACGTAAATCACGAGATGAATGATGAACAAGGCTTAATAGGCTATGATTATGTAGATTAAATGACATGATATTTTCCTTTAATTTTATAATTTTACCCCCTCTAACTCCCCCTTAGCAGGGGGAGAACTGCTCCCTCCCCTGACAAGGGGAGGGCTGGGGAGGGGTTAAAAGTATTGGTATTTAATTTTGTTTCATTACTTAGTATAAAATAGTGTTATTAACCATTTTCCTTGAATCTCCCCCAACCCCCTCTTTACGAAAGAGGGGGCTTTGTCCTATATATCAATCTAATTCAAGGGCAAAGTCCCCCTTTTTTAAAGGTGAGGAATATATTCCGCAAGAGGGGGATTATAATTAGGACTTACGCATTTAACCAAATCGTAGGTTGGGTAGAGCTTGCGATACCCAACAATTTCAATGGTTTATGTTGGGTGTCATTCTTCCACCCAACCTACAAATGGCATTTTTGCGTAAGCCTTAATAATTTACAATATTTACATCAGCATCAAATTAATAATCCACCGCATCACGGATGATTGGACAGGTCATACAACGACCGCCCCCACGACCACGACCTAGCTCAGATGAGCTGATGGTGATGACTTCCACGCCTGCTTTACGAAGTAGGGTATTGGTATAAGTGTTGCGGTCATAGCCGACAACCACACCGGGTTCTAGGGCAAATACGTTATTACCATCATCCCATTGTTCACGTTCTGAGGCATATTCGTCACCGCCTGTTTGTACCACACGAAGCTGTTTTAGACCCAATGCTTCGGCGACAACATCAACGAATTTTTTGTCTTCTTTACGCACATCTAGCCCTTTGCCATCTTCGCTTGGACGTAAGCTAAATGAGGTAATATTGTCTACCACTTCTGGGAAGATATTGACCAAGTCACGGTCACAGAAGGTAAATACGGTGTCTAAGTGCATGGCAGAGCGTGATTTTGGTAAAGCAGCGACAATCACACGTTCGGCAGTTTTGTTTTTAAATAGGCTCAAGGCAAGTTGTTCAATTGCTTGAATGGATGAACGTTCGCCCATACCGACCAAGACCACGCCTTTACCGATTGGGAAAATATCACCGCCTTCAAGGGTGGCATTACCAAAGTATTCATCAGGATTGCCAAACCATACTTTGTAGTCTTCATTGGCAAACATGGGGTGGAATTTATAAATTGCAGAAGTTAGCAAGGTTTCCTGACGGCGAGCAGGCCAGTACATAGGGTTTAGGGTTACGCCACCATAAATCCATGCAGTGGTATCACGAGTGAACATGGTGTTGGGTAGTGGTGGCAAAGCAAAGCCTGCATGACCGTGAGAAATTTCGACCAAATCACGGCTACTACCGCCCAATTCTTTTGGTAAATCATGTACACTCACGCCACCAATCAAATACTCTGCTTGTTGGCGAGCAGTCAAGCCTTCAAACCAGCTTCGTAGTTCATTAAGGGTGGTGAGTTCTACACGGTTTGGGGTCAGTTTGCGGTCAAGAATCCATGTTAGGGCCTCTGGATTGGTGACGGTTTCGGCAAGTAGGTCGTGCATTTCTAATACTTCGACATTGCGGTCACGCATTTTGGTGGCGAAATCAAAGTGGTCACGTTTGGCTTGGTTGACCCATAATACGTCATCAAATAATAAGCTATCGCAATTTTCTGGGGTTAAACGAGTGTGTGCCAAACCGGGGGTACATACCATCACACGGTGAAGTTTACCGACTTCAGAGTGGACACCTAATTTTTTATTTTGATTTTGTTGTGTGGTCATGTTAAGACTCCTTTTGATTGTTGTGAATAATAATACTGCTTAGAATAAACGTTAATTTCATCGCTTTTTACAACTCAAGCGAACCGTTAAATAATCCAATCGCCGCTACAATCGCACCGATGACGGATAAGGCAAAATAGACTTTTTCGATATTGGTAAAGACCAGTTTGTTGTTTTCACGGCGAGCAATGTAATACACAATCGCACCGGGGGCATATAGCAAGGCAGATAATAGTAGGTATTTCGCACCTGCGGCATACAATAACCACATACTATATACCATCGCTACCACACCAATTACCAAATCACGAGTTTTATGGCGACTGTCGGTTTCGTAGCCATCACCTGTCAAAGCAAGTTTGACCGCATACGCTGTTGAGAAGAAATAAGGCATCAAAATCATCGAAGTAGCAAGATACAGCAATTGCAAATACGAGCTACTAGAGAATAAAGTGATGATTAAGAATAACTGAATTGCCCCATTTGATACCCATAACGCATTGGCTGGTACACCGTTTTTATTTTCTTTGCCAAAGAAATTTGGCATGGTGTGGTCTTTGGCAGCCGAGAATAAAATCTCACCTGACAATAGCACCCAAGATAACAACGCCCCTGTCAAAGAAATAATCAAGCCAATCGAAATAAACGCTGCACCCCAAGAGCCAACGACATGTTGTAATACAGACGCCATTGAAGGGTTTTTGAGTTCGGCAAGTTCAGGACGGCTCATCACACCAAGTGATAGCACGTTGACCAACACGAGCAATGCCAATACCCCAAAAAATCCCATCACAGTGGCTTTACCTACATCGCTACGTTTCTCGGCACGAGCAGAGTACACACTTGCACCCTCAATACCGATAAACACCCATACGGTGACTAGCATCATGCTTTTGACTTGGTTAGTGACACTGCCCAAATTGGCATCGGCATTGCCCCAAAAATCGGTGTTAAACACATCCGCTTTAAATGCCAAACCGACCAACACAATAAAGGTCAATAAAGGCACGATTTTGGCAATAGTAGTCACCAAATTGATAAAGGCGGCTTCTTTGATGCCTCGCAATACCAACAAATGCACTAACCACAATAAAATGGAGGCACACACAATGGCGATTGGCGTATTGCCCTCACCCAGTATAGGAAAGAAATAACCGAGCGTACCAAATAGCAACACCAAATAACTGACGTTACCAATCCACGCACTAATCCAGTAACCCCATGCCGATGAAAAACCAAGATAATTACCAAACCCTGCTTTGGCATACGCATACACGCCATTGTCCAGTTCGGGTTTGTGTAAAGCAAGATTTTGGAACACAAAAGCCAGCATCAGCATACCGACCGCAGTAATCGCCCAACCAATGAGCGTTGCACCTGCACCTGCACCTGAAGCCATATTTTGAGGTAATGAGAAAATGCCCCCGCCAATCATCGAGCCAACGACAAGGGCGGTTAAAGCACCGAGTTTGAGTTTGCTGTTGTCGGACATTGTTATTCTCCTAATAAGTCCCAAAAAATAAAAGAAATCTAGAATTATAGTTATTGGTCGCAAGAACGGTGATAAAGATTAGTTGTAATTAGTTGTAATTAGTTGTAATTAGTTGTAATGGTTATCGTAATAATTGTGGTTTTGACCAATAAGTTATAATATTTTTATTGCTGATTTATTACTTTTAGTAATTCATTGTAGGCTCATTTTGGGGTGATTATCAATCATATATAACAAAAAGTGATTAACAAATTTTTAATGTCTAAAAATTATTATCAAACAAATACAGGGTTGTTTAAGATTTAACCAATTTTTGTACAAAAAAACAGTAATGGCATTATTAGCGTATTTAACATACAATCTGAGCATAAATGGATATTAAAAGGCTGACCTTATGAACACACCCAATCACCAAGTTAACACCGCCGAATTTTGGCAAGACCGCTATGAACACGGCTATACAGGCTGGGATATTGGTAAAATATCACCGCCTTTACAAGCCTATATCGACCACCTAATCGCACAAGGCGTGGATAAAACCAGCCAAGTGCTTATCGCAGGGGCAGGCAATGCCTACGAAGCCCAATACCTACATGAGCAAGGTTTTACCAACGTCATCGTATTGGATTTTGCTCAACAGCCGTTAGCCAATTTTGCCAAAGCCAATCCCACCTTTCCGACCTCGCATTTGCTACAGGCAGATTTTTTTGCCTTGTCACCATCGGATTATCAATTTGATTTTATTATTGAACAGACATTTTTTTGTGCCATAGACCCAGACCGCCGAGTCGAATATGCCGAGCAAATGGCAAGACTGCTCAAGCCGACAGGGGAGCTGTTTGGCGTGTTATTTGACCGTGACTTTGAACAAAGTCCGCCATTTGGTGGTAGTTTGACGGAATATCAGTCCTTGTTGTCACGATACTTTACGATAGTCACCCTTGAGCCGTGCTATAATTCCATCACCCCTCGACAGGGTAGCGAGTTGTTTGTACGCTTGCGACCATAGGGGGAAGTAAAAGGACAAAATTAAATACAAGTATCAATGACCCCACCCCAACCCTCCCCTTCGCAGGGGAGGGAGCGGTTCTCCCCCTGTTAAGGGGGAGTTAGAGGGGGTTAATGGAGTTATCATTTAAAATTGTCTACTTACTTAAAAATAATAATTAGCACAATAATGAGGTACAAAAAATGATATTTCTTGAACTTGATGACGGCGATGTCACATTAGTAGATATCAAACGTATCGCCAAAAACTTGGTCGATAACAAATACGTGCTAAAACACATGACCCCAGAACAATACGAAGAAGTGGCGTATATCCTTACGCCCACTTTGGCGAGTGACCAAAATGAAGACAATATCCGCAAGCGTTGGGAGCATATTTTGGCGACCTTTAGCATGGCAGATAGCAAAGGCAATATGATGCGGTTTTATCAAGACCCACAGCATGGGCGGATTTATTTTGGTGATGAAGAGGGGTGGAAAGAAGCCCAAAACTTTATTCACCGAGAAAATGATAATGAGCTAAAAATGCCAAAAGGTTTGTGATTACTACAAAGAAAATTGTTTTATTACATTGAATTTTGGGGCGTATTGAATACGCCCTTTGATGCTAAGTCAACGCCAAAATATCCATCACCGAAAATGGATAATGCAGTGTACGATTTTGCGTGACTAACACAGGGATTTTATCCGCCAGTTTTAGCATGTCTACTTCGTCCAAATCAGCAATATCGACTTTATCAAAGCTAATATCCGCCACGCTTTGGGCTTGTTTGAGTAGATTTTCAGCATCTTCACACAGATGACAGCCAAGCGTACCATAAAGTTGCCATGTGTCATTCAAGTTAACGGATGGATTGGGGGGCATAGGGTGGGGCATGGCAAGTTTCCTTGGGATATTTTCGCAAAAAGATAGCCAAAAAATCGTGAATGGGGTATATTTTAACAATTGTATTGGCACAAGCGTAGCCAATTTTAATTTTTCCCTTTCTTTAGTTATACCAAATCCAAAAATTCAAGCCGTAGGGGCGTAATGCTTACGCCCTGTTTGAAAATTTAAAGATTGGGCTTATACAATAAGCCCCTACAATACGATATTTATTGGTATAAGTTTGCTAAAGGTTTTTTGTCAAGGAAATTCGTGTGAGCCACGCCTTACCCCAAACGTCCGACTCAACTCACCCATCACGCAAAGCCAAACCTCGCAAACCTGCCTCGCACGGTCTGCCCCCACCACCGCCCAAAACAGGCAAATTTAAACGCTTTGTCAAACGTTTGCTATTGACGATTGTAACGTTTTTTGTGGTATTTCATCTGATGGTGGCAGGGCTATTGTTTATTTGGCAAACCCAGCCGATTAATAACAGTATGTTTATGATTTTGCACCGTTTGGCCCATTTTGAAGGGGTAAGCCAAACATGGGTCGAAGACAATCAAATCTCGGTGAATGTCAAACGTGCGGCGATTGCCAGTGAAGATGCCAATTTTAGCAATCATGCAGGTTTTGATGTGCAAGGTATCGAAAACGCCATCAAAAAGAACCAAAAAGCAGGGGCGATTTCGGCAGGTGGCTCGACCATTAGCCAACAGCTTGCCAAAAATCTATTTTTATACCCCAATCGCTCTTATCTGCGTAAAGGTGAAGAGGCGATTATCACCTTGATGATAGAAAACATGTGGACAAAAGAACGGATTTTGACCGCCTATCTCAATGTCGCTGAGTTTGGTAAAGGCATTTATGGCATTGAATCCGCTTCACAGCATTATTATCAAAAATCCGCCAGTCGTTTGACCAAACGCCAATCCGCTTCATTGATTGCCATGTTACCCAATCCCAAGTATTATGAAAAAAATCGCAATGACAGACGCTTGCTCAATAAAACCCAAATTATTTTACGCCGTATGGGTGCTGCCGATTTACCAGATACTGAATAACTGTCATTAAATTGTCACACTTGTAATCAAATGGTCAACAAAGCCCATTATACTGAGCCGTTATTTATCATAGGACTTACGCCAATTGTAAATTTATCTTGCTAAATAAAGACGCTAGACCCCTGCCTACGCAGGGGTGACGATTCCGTAAAATTTTTCGTCATTCCTGCGAATGCAGGAATCCAGTGTCGTTTGCATAAGTCATATACCAAAAAATTAAGGAAATCCCATGACCACAGCCAAACCGACACCAACTGAACAAGCCGATATCACCACCCAAAAAGATAATGAATATATCAACACTATGGTTCATAATGCCTCGATGACCAGTATTAACTATCCTCAGGTATTTGAATATAGCAATAACCCCACTGATTTGTACTTTAACCGTGAGTTGTCGTTGCTTCAGTTTCATCAGCGTGTCCTTGCTCAAGCTCGCAATCCGCAACATCCTTTGCTAGAACGCTTGTTTTTCTTGATTATTTTTTCGTCCAATCTCGATGAGTTTTTTGAGATTCGTGTGGCAGGTTTGATGCAAAAAATGCAAATGGGCGATGTGGCGACCAGTATTGATGGGATGCGTCCAAGTAAAGTATTATCGTATATTTCTGAAATCGCCCATCAAGCGGTGGCAGAGCAGTACCGCATTTTGAATGAAGAAGTATTGCCAGCCCTTGCCGAGCAAGATATTCGCTACCTCAAGCGTGATGAGTTGACCAAAGAACAAGCTCAGTGGGTCAAGCGATATTTTGATGAGCAAGTCGCCCCAGTGCTGACGCCTATTAGTATTGACCCTGCCCACCCATTCCCACGCTTGGTCAATAAAAGCCTTAACTTTATGGTGAGTTTGACGGGCAAAGATGGCTTTGGGCGTGAGATTGATTTGGCGGTCGTGCCTGCCCCTCGCAGTCTGCCTCGTGTTATTCGCTTGCCAAATGAGCTGACAGGCGGTAAAGAACATCACATTATGCTGACTGCCGTGATACATGAGCATATTGGTGAATTGTTTACAGGGATGACGGTGACGGGCTGTAACCAGTTCCGCCTGACTCGTAATGCAGATTTGGACTTGTCTGATGATGTGGAAGACTTGGCAAAAGCCCTTGAGGGTGAGTTAGAAAACCGCCGTTTTGGGGCAAAAGTCCGCCTCGAAGTCACTACCAAATGCCCTGATAACGTGGTGCAATACTTGCTGAATGAATTTGGTCTGAGTAATGAGCAATTATACCGAGTCAATGGGCCTGTGAATCTGACACGATTGCTGTTTGATTTTAAAATTCCACACCTACGCTATCAGCCATTTACTCACATGATTCCTAAGGCGTTTCGCCGTGAGTCGATGGATAAAAACGAAAACGTCTTTCACACCATTCGTAAGCAAGACGTATTGATTCATCATCCGTTTCATTCGTTTGCCCCTGTGGTCAATTTACTGCGTCATGCCGCCAATGACCCTAGCGTGTTAGCGATTAAACAAACCCTATACCGCTCTGGTACAAACTCAGAAATCGTCAAAGCCCTAGCCGAAGCCGCTCGCAATGGCAAAGAAGTCACTGCCGTCATTGAGCTACGTGCCAGATTTGATGAAAAATCCAATATCGAAGTGGCGAACTTTCTACAACAAGCAGGGGCAGTGGTGGTATATGGCATTGTCGGCTATAAAACCCACGCCAAATTGATGATGATTGTCAAACGTGATGAAGATAAAATCCGCCGTTATGTGCATCTTGGTACGGGCAACTACCACGCTGGCAATGCCAAAGCCTACACCGACTATGGGCTATTCACTGCCAATGAAGCCGTGACCGATGACGTGCATAAAATTTTTAACGAACTCACAGGTATGGGTAAACCTGCCAAATTGCAAAAATTACTGCATGCACCATTCACCCTACATGACAAGTTACTTGACTATATTGATGATGAAATCGCCCATGTCAAAGCAGGGCGAGAGGGACGCATTATCATTAAAGTCAATGCCTTGACTGAGCAAAAACTCATTGACAAGCTATACCAAGCCTCACAAGCAGGGGTAAAAATCGACCTTATCACTCGCTCAATGTGTTGCTTACGTCCGCAACTGGCAGGCGTGTCGGATAATATCCGTGTACGTTCGATTGTTTCTCGGTTTTTGGAACATACCCGTGTGTATTATTTTGCCAACGGTAGCTATGAGCAAAATAGCCATAAACAAGAAAAAGGAAAGGCTCGCCTTTACTGTGCCAGTGCCGACTGGATGGAACGCAACTTGATGAATCGTGTGGAAGTGGCATTCCCTATCGAGGATAACACCGTGTTTAACCGTATCATGGAAGACCTACAAAACTATCTTAAAGATACCCTCAGTGCGTGGGAGCTAGATGCCAAAGGTACTTGGACTGCTGTCATGCCTAAAGATGGGGAAAAAGCATTTTCTGCCCAAGACTTTTTGTTGCAAAAGATTGTGTTTAATAAATCTTAAGAATCATTATCCTTTAGTAGCATGGTGCATAGACAGCGAGTGTGTTACATTAACGGCTCGCATTGTCCATCTTGACAAAACAAGGTCTGTCCCATGCAACAAATCAAATTACCCACCAAACGTCCTACCTCGCCCCATCCTGTACTCAATCTTGGATTTCGGATTTTTTTCTTGGGGGCGAGTGTATTCGCCATCTTGACCATGCTGAAATGGTCACATATCACCTTCGCCACTCACTTTGGTTTTGACCCCAATAGCCAAATGATGCCGTTTTATTGGCATGGACATGAGATGATTTATGGCTATGCGTTGGCGGTGATTGCAGGGTTTTTGCTTACCGCTGTCAAAACATGGACAAATCAACCCATGCCGTATGGCTATAAGCTATTGGCGATTTTCACCCCGTGGGCTATCGCTCGGCTGATTTTCCTAATCAATGGCATCAATCTTAACCAATGGACATGGCTGGCGATGATTGCCGATTTAGCATTTTGGCTACTCACGGCATTTTTTGTGATTAAGCCGATTTATACCGTGCGTCAAAAACGCCAAATTGGGATTGTTGCTAAGTTGCTGTTATTGCTGATTGGGCAAATTTGGTTTTATATCGCCCTTTTTCAAAACGCCCTACAGGGTCAGCAAATGAGCTTGTTGTTCGGTTTTTATCTGATTATTGGCGTGGTACTGACTATTGGTCGGCGAGTGATGCCGATGTTTATTGAACGAGGCATTGCCGAAAATGGCAAAGTCGAGCAGACCGTCAAAAATTCCGTGCTACTAGACCGCTTGAGCTTAGGGGCGTTTTTTGGGTTTTTTATCAGTGATATTTTTCTTGCTCAACTCGGTCAATTGGAATGGGCAAAATGGCTGATTAGTGGTTCGGCAATATTGGTGGCGGTGAGTAATGCCTTACGCCTTAAAAACTGGCATTTGAGTGGTATTTGGCAACGTCCGCTATTATGGTCATTGTGGTTGGCATTTTTTGGCATGGTGTTGGGATTTGGCTTATTTGCCCTTGTGCCTTTCGGTTGGGTCAGTCATAGCCTTGCCATGCACGGTGTGGCGATTGCAGGGATTGGGCTGATGACGCTTGCCATGATGGCACGGGTCAGTCTAGGGCATACAGGGCGAAGCGTCCATACACCGCCAAAAACCGTGAGCGTGATATTTATGGCAATGCTATTGGCGTGGCTAACAAGGGTGGTGTTAGGATGGTTATTACCCTCGCATTATCTGATGAGTCTTGGCTTGGCACAGGGCTTGTGGATAGTGGCGTTTGGGCTGTTTGTGGTCAGCTATGCCAATATCCTTAGCCAAGAAAGAACGGATAAATTGTTTGGTTAAGGGTGATGATAGGCTTGTTTAAATGAGTCATTAGATAGGCTTTGTAGGAGCGTGTTGTATACGCCCAACATATCAGAGGATTGGTTTTGCTGTAAAAAATCGCAAACTTTTAAACACTAAGCAATACTTTACAGCCTTTTGACAATTATCACATAGTTTAACCAATTATCAGCTTATCTTAACGTGGGAATTTGTTACCATCATTGGGCGTTATTTCAAAATACCAAACCCAATAGTTAAATATTGTAATGATGAATAAAAGGAACAAGATAATGAATAATCAATCACAGCCGACCCAACGAGTTTTAGTAGAAGATAGCGTGACCCACCAAGCAGGTGAGGGAATGACCGCAAGACGTCCAGACGCTATCGAAACGCCAGATATTTTTGATAACTCACCGCAATCAGCTATCAAAACCCAAACCAGTGATGATACATTGATTGACGATAAAGATGTGGTCGTGCTACCTGAAGCTACCACAGCCACGCTAAAAGAAGCCATTCAAGGGAATAATGATGTTGCCCCTATGTTGGAAACTTTAACAGATGGTTCGGTAGATATTCCACGTTAAGATTTTATTTGCTTATTACCTGTTTTTATAACCAACTATTTTTATAACCAACTAGGCACGCCACTATGAAAACGTAACTCATGGTCTGGCGTGCTTATCAGTTCATTTTCTACCGTCCTAAAAAATGACACACGCTCACTGATATCCTCATCACTAATCGACTGAGCGAGTGCCAAATAATCCTCAAAATGTCGGCTTTCTGACTTTAATAAATAGCGATAATACTTCGCCAAACGCTCATCATTGATGACTTCTGATAACGCAAAAAACCGTTCACATGAGCGAGCCTCGATATACGCCCCAATAATTAACGTATCAATCATCGCCTGTGGTTCATAGGTGCGTTTATGCTTGAGCATACCGCCTGCATAGCGACCTGCTGGAATATGTTGCCATGCTTGTCCACGCTCTGCCATCAAGCCCATTACTTGCTCATAATGAAGCATTTCCTCACGAATCAATTGGGCGAGTTTTAGCTGTAGCTCAGTGTGCGACATATAGCGAAAAATCAAATTCATTGCCGTGCCTGCTGCTTTTTTTTCACAATTGGCATGGTCTTGGATAATGGTCGGCAAATCCGCCAACGCACCATCTAGCCATTTTTGTGAAGTTTGCACGCCCAAAAACGCAATAATCGGTGAAATATCCACGCTTTTGGGTTGGTGTACCAAATTACCTTGGTCAAGGTCAATCACCGCAAGATTTTCAACATCGCTAAAATTTTCTTTCATGGGTGATTGCAATAAAGATGAGGTAGAGGTGGTGATATTCAAAATAGATTCCTTTTATTAACATTGACTATAATTCACAGTAACATCAATCATCGGGATAAGCGAAGCGTGGTCTTGGCTGTCGGTCATCACATTGATGGCTAATCCGCCCATTGAGGTTTCTTTATATTTTGACATCATATCCCTGCCTGTATCCTGCATGGTTTTGATGGCTTTATCTAATGACACCACATGATGCCCATTGCCTTTGAGTGCCAATCTTGATGCATTAATCGCCTTGACTGCTGCCATGGCATTCCGTTCGATACAAGGAACTTGAACCAACCCTGCGATGGGGTCACACGTCAAACCCAAATGATGCTCAATGCCAATTTCAGCCGCATTGGCACATTGTCGTGGTGTTCCGCCAAGTACATGGGTCAAACCTGCCGCTGCCATCGCACAAGCCGAACCGACCTCACCTTGACAACCCACCTCTGCCCCTGAAATACTGGCATTTTCTTTGATAACGATACCAATCGCTGCTGCCGTCAATAAAAATTCTTCCATGCCTTTTAGGTGATAATTTGGGCAAAAATCTCGATAATAATGCAACACCGCAGGGACAACCCCAGCCGCACCATTGGTCGGTGCAGTGACAATACGACCACCACTGGCATTTTCCTCATTCACCGCCAAGGCGTACAAATTAACCCAGTCCATCACTGCCAACGCATCATTAAAAGCTTTTCGGCTATCAGTGGCGGATAATTGCTGATAAATCGCCTTAGCTCGGCGAGGGACTTGCAAGCCCCCTGGCAAAATCCCATCTTGCTGACAGCCATCATTGACACAATCTTGCATCACTTGCCAAATGCGATGTAATTGCTGATTAAAATCGGCTTCACTTATATTGGCAAGTTCATTGGCCCGCACCACATCAGCAATGGATAGATGATGAGTTTCGCAAATATCTAATAATTGATTGGCATTGGCAAACGGATAGGGAACAGGCTTATTGACCGCTTGAATGACTGGCTCAATATTTTCCGCCTCTTGTTGGGTTTGAACAAACCCACCGCCAATCGAATAATAAGTATCTTGATAAAGGCTTTCACCCCTGCAAAAAGCCTCAATGGTCAACGCATTGGGGTGATAGGGTAAAGACTCTAAAGGCTTAAAAATCAAATCGCTAGATTCGATAAAGTCAATTTCATGGCAATCACCGCAAGCCTCATTAAGGCGAAGTTTTTGCTGTTCTCGGCTAGTTTGAATTTTCGCTGAAACGGTTTTGACATCAAGGGTCTGCGGTTCTTCTCCCATTAGCCCTAAAATGACGGCAATGTCACTGCTATGCCCTTTGCCTGTCGCCCCAAGCGAGCCGTAAAGCGTGATTTTTATGCTATCAACCTTTGATAACAGTTGTTGGTCTTTTAGGGCTTGCAAAAATAGATTGGCAGACTTCATCGGCCCTACGGTATGTGAGCTAGAAGGCCCAATGCCAATTTTAAATAAATCAAAAATGCTAATCATAACGCTATCCTTATTTGGGCTGTGTCGCCCCAATTGTTGTCTTGTCCAAAGGCTCATCAAATGCGATTATTATAAATGATAAATATAGGTTAGCGTAATAAACCTGTTGAATTGAGCCGAACTACAACCAAAACAAACCTACCGTATTTAATAGATATTTATTAACTAAATAACTTCTATTTCTTTATTTTTATTTTTGATAAACGTATAATCGAGAACGTATTAAACATATTACATGTTTTACCCAATGTATTACTTTAACAGCCGTACAACCATAAGGAAAATGCCATGTCACAGCGTGTTCAAAAGGGCAGTTTAGCCATTGATAAACAACTTTACGATTTTATCCAAAACGAAGTCATGCCTGTGGTCGGCTTAGACAGCGAAAAATACTGGCAAGATTTTGAAAAAGTTGTCAAAGACTTTACTCCACGCAACCAAGCCCTATTGGCAAAGCGTGATGAATTACAAAGCAAAATTGATGAATGGCACGGCAACAACCCTGCCAGCAATGGTGATTTTGACAAAGCCAGTTATACCGAATTTTTAAAAGAAATCGGCTATATCACACCAGAAGGCGAAGCCTTTAACATTGACACCCAAAATGTCGATGAAGAAATCGCCACCATCGCAGGGCCCCAATTGGTCGTGCCTGTGCGTAATGCTCGCTATGCGTTAAACGCCGCCAATGCACGTTGGGGTAGTTTATACGATGCCTTATACGGCACGGATGTGATTGACGGTCAGCCACAAGGCAAAGGCTACGACCCACTACGAGGGGCAGAAGTCGTCAAATATGCCAAAAATTTCCTTGATAGCCACTTTGCGTTAGTCAACGCCAGTTATAACGATGTCACAGGCTTTGCGGTGGAAAATGGTCAGTTGGTCGTCAAAACAGGCGATAGCACCACCCAATTACAAAACCTTGCCCAATTTGCAGGGTATGTTGGTGATGCTTCTAGCCCAACAGGGATTTTGTTAAAAAACAATGGCTTACACCTTGAGGTTCAAATTGACCCAACCAGTAATGTCGGTAAAGACGACCCTGCAGGCATCAAAGATGTGTTGATGGAATCTGCCGTCACTACTATTCAAGACTGTGAAGACTCCGTTGCCGCCGTGGATGCCGAAGAAAAAGTCGAAGTGTATCGCAACTGGTTTGGTTTGATGAAAGGCGACTTGGCAGAAACCTTTGACAAAAACGGCAAAACCATGACTCGCACCATGAACCCAGACCGTGAATACACCGCTCCAAATGGCGATAGCTTGACGCTACATGGTCGTTCGTTGATGTTGATTCGTAACGTGGGACATTTGATGACCAACCCTGCTATTTTGGTGGATGGTCAAGAAATTTATGAAGGTATCATGGATGCCTTGATTACCCCATTGTGTAGCTTACCAGACTTGGTTAAAAAAGACCAAAAACTTGCCAACTCTCGCACAGGCTCAATGTATATTGTCAAACCCAAAATGCACGGTGTCGAAGAAGTGCAGTTTAGCGTTGATTTATTTGGTGCGGTTGAAGGCGTGTTAAATTTACCAAAAAATACCTTGAAAGTCGGTATCATGGACGAAGAACGCCGTACCACCGTCAACCTAAAAGAATGTATCCGTGCCGCCAAAGAGCGTGTGATTTTTATTAACACAGGCTTTATGGACAGAACAGGTGACGAAATGCACACCAGTATGCAGGCAGGGGCATTCGTGCGTAAAAACGACATGAAAAACGAAGACTGGCTCAATGCCTATGAGCGTTGGAATGTCGATGTGGGCGTGGCGTGTGGCTTGCGCGGCAAAGCCCAAATCGGTAAAGGGATGTGGGCAAAACCTGACAGCATGAAAGAAATGGTAGCCACCAAATCCAATCACCCCAAAGCAGGGGCAACTTGTGCGTGGGTTCCGTCACCAACTGGAGCGACTTTGCACGCCATGCACTACCACGAAACCAACGTGATGGACGTGTTAGACGGTATCAAAAACCGTGAACCTGCCAAACTTGACGACATTTTGCACATCCCTTTGGCAAGCGATACCAACTGGACAGACGAACAAAAAACCCAAGAGTTAGAGAATAACTGTCAAGGAATTTTGGGCTATGTCGTGCGTTGGGTTGACCAAGGCGTGGGCTGTTCAAAAGTCCCAGACATCGAAAATGTCGGCTTGATGGAAGACCGTGCGACCTTGCGTATCTCAAGCCAACACGTTGCTAATTGGTTGGCTCATGGTATCGTCACTGCCGAGCAAGTCGATGACGTGCTAAAACGCATGGCAAAAATCGTGGATGAGCAAAATGCCGATGACCCTGCCTATACCCCAATGGCAAGCGGTGAAAATGCCTTTAACACCATCGCCTACAATGCTGCTCGTGACTTGATTTTCAAAGGTACAGTACAACCAAGTGGTTATACCGAGCCATTGCTCCATGAAGCACGCTTGAATTTAAAAGCCCAATCTTAATTGGGATAATCGCTAGAAATTAGCTAGCAGACAGGTATAATAGGGTGAGTTAACGTGATGTTGACTCACCTTTTTATTACCCATTCAACCCAACAAGGCAACCCCATGACCGATATCATTGTAGAACCCACCTTAGAACAACGCAAAGTCATCTACCGAGCCAGACGTGGGCTAAAAGAACTGGACTATTATTTTGACCCCTATGTGCGTGAGCATTACTTCACGGCTGACCTCCAAGAACAAGCCATCTTTGCCCAACTGGTTGAAGAAGAAGACCCAGATTTGCTGGATTGGTTTTTGCATAATCACCCTACCAAAGCGGAATATGCCCAGTTGATTGAACGGCTAAAATCGCTAAAAAATGTGGACTAATGCCTTCGATACTGCTCAAATTGCCCAAAAAAATGTGATTGCTATCGACACCACCCTAAAAATCAGCCACCTCAAAATCCTTGTATGGGGTGGGGTGATTGTATTGGTCATGTTAATGACTGGGCTGTTGCCGGTTCAGCTTAATTATCGGCTTGCCTTGATGGTACTAACTTTGGCGTGTGTGTGGCTTGCCCAATTGAGCCAATACCATCTTACAGTGGTTAGCACCTTACCCAATCGCAGAGCCAATGACATGATTGCCTACGATTTTTTGGATTGGCAATTGCAAGGGGTGGAGGGCAGTTTTATCATCCCTTATCAGCCAACCACCAATCCACAAGCCATGTTACTTCAAGCCAAACTATTGGCGATACAGGATATGGGCTGTTTATTGGTATTGACATTTGACATCATTGAACCATATCAAAAGCCACTCACCACCCACATTTGGCAAGACCAAGTGGATAATGACACATGGCGACAGCTCAAAATATTAGCCAGTCAAACAGATTAAATCGGTAAAGATTCAAGCGGTTTACCTTATTAACAAAACGTATCTATTCAGCATTGCTAAACTTGTTACAATACGGACAAGCCCAGTGAAGCTGATACTTTCAGTTCTATAAGGTCTAATCCCCCTAAATCCCCCTTTGAGAAAGCGGGACTTTGCCCTTTTATCAGATTGATATAGCGGATAAAGCCCATTCTTTTGTAAAGAGGGGGTTGGGGGAGATTCAAAACCATATTTTCATTGGAAGATTTAACATTCAGTTAATTTTAAGGAAAAAAGCATGAGTTTATTAACCAATTTAGTTACCCAAGTCGCCCAACAAGCCATCCAAAGCAAAATGGGTGGACAATCTGCACAAGCTCAAGACAGCATGGGCGGATTAGGTAATGTCCTAGGCGGTATGCTAGGTGGCGGTATGGGTGGTCAAGCATCAGGGGTCAACCTCAGCAACGGTTTTGGTCTTGATGATGTCATCGGTATGGCAGGTATGGCAATGAACGGCAACCAAGCCCAATCGCAAGGCGGTATGCTCGGTCAGGTGCTGGGTAGCGTGCTAGGTGGTGGCAACAGCATGGGCATGAATCAAGGCATGCAACAGCAACAATCAGGGTTTGGTGGTAAAGGCATGTTGATGGCGGCCTTATTGCCATTGGCATTGAGCTTTATCCAAAAAAATGGCGGTCTAAGCGGTGCATTGGGCAAAATCTCTGGTATGGGTTTTGGACAACAAGCCAATTCATGGATGAGTGCAGGTGAGCCAAACCAATCGCTAGATGCCAATGCCGTAAGTCAACTATTTGACAGCAATGAGCTACAACAAGTCGCCCAACAAGCAGGCTGTGGCACAGGCGATGTGTGTCAAGGTATGGCGGAGTTATTGCCACAAGTATTTGACCAATTGACCCCAAACGGCGACACAGGCACAGAAAGTCAAGCCAATGACGAAATCAGCCAAATTTTATCGCAATTGTCTAATTTGCGTTAATTATAAACTGAAGTTATGCAAAAAAATCTCGAATGTAGGCTGGGTAGAGCTTGCGATACCCAACAATTTCAATGGTTTATGTTGGGTGTCATTCTTCTACCCAACCTACAAATGGCATTTTTGCGTAAGTCCTATGAATATTAGTGCGTAACCTCAAAGTTATAAATATAACTAAGAAAGCCAATCATTTTACCGATTGGCTTTTTTATTGCAATTTTGTTAATGTTGACATGACTTTTTCACATAAAAAGCGTAAAGTAACAGTTAATAACAAATCGTTATTGTTTAAATAATAAAGTATAAAAAATCTTAACTTGTTGATAAATTGAAACTCTTTAACTATAACGAGGTATAAAATGACAACAACACCATCTGTACAACCGCCTTCCAGCCCACCGCCTGCCCCCAATGTGGTGGCTCAAAACGACCAAGTGACCCTTGGATTTAAGCCCATACCTAGCTTGATTGCGGTGGCGATTACCTTATTAATTTGGTTTGTGATTCCTGTGCCTGAGGGCGTAAAGCCTGAAGCATGGCATTTATTTGCGTTATTTGTCGGTACGATTACTGCCATTATTGGTAAAGCCATGCCCATTGGGGCGTTATCCATCATTGCCATCGCCTTGGTGGCGATTACAGGCGTGACCAACCCAAAACCTGCAGATGCCCTAAAAGATGCCTTATCGAGTTTTTCCAATTCACTGATTTGGTTGATTGGTATTGCCATTATTATTTCTTATGGCTTGACCAAAACAGGCTTGGGTAGTCGAATTGGTTATTATTTTATCTCATTATTTGGTAAAAAAACCTTGGGCATCGGCTATTCATTAGCGTTAGCCGAAACCGTACTTGCCCCCATTACCCCATCCAATACCGCTCGTGGTGGCGGTATTATTCACCCAATTATGAAATCCATTTCAGAATCTTTGGGTTCAAAAGGGGATAACGACCCCAGTCGCACCAAAGTTGGGCGTTATTTGGCATTGGTCAACTATAATGCCAACCCCATTACCTCAGCGATGTTTGTCACAGCGACTGCCCCTAACCCTTTGGTGGTTAAATTAGTCGCAGAAGCCACAGGCAAACAAATATCTTTGAGTTGGGGAACATGGGCGTTAGCTATGCTATTACCAGGGTTGGTGTGTTTGCTCATCATGCCCTTGGTGATTTATAAGCTTTATCCACCTGAACTCAAAGAAACCCCCAATGCCACCCAATATGCCAAAGAACGCCTTGCGGAATTGGGGGGGATGAAAAAAAGCGAAAAAATCATGTTAGGGGTGTTTGCCTTATTATTGGTACTTTGGGCAAATATTCCTGCGATGATTTTTGGTAAAGAATTTAGTATTGATGCCACTACCACGGCGTTTATTGGTTTATCTGTTCTGCTACTGTCAGGTGTGTTGACATGGGATGATGCCCTTAAACAAAAGTCTGCGTGGGATACCGTGGTTTGGTTCTCTGCCTTGATTATGATGGCGACCTTCCTTGATAAATTGGGCTTAATCAAATGGTTTGCCACCAATATCCAAACCATGATTGGTCATTTGGGTGTGGGTTGGGTCGGTGCGTGTGCGATTTTGACCTTGATTTATTTATACACCCATTATTTCTTTGCCAGTACCACCGCCCATATCACAGCGATGTTTGCTGCCTTCTATGGCGTGGGCATTGCGTTGGGTGCGCCTCCAATGCTGTATGCGTTGATTTTGGCGGCAGCAAGTAGCTTGATGATGAGCTTAACCCACTATGGTACAGGCACAGCCCCTGTGGTGTTTGGTTCTGGGTTTACCACCTTGGGTGAATGGTGGAAAACTGGCTTTATTATCAGTGTGGTCAACTTAGTCGTATGGCTAGCGGTTGGCTTGGTTTGGTGGAAAATTTTGGGCTTTTACTGATTTTTCTTTGCATCAAAAAAACCGTCATTTGAACTGCACCCCAAAAGTTATACGAAACTTTTGGGGTGTTTTTTTGTCAAAACTTTTGCATAGAAAAACTGTTAAAACGGATTACCCAATGCTTCTAAATCCACCTGTTTTCCCGTCCATAGCTCAAAACTTAACGCCCCTTGATTAATCAACATGCCTAATCCATCGGCAGTTTTGACATTTTTTGCCCTAAAAAAATCCAAAAATGCAGACGGTTTACCATACATCATGTCATAGGCAAAATCAGCCGTTAAATCCGCATTAAATGGCAAACTATCACCGCTCAACCCAATCGAAGTGGCATTAATCACCACATCAAAATTTTTTGGTAAATCAGCTAAACTTGAGAAAGTCACTTTTTTATTATCAAACAGTTTTGCCAAAGTTTCGGCTTTTTCAACAGTGCGATTAGCGATATGAAGCGATTGAATGTTGGCTTGAAGTAAGGGCAAAATCGCCCCACGAGTCGCCCCACCTGCCCCCAAAATTGCCACGTTTTTACCATCCAACACCACGCCTTTTGCCAATAAATCCGCCACCAGTCCACGCCCATCGGTATTATCGCCATACAGCTTGCCGTCTTTGATAGCTAGGGTATTAACTGCCCCTGCGAGCTTGGCATATTCGGACAATTCACCACGCTGGTTGACCAGTTCATACGCCATTTCTTTAAAGGGTACGGTAACATTCATGCCTGTGCCACCCCCTGCAAAAAACGCCTCAACTACCGCTACAAAGCTAGCTTCATCATTGGGGCAAAGTTGGCGTTGGTAGGATAGGCTGACCCCAGTTTGTTTGGCAAAGGCTTGGTGTAGCTCTGGGGATTTGCTATGGGCGATGGGGTTGCCGATGACCATGCAGTGGTAATGCGGATTTGACAGCATATCAGAGATAAAAACAGACATAAAAACTCACTCAGTGGCTAAAAGGACAGTTAAGGCAAAATTTTACTATACCATCTTTGTGGTTGATTGCAACCATTGCAAACAATCCGCCCAATTTTGTGAAAATATGATATGATTATGCCGTATTTTCCCCCAATTTTTAGACCCTGTAAGCCTCTTTTTTAAGGAAAATCTATGTACGCTGAAGAAACCACCACCACCAACCAAATTAAAGACATCATTGCCCGTGAAATCCTAGACTCACGTGGCAACCCAACCATCGAAGCAGACGTGATTCTTGCGGATGGTACGATTGGACGTGCGGCTGCACCATCTGGGGCTTCGACTGGCTCTCGTGAAGCGTTGGAATTGCGTGACGGCGACAAAGCTCGCTATCTTGGTAAAGGGGTCAAAAAAGCCGTTGCCAACGTCAATAGCGACATTCGTTCTGCCTTGGTCGATATGGATGTATCAGCCCAACAAGCAATTGATGATAAACTCATCGCCCTTGACGGCACAGAAAACAAAGAAAAACTCGGTGCAAACGCCATGCTTGCCGTGTCACTTGCTGCCGCCCGTGCTGCCGCCTTGTCACAAAAACTACCACTGCATCAATACATTGCCAATCTACGTGGACAAACCTCGCTATCCATGCCTGTGCCAATGATGAATATCCTAAACGGTGGGGCTCATGCTGATAATACCGTGGATATTCAAGAGTTTATGATTGAGCCAGTAGCGTTTGACAGCTTTGGCGAAGCCTTGCGTGCAGGTACAGAAGTATTCCACAGTCTAAAATCAGTGCTAAAAAAACAAGGTCTAAATACCGCTGTGGGTGATGAGGGTGGCTTTGCCCCAAATCTTCGCAGTAACGAAGAAGCCATCACCGTCATCATGCAAGCCATCGAGCAAGCAGGCTATAAAGCAGGCAAAGACATCTACTTAGCGTTGGACTGTGCATCAAGCGAGTTCTACAAAGACGGTCAATACATTCTTGAAGGCGAGGGCAATAAAGCCTTTACGTCACAAGGTTTTGCTGATTATCTAGGTGAGTTGGCACGTCAATATCCGATTATTTCAATCGAAGATGGTCTTGATGAAAGCGACTGGGATGGCTGGGCGTATTTGACCGAAAAATTGGGTAAAACCGTACAGCTAGTCGGTGATGACCTATTTGTGACCAATCCAAAAATTTTACAAGAAGGTATCACCAAACATATTGGTAATGCGATTTTGATTAAATTCAACCAAATTGGTACGCTATCTGAAACCCTTGATGCGATTTACCTTGCCAAAGAAAATGGCTATGCGACGGTCATCTCTCACCGTTCTGGTGAAACCGAAGACAGCACCATCGCTGACTTGGCAGTCGGTACAGCCGCAGGTCAAATCAAAACTGGCTCACTGTGCCGTTCTGACCGTGTTGCCAAGTACAACCAATTACTACGCATTGAGCAAATGGTCACCGCAAGCTACCACGGTGCGGATGAGTTTATCGGTCTTCGCAATCCAAAAGCGTAATATTTTACAAAATCATTCGCTTTGTAGGGGCGTATTGGATACGCCTAAAACTCAAAGTATTATTTGGCATTAAATCCAAAAAAAAGAGCATATTAACTATGCTCTTTTTTTATATGAATTGTGAACGAGTCATTTAATAAAATAACATTACCTATCTGTCGTTGACATTTTACTCGGTAATTCCAGCAAAAACGCAGGCTCAACTTCCAAGGCATTCGCCAGTTTATAAATATTCAATAAGGCAAGATTACGTTGTCCACGCTCAACCCCACTCAAATAGCTACGAGCCAGTCCACTTTCCAAAGCCAATCGTTCTTGTGATAATCCTTTTTGCTTACGTACTTCGACCAAACGTAAGCCAAAAATTTTTAATGGGTCAGTTTGCATGAGCTTTCCTTGATAGATAAAAACAAATGCTAACGAAAAATCACTTATAAAATAACGCTCTATAAGTACACTCTTTAAAAGTACACGCACTATAGTTGACATAAATAAAAAACAAATATATATTTCTCATTTTGGGAAACCCCTAGTGTTTTTAGGGAATTAATAGAATTAGGGATAGTGTTATCATGGTTGAGATTATCAGAAGTTTTTATATTAAATATTGTTTAATCGGTACAAAACAACTTAGAGATGTTATGGTATTAGCAGAAAGCTGTGAGCAAGCCAAACAACAGCTTGAAGAAGAATATCAGCAAGAAGGGTTGAAAGTCACCATCGTGTCGTGTATTGAATGCTAAAAAATTTTACGCCAATGTGTTGAATTTGCTACAATAGCCTCGCCTAGTATTTTGCGGTAATTAGGCGAAAATTTATCAGTTTTTAGCAATCACTCTTTTAGTAAACACCCTTGAGCCAACCCATGACCTATATTCGCCAACTTTTTATGATAATCTTTGCCATCGTTGTTCTATTGGCGTTGCAATATCAATATTGGTTTGGCACGAATGGGCGAAGTGACCTGAATCGACTTAACAAACAAATCCACGAGCAGACCTATATCAATAGTGAACAGCAAAAAGCTAACCAAGTGCTATTGGCGGATGTGCAAGACCTTAAAAGTGGGGTAGAAGCCGTGGAGGAACACGCTCGCTCAGATTTAGGGCTAATCAAACAAGGCGAAACATTCGTGCAAATGTCCACCGCACCAACGGTTTATTCCACTGAAGGCACGATTCCACCACAAATTGATAGCCAATACACTAACGCTACCCCTCAAGCCCCTATCAATCCAGAAGAGACGCATTGATGACGATTCATTGCATTGTGGTATCAGCAGGCGTGGGTAAACGCTTCGGCACGAGCAAACCCAAACAATACACCCCCATCCACGGCAAAACCGTGCTACAGCATAGCCTTTATGCGTTAAGCCAAGTGAATGATTTAACAGACTGCTATTTAGTCGTTTCAAATGAAGATGAGGTTGCCAAAACCCTTGATTTTGCGATGCCGATTCATTGGGTCATCGGTGGAGCAGAACGGATGAATTCGGTGTTTAATGGGGTGCAAACGATTTGGCAAAGTTTGGATACGCTAGCACAAAGCCAAGATTGGGTGCTGATTCACGATGCGGCTCGCCCTTGTGTGTTGCCCCAAGATATCGAGAAGTTGATACAGTCGGTGACGGATGCGGATATAGCGAGTAGTGCAGGGGGGATTTTGGCTGTACCTGTGCGAGATACGGTGAAGCAAATCATTGAACAAGATAATCAAGTGTTAGCCAAAACCACGATTGACCGTAGTCAGTTGTGGTTGGCACAGACACCGCAAATTTTTCCGCTTGCCAAGCTGTATGACTATTTAAGCCAAGCCATTGAGCAGGCTATTCCGTTTACTGATGAAGCAAGTTTGTTTGAGTATTTTGCCAATAAATTGGGGAATGAGGAATATCCGCTGTTGGTTGAGGGCAGTCATAGCAATATTAAACTGACCTTTCCAGAGGATTTGATGTTTGCGGAAGTGTTCCTAACACATCAGGGCGTTAATACGTTATGATTCAGTTTAGAGAAAAATAAAAATCAGCAAACAAAAAAGCCACTACAATGAAGTAATGGCTTTTATCATTTTACCGTCAAGTAAAAATTGGCGTCCCCACGGGGATTCGAACCCCGGTTACCGCCGTGAAAGGGCGATGTCCTAGGCCTCTAGACGATGGGGACACTAGACACTTTTAAGCAATTGCTTAATCGTGACTTCGACCGCTTTCACCGTTAATGTCGAAGTGGTGCGTATGATATAGATATTTGTTTTTTACGTCAAGTGTTTTTTGCAATATTTTTATATTTTTGCAAAAAATATTATATCGCCAGCTCAATGACAAATTAAAACCATTTTGTAGGGGCTTATTGTATAAGCCTTAAGCCCCAAAATAATTTTTCAACAGGGTTTATTTTATCAAACCACAATACAAACACATCACAAAGGCAATAATAGCGATGGCATAGAAAAATAACCGCACGCCATTGCCGACATGAATGTGCATATCATGCAAAATATAATAAAACCGATGCACGCCATGCCATAGCAAGGTAAAAATCAGCCCTACCAATACAACATAGACCAACGGATTGGCGATAAAATTATGCACATTTTGATAAAACGTGTCGGCATTACCCAAGATGCCTAACGGTAACAATAGACAAATGACCAACACCAGTGGGGCAAGGGCAAGGGCGGCGACTGTCCCACCGACCGAAAAGATACCCCAATAAATCGGCTTAAGATGTTTTTCGCTCATGGTTTAGACCTTTAATTTTTAATCTTTGTTATGAAAAATAGGCGACAATACCGCACAACGCCAATAAAATCACTGCCAATGTCGCCCAGCTACCGCCAATTAGCACGTTATTAGCGACAAATTTTTCGCCTTGTTGGATGCGTACGGCTTTTGGCATGGCTTCAAACCAAGTTTTGCTGTTAAACAATCCTGCAACAATGACAATCAGATGAAAAACTATCATCAATACATTGCTTTGTACATTGACCCAGTGTTGCCATTGGCTTGCACTGCCTGCTAGACTTGCCAAGCCCCAAAACAGATTAAGGGCTTCAAGGGCGACAGGCACGGCGGTGAGTTCTCGAAGCATATAGCGTTTAAAAAATCCATTATGCTGATACCAGTCGGCAGGCTGTGGCTTGATATAGGGCTTACGCACCTGCATACTCAGGTGATTGTCCGTTGCCAGTTGCTCATTAATGGCGGTATCAATGGCTTGGGGCATATTCGTTGGTGAAATATCGGTTTTTGTGGTTGTTGTCATATTATTTCCCCCTTTCAATGATAGTCATTTAAATTAAGAATAAAGCCGTTAGGGTTAGGTAGGGGCGTATTGCATACGCCCAAAATCTCAACGTATTATTCTTGATTTAATTCACTATATTATTTTCAATCAGTTATTATTACCAAATAGCGATTTTGCCCAATAGGGTACGGCGGCGGCTTTGGTTTGCTGAATCGCCCCTGCTGGGTCAACGTGTTTTGGGCAGACTTCGGAGCAGTAGCCGACAAAGGTGCAAGGCCAAATGCCATCGGCTTTGTTTAACACGCTAAAACGCTGGCTTGCCCCTGTGTCACGGTTATCAAGGTTGTAGCGATGAGCAAGGGCAGAAGCGGCTGGCCCTAAGAAGTTGGCGTTTAAGCCGACTTGCGGACAGGCTTGGTAGCATAGCAAGCAGTTGATACACATGGTATAAGGCTTGAATTTGGCAAGTTGGGCTGGGGTTTGTTTAAATTCTTTTTGGGGTGCGACTTGCTCTGGGATTTTGCTTGCCATCGCCCCATCTGCGTTGGCAATACTGGGATTGACCATCGCATTGATGATGTAGGGCTTGATGGATTCGAGTTTTTCGATAAATGGATTGACATCGACCACCAAGTCTTTTTCGATGGGGAGTTGGTCTAATGCCCCAATGCTGATTTTACCAAGGCTGGCGTAGTCACGGACAAAGGTCGAACACGCCAATTTAGGTACGCCATTGACCACCATGCCACACGAGCCACAGACTTCCATACGGCATGACCAACGAAAGGCGAGGTCTGGGGCAAAGCGGTCTTTGATATAAAGCAGTGCGTCAAGAATCGACATATCTTGCGTCCATTCGACCTCAAAGGGTTGCCACCATAATTCGCTGTCTTGTTCTGGACGGTAACGCAAAACTTCGATGGTGATGTTACCAAGCGTTTCGGATGTTATTTTGTTTTGCATAATATTCTCGTTTGATTATCAAAAAAGCCAATTATTTTATTTTTTCTCACCTGCTTCACCATAGGCTCGCTGTGCAGGTTGTGATTTGGTGATGGTCACAGGGGCGTAGCGGATATCGGGTGGTTGGCGGTCGTTATAATATGCCAAGCTATGGCGTAAAAAGTCGCTGTCATTGCGTTCGGTGTAGTCAAGGCGTTGGTGTGAGCCACGAGATTCGGTGCGAGCGTCCGCACTATAAATCATCGCTTCTGCGACATCGAGCAAAAAGCCAAGCTCAATCACGGTCAGCCAGTCGGTGTTAAATACAAGGCTTTTATCAGTGACTTTGACGTTTTGATAACGGGCTTTGAGGTCGGCAATTTTGCGTTTGGCTTGCTCACAATCGTCATGGCTACGATAAATACCGATATGGGTTTCCATTAACAGCCCCAAATCATGACGAATCAAGGCAGGATTTTCTTGCCCCTCGGTTTGGGTTAATAAGCGTAAAAATGGGGCAAAGCCCAGTTGAGCCAGTTGCATGAGTTGGTTTTTATCGGCAAAGGCTTGTTGACTGGCGTGTGCAAGGGCGTTTTCGCCTGCCACTTTACCAAACACCGATAGCTCTGCCAGTGAGTTTGAACCCAGTCGGTTTGCCCCATGCAAGCCCACAGACGCACATTCACCGATGGCAAATAGCCCTGCCAATGGGGTTTGGCAACGGATATCGGTTTTGATACCGCCCATCGTGTAGTGAGCGGTTGGACGTACAGGAATGGGGGCGGTCACAGGGTCAACGCCGACAAATTTTTTGGACAATGAGCGAATAAATGGTAAGCGTTCATTGATATAGGCTTCGCCCAAATGACGTAAATCCAAATTAACCACCGCCCCTCGAGCGGTTTCGATGGTGCGACCTTTTTTCCATTCGTGATAAAAGGCTTGCGATAAACGGTCACGAGGCCCCAGTTCCATGTATTTGTTTTTGGGTTCACCGAGTGGGGTTTCAGGCCCTAGCCCATAATCTTGTAAATAGCGATAGCCGTCTTTATTGGTCAAAATCCCACCTTCGCCACGACAGGCTTCGGTCATCAAAATCCCAGAGCCGGGTAAGCCTGTGGGGTGATATTGCACAAATTCCATGTCTTGCAATGGCAAGCCGTGACGATACGCCAACGCCATACCATCGCCTGTGACGATACCGCCATTGGTGTTGTACTGGAACACACGCCCTGCACCACCTGTGGCGATAATCACGCTTTTGGCAGCGATGGCACGCACCACGCCATTTTGCATATCAAATACCAATACGCCTTTTAACTCATAATTTTCCACCAATAAATCCAACGCAAAATGCTCATCGAAGCGTTTGATACTCGGATATTGTAGGGAAGTTTGAAAAAGGGTATGCAGAATGTGAAAGCCTGTTTTGTCGGCAGCAAACCAAGTGCGAGGGATTTTCATGCCCCCAAATCGGCGGACATTGGCACGACCATCCGGTAGGCGTGACCACGGACAGCCCCAATGCTCAAGCTGAATCATCTCTTCGGTAGCGTGTTCGACAAAATACTGCACAACATCTTGGTCGCACAGCCAGTCGCCACCTGATACAGTGTCATTAAAGTGATTGTCAAGGCTGTCATCATCACGCACCACACCAGCAGCACCGCCTTCAGCAGCGACCGTATGGCTACGCATGGGATAGACTTTGGAAATAAGGGCAATCGAGGCTTGTGGGTCATTGCGAGCGATTTCGATAGCGGCACGCAAACCTGCCCCACCTGCACCGATAATCGCCACATCGGCTTGGGCGTATTCAATGATAGGATTCATAAGTTGTTGTTCTCGTTGCTAAAAATATTGTTATGATGGGTTTTGATATGCGTTAAATCGTTATTTTTTTATAAACATTATTGTCATTGTGGATTATTTTAACACGATTTGACCGAAAAAGTTAGGGCAATCATTAGGCGAATAAGGGCTTGCAATTTTGCACTATTTACCAAAAGGGATTTACGTTAAGATAGCAGGATTGATTAAAAATAAGGAAAATTTATGAAAATCGCCATTAGCAACGATATTGAATACGCTCTTGAGTGCAAATACAAATTAATCGACCTTGAATCCACCGACTTTACCAATATTGCCAGTATCGTGGTGACAATGGCGGATTTGCCACGTGTTTATCAAGAAATCGAGGATTTGGGATTTAACATTCCGATTTTTGTCGCCCTGCCGTATGGCGATGTCGTGCCAGATGAGTGGCTACCCAATGTGTATGGCGTGCTTGAGCTTGCCGATGACCAAAAGTTTTATAACGGACAATTGGTCAATGCCGCCGCCAGTGATTATATCGACACGCTTGACCCACCGTTTTTCCAAGCCTTGATGGATTATACTGATTATGGCAATGCTGCCTTTGACTGTCCGGGGCATCAAGGCGGGCAGTTTTTCCGTAAGCATCCGTCTGGCAGACGTTTTTATTTGTACTTTGGTGAAACTTTATTCCGTGCCGATTCGTGTAATGCCGATGTGCGATTGGGCGATTTGCTCATCCATGAAGGCCCTGCGTTCGAGGCACAAGCCCACGCCGCTAAAGTGTTTAATGCGGATAAGACTTACTTCGTGCTAAATGGTACATCATCCTCCAATAAAATCGCCATTGGGGCATTATTGGCACATGGCGACTTGGTATTGTTTGACCGTAATAACCATAAATCAGTATATCAAGGGGCATTGACGATGGCAGGGGCGACCCCTGTGTATCTCGAAACCGACCGCAATGCGTATGGTTTGATTGGGGGAATTCCTGCCCATTGCTTTGATGAAGCCGAAATCCGTCAGCGTATTGCCGAAGTCGCCCCACAAAAAGCCGATAACGAGCGTCCATTTCGCCTAGCCGTGATTCAGCTTGGCACGTATGACGGCACGATTTATAACGCTCGCCAAGTAGTCGATAGAATTGGGCATTTGTGTGATTATATCTTGTTTGACAGTGCGTGGGTCGGCTATGAGCAGTTTATTCCGATGATGCGTGACTGCTCGCCTTTACTGCTTGAACTTAACGAAAATGACCCCGGAATTTTGGTCACTCAGTCTGTGCATAAACAACAAGCAGGGTTTTCGCAAGCCTCGCAAATTCACAAAAAAGACAACCATATCAGCGGTCAAGCTCGCTATGTCAATCATAAACGCTTTAACAATGCCTTTATGATGCACGTTTCGACTTCGCCATTTTATCCGCTATTTGCCTCGCTAGATGTCAATGCTAAAATGCACGAAGGCAAGGCAGGGCAACGGATGTGGCATGAATGTGTGGTCGGTGGTATTGAGGCTCGTAAAATGCTGCTTGATACCTGTACCATGATTTTGCCGTTTGTACCGCCCAAAATTGATGGCAAAAATTGGCAAGATTACGACACTGAAACGATCGCCAATGATATTCGTTTTTTCCGTTTTGAGGCAGGGGCAAGGTGGCACGATTTTGAGCATTATGCGGACGACCAATATTTTATCGACCCTTGTAAATTGCTATTAACCACGCCCGGTATTGACATGGAAACAGGTGAGTATGAAGAAACTGGTATTCCTGCTTCGATACTGGCTCATTATCTGCGTGAAAGCTCGGTGATTCCAGAAAAGGCGGATTTAAACTCGATTTTATTTTTGCTGACCCCTGCTGAAACTTTGGCAAAATTTCAGCATTTGGTCGCTCGCATTGTACGCTTTGAAAAGCATATTCGTGAAAATAGCCCAGTTAGCCAAGTATTGCCGACTCTTGCCAAAGCCTATCCGCAATATCGCAAGCTATCTATCAATGAATTGTGTCAAAGAATGCACAATTTTTATGCGAAAAATCAACTCAATAAACTGCAAAAACAAATGTTTGAGCGAGAACATCGCCCCAAAGTCGCCATGAGTGCTTTTGATGCTCATAATGCCTTTATTCGCAATGACATTGAACTTGTACCACTGCGTCAAATTCAAGGGCGTGTGGCGATGGAAGGGGCGTTGCCGTATCCACCGGGGGTATATTGTATCGTTCCGGGTGAAGTGTGGGATGGGGCGGTGCTGGAGTATTTCTTGGCACTCGAAGAGGGCGTGAATATCTTGCAGGGCTTTGAGCCAGAAGTGCAGGGGGTGTATTGGGAATACGATGATAAAGGACGTAAATTGGCTTATGCGTATGTATTAAAAAAATAAATCGTGAAATTTATGGGTTTAAGGTTCAGCGATAAAACCATCGGTTTTATCGCTTTTTGGTTTATTTATGACCAATAAAAGTCTAAATATGATACGGATTTAACCAGTTATGATGATTGATTTCAACGAATTGTCATTATTTGCTGTTTAAATATAGTCGTTTAAACTAGAAATAAGACTTTAAATTTTGGGCGTATTGCATACGCCCAAAATTTAAAGTCTTATTTTTGATTTAATTCACTGTAGTAGTAACAGGGCATTTAGTCATAAATATTTGATAATAACAACGTACCATTCAAAACAATCAAAACCATACCTATAAGGACTCGCACATGAGTATTTTCGATTTAACAGGCAAAAAAGGGCTTATCATCGGCATCGCCAACGACCAATCTATCGCTTACGGCTGTGCCAAAGCCATTGTCGCTCAAGGGGCGGAAGTGGCTGTCACCTACCTCAATGAAAAAACCAAAACCTACACCCAACCCTTAGTCGATGAGCTAAAGTGCCAAATTTTTGAACCTTGTGACGTGCGAGAAGAAGGGCATTTGGAAAACGTTTTTCACAAGCTCGAACAAGCTTGGGGCAAAGTCGACTTTGTGTTACATTCCATCGCTTTTGCTCCCAAAGAAGACCTACACGCTCGTGTGGTGGACTGTACAGCGGACGGCTTTAACCAAGCCATGACCATCTCAAGCCATTCATTTATCAAAACTGCCAAACTTGCCGAACCCTTGATGAAAGACGGTGGTTGCTTGCTAACCGTGACATTTTATGGCTCTGAGCGAGTCGTTGACCACTACAATATGATGGGGCCTGTCAAAGCCGCATTAGAAAGTAGCGTGCGTTATTTGGCGGCAGAATTGGGCAAAAAAGACATTCGTGTGCATGCGATTTCCCCTGGAGCAATTATCACACGTGCTGCCTCAGGCATTGACCGCTTTGACGAGCTACTACAGCGAGCAGCCGAGCAAGCACCGATTCATCATCATGTGCATGCCAGTGATGTGGGCGGATTGGCGGCATTTTTGGTCAGTGATGCGGCGAGCAAAATCACAGGCACGGTGATTCCTGTTGATGGTGGACAGCATATCATGGCGTGATAAACGGCTAACGAAACGATAAGCCTGCAAGATTCGGTTACTAAAAACACCTACAAATAATAGGGGGCGTTACATTATAATGCCCAAAATTTATTAAGATAAACTTAAAAATTTTAAAAACTATTTTTTTAGGATAGTCGTATCCTATTCATAAGGCTTGATTATGTTAGCAAAAAAATTAACTGGCGAGTTCCTCGGTACAATGTGGCTGGTGTTCGGTGGCTGTGGTAGTGCGGTCTTGGCTGCCAACTTTGGTGGTGATGGCAACCCATTAGGAATTGGCTTTTTGGGCGTGGCGTTGGCGTTCGGTTTGACCGTATTGACAGGGGCTTATACCTTCGGTCATATCTCTGGCGGTCACTTTAACCCTGCGGTCAGCATCGGTCTTGCGATGGGTAATCGCTTCCCCAAAAACGAACTTGCCCCATATATCGTGGCTCAAGTGTTGGGCGGTATCTTTGGTGCATTGATTTTATACATCATCGCATCAGGCACAGGGACATTCAGCATCGACCCAACCTCAGCAGGGGCATTTGCCACCAATGGTTTTGGTGATTTTTCCCCAGGTAAATACAGCATGATGTCAGCGTTTGTCACCGAAGTGGTGTTGACGGCGATTTTCTTGATTATCATTATGGGTTCTACCCATAAAAACGCCCCAGCAGGTTTTGCACCGATTGCGATTGGTCTAGGCTTGACCTTGATTCACCTCATCAGCATTCCTGTGACCAATACCTCAGTGAACCCTGCTCGCTCAACAGCGGTTGCCGTGTTCGTTGGCGGTCAGTCATTGAGCCAGTTGTGGTTGTTTTGGGTAGCCCCAATCATTGGCGGTGCGATTGGTGGTGCATTGTACGGCTGGCTAGGTGCTGACCGTCCAAATATTACTGGGCATGGCGAATAATCTTTAAAGTTTTTTTTAACTTTTATCAAGCCCCCTTTTTGGCAACAAGAAGGGGTTTTTATTTGCCTCTAAAAAATTAATTAAATGATAATGATTATAATTTACATTCTCATAAAAATATTGGATAATGGCAACAAATTTTTACTGGAGGATTGAGTTTATGACAATGAAAGACTTTCGGATTTGGATGCGAATTGGACATCGCTATATTGGGTTTTTTATGGCAGGGATTATGCTAGTGTATGCCTTGAGCGGTGTGATTTTGGTATTTCGAGATACCGATTTGTTAAAATCAGAAAAGACCATCATCACCAAAGTCGCCCCACAATTGGATGAGAAAAAACTGGCGAAAGAGTTACATTTAAAATTCATTGAATTTGGTAAACGTGAAGGGGATACGGCATTTTTTAGAGATGGACAATATAACACGGTGACTGGTGAAACGGTTTATACGGTCAAAAAATTGCCAATGGTACTTGAGAAAATGAATGATTTTCACAAAGCACCATCCAAAGGTAGTATGGGTGGATTAAATATCGTATTTGGGGTCGCTCTATTGTTTTTTGTATTGTCGAGTTTCTTTTTATTTGCCCCAAGTTCCAAGATTTTTAAACGTGGATTGGCATTTGTTGGGGTAGGGGCGATTTTGTCAGTGGTTTTATTAATGCTTTAAAATCATAAATTTAGCGAAACATGATTTCATTTTCGCTATAAAAAATCGGAACGGTAATGTCAAAAGGCTCTTTATTGGGTGGTTTGGCTTGCCATTTTGCCTTATCAATCAAATATAAATGCTCATTTTCATGGGCAAAAAAATAATCGTCCCATGCCTCACCATAATCACAGTTTGAGCCAATCGTTTCTGCTTCAAGGCAAAATTTGATATAAGCATTGAGTAACGTTTCTAATTCTGCATTAGGCAATGGTTGGCGTTGAAAATTGCCTATTGTACTTGGAAAATCGTAAACCGTTTGGGTGTAATCACCGACTTTATAACCGTTTAAAAAAATCTCAAATTGTTTCATATTTTTATCTTAACTTTGCAATAAAAAGTTTTTTAGCAAGCGTTTCGCCCCTTCCGTAGCAAAGGATTCTGGGTGATACTGCACGCCTTGAATTGGATAGACTTTATGGCGAATCCCCATGATTTCATCCCCTGCAAGACTGGCTTCACGCAGGGTTTTATCTTGATTCTGCTCACTCGATACAATACTGGTGACTTCAAGACGGTCAGGTAAACTTTCCGCTTCCACCATCAATGAATGATACCGCATGATGTCCATATTTTGTGGTAAGCCTTGATATACGCCTTGTTCATCATGGCGAATCGGTGAGGTTTTGCCGTGCATGGGGATTTTGGCTCGTACGACTTTGCCCCCAAAAAAGTGAGCAATTCCCTGCATACCAAGGCACACGCCCAGTAACGGTGTGGTTTTACCCATTTCGGTAATGACTTGTCCGCACACACCAAAATAGGCTTCATCGTCTGGCGACCCCGGACCGGGGGAGATGATAATGCGGTCTGGGTTCATGGCTTTGACTTGGTCTAAGGTGATTTCGTTGTTGCGTTTGACAATAACGCTAAATGGCTGAATCTGTTCAGATAAAATTTCGCCAACATATTGGTAAAGGTTAAAGGTAAAGCTGTCGTAATTGTCGATGATTAATACGTTCATGGTAAAGGTATGTCCAATTAGTAAAAAGGGTTCAGCAGTTGTACAGGCGTATCGCTAAAATGTTTAATGTTGCGAGTGACTAACGTCAAATCATAGACCAATGCCGTTGCACCGATTTGTTTATCAATGGGGTTTTGATTATTTTTACCCATGAGGGTTGCCCATACTTTGGCACATTCTTGGTTAAAATCTAAAATATTTGGTTGATAGGTATCCAAAAAAAGATGTATCCATTGTTCATAGCGTTTGGCTTGCTCAATGTCATTACGTTGGTACAGTTTTTCAACACCTGCCAATAATTCGCCTTGTGTAATCGCACTAATAAAAAAGGTCTTTTTACTTTCTTGGAGTTTTTCAAAAAACTTTATTACGCCTGCATTAGGTGGTCGTTTTTTGAGTTCACTAATCACATTGGTATCTAGCAGAAACATATTTTGTGCAAGTTTAAACGGTTTACTCTCGACAGGTAAAATCACAATGTTTCCCCAAAATCTAAATCATCCACGTCAATTTCCCTTGCTTCATCGTTACGCTCAAATAAATCATCATGTCCTTCAATAGCTGGCATCGCTAATAAATGCTGTAAAAAACTTGGTGTGTTATCAATCGCTTGTTGTAAGTTTGGAATAGTTAATTGGGGTTCGGTTAAGACTTCTTGGACTTTAAGCGGTGAGGCTGTATTTGCTGTAGGATTGAAATTTACCCAACGATTGGCAAATTCTATCCAAAAATCAAGCACTTGCTCGTGATAGACCTCAACACTCATGTTCTGTTGGACGGCAAGGGCATTTAACTTTTGTAAAATTTGCGGTGAAATATGGTTTAAATTGGCTTGTATCATGCTTGTTCCCCTTGATTATTTTTAACATAGGTGTATTTTAGCAGAAGTTTCAATGAGGTAAAAATCTACAATATTTTAATCCATAAAATTACTCAACACGACTTTCATCGCTGACAATTTCCGCACGATTTCCTCATACTCATCCTCAGCATTCGAGTCATACACATTCCCACCACAAGTCTGAGCATACGCCTGTTCACCTTTCATAAACAACGACCGAATCGGAATCGCAAAAATACAATCGCCATTAAACGAAAACTGCCCCAACGCCCCACCATACGCCCCACGCCCATCGGGTTCTAGCTCATTGATAATCTTAATCGCCTCAATCTTAGGCGCACCCGACAACGTCCCCGCAGGAAAATTACTGGCAAGGGCAGTAAACATATCATGCTTGGGGTCAAGAATCCCCACGATTTCGCTCGAAATATGCTGAACGTGCGAAAACCGCTTAATATCCATGAGATTTCGCACCTTGACCGTGCCGAACTGTGCCACACGCCCAATGTCATTGCGGTGCAAATCCACCAACATATTATGCTCGGCAATTTCTTTGGGGTCATTCAATAACGCCCTTGCCAATTGACGGTCTTGTGCCTCGTCCTTGCCACGTTTGGCTGTGCCTGCTAATGGAAAGGTTTCCATCTCGCCATTTCGCAGACGGAACAGCAACTCTGGCGATGCACCGATGATTTTCTGCTCACCAAATTTGACAAAATACATATGCGGTGACGGATTGACCTCACGCAGTTTGGCATAAATCGGCAAGCTATCGCCTGTGATGTGATAATGCGATTTAAAGCCCACTTCACATTGAAAAATCAGCCCTGCTTTGATGTCTTCTTTGACCTTTGCCACCGTGCTGGCGTGTTGGGCTTTGTTCATGCCATCGCCCAAAAATGCGACCGTTGGACGTTCATAATTGGGCGTTGGCGTGTCCAATAACGCCTTAATCTCGTCCATGCGGTTGCTTTGTTCAGGGGTATCATAATAAAAATAAAAAATTTCCCCAGTCATTTTGTCAAAACTTAAACCGTCTAAATATACGCCAAATTTAAACGGCTCAAACAGCTCGCTACTTTGCACGGTAAGGCTTGGCTCAAAAAAGTTAATGCTGTCAAAGCCCATAAAGCCCACCAAACCGCCTGTGTGATTGCGAGCGATGACGTGCTGTGGCGTGATGTCACGGAGTAGGTGATAAGGGTTATCACAAGGGTAGTTGAGCGTTTCGCCTGTGTGATTGTCGGTAATGGCTAAAGTATGGTGGTCACGAGCAAAAATGGTCTTGGCAGGGGCAAAACCAATGGCATGGTGGCGTGAGATATGGCTGTCTTCGCCCAACGATTCGAGCAAAAAACAAGTGTCGTATTTGGCTTCGATACGCTTGAATAACTCAAAAAAATCAATGTCTTGGGCGAGTTTTATAAGATTGGGTTTGCTAGGGATTTGCAGTTTGTTTGGGGATAAATGATTCATAAAAAATCGCTTGTTTCAGTGTTCTAGTATGTTGAAATATACTATTTATTGTAGCGGTATTTATGTATTTTAGCAATTTTTTTTGTGAAGGTTTGGTGAAAATAAGCCAAAAAAATAGCATGGCGTGAATCCATGCTATTGGGAATTTGATTCACGATACCTTGCCAGTCACAGAGGCGGTCGCAGTGGTTGTGCCTTCGGTTGACCCCATCCATTTTTTCTCAATATCAGTGAGTTTTCCTTGCTGTTTGAGTTTGGTTAGACCATCGTTGATTTTGCTTTGTAGCTCGGTGTTGCCTTGTTTCATCAAAATCACAGTTTGGGTACTAGGCTCATTAGCAGATTCTAAAGGTGTGACTTTAAGCTGATATTCTGGGTGATTTTTGACCATATAAGTCCATACAGGTTGGTCATAAATCGCCACATCTGCTTCTTTACGAGCGATTTTTTGTAATAATAAATAGGGCGTGGTTTCTTGCAGGACGGTGGCATTTTTGGCACTTTGAGCAATTTTTAGTGATTTACCACCATCGACAGCGGCAATTTTTAGGCCCACTAAATCATTAACCGATTGGATGTTATTTTTTGGGGTATAAACTGCAGACGTGGGGTTGTAAAAATACGATTGTGATAGGGCGTATTTTTGGTTACGTTCATCACTGTATGAAATGCCGGATACCGCTAAGTCGCTTTTGCCTGTTTCAACCTGTTGAAACATACCGTTCCAGCTTTGGGTTTGGAAGGTGACATCAAAGCCTTCCAACTCACCAATTTGCTTAATTATATCAATATCAATACCTTGTGGCTTGCCCTTTTCATCCATAAAAGCAAAGGGTGGGGTATTCCCTGTGATAGCGACCTTTAGCGTTGATGAGCCAGATGTGGGTTGGCTAGCCGTGTTTGAGGCTTGTTTTGAATGCTCATTTTTTGGTGCTTCGGTTTGGTTTTGAGGCTGGCTACAACTGGTAACAAGCATGGTCAAGCCAATGGCGATAGGTAATCTAAGATGTGCAGAAAATTTCATGTGATTACCCTTGACTTTGAAATAATAAGTGACGAAAAAATGGTGGCAAATTATAGCAATTTTAAATACTTAAATAACTATCTATCAAACGCATAACAGAGAACTGACTAGTTTATTTTTAAGTGTTGTAAAAGAGAATAAAAATTAAAAAGATTCTTATTAATAGAATTCTTTCCAAACCGCTGAGTAGCATGGGTGAGTAAAGCGTTAACCACGATATATTGTGGCAAAAGTTGGATATGGAAAGAGCTTTAATATTTTATTGAGTGGTAGGCAATCCCAAATCTACCTTTACTGAACTAAAATTAAATTAGGTAGTAACTCAGCAACTTGATGTTGGCTATACGCCTTCGCCCCTCGTGACACGGTAGCAATACCCACGCCCAGACGCTCGGCAATTTCACGTTGGGGCAAGCCTTGCTGAAGCAGTGCAAAAATTAACACACGGTTGGCAATTTCCAGTTGTTCTTTATCACTTAAAATCGCTGAGAGGATGTCGGTAATTTGATTGGTGGACTGGGTGTTGGCAATGAGGTTGATTAAATAATCATAAGCAATGGACTGGCGTTGGGCTGGCATGAATGTTCACTCCAAAAAATAAGGTAGTTAACATATCATGTTCTAGTACAATGATAAAGTAAAAAATAAAAAACCGCCCCCATCTGAGAGCGGTTTTTTGTAGCTAAAATCAACTCATTCTTAATTTATCAAACACCAATTCATTATGAGCATCGACATCCACTTTGATGGTATCCCCTGCGACAAATTCCCCTGCCAACAGTTTCACCGATAGCGGATTTTCGATTTCTTGCTGAATCGCACGTTTTAGCGGTCTTGCCCCAAACACAGGGTCATAGCCCACTTGCACCAACTGGCTCATCGCCTCATCCGACAGCATGATATTCATTTCACGTTCTTGCAAACGTTTACGCAGACGTGCCAACTGAATATCGGCAATACCTGCCATTTGAGCCTGTCCAAGCGGATGGAACACCACGATTTCATCAATACGGTTGATAAATTCTGGGCGGAAATGCTGATTGACTGAATCCAATACCGCCTCTTTGATGACCGCATAGCTTTCACCCTCTTGGGTGAGTTCTTGGATACGGTTTGAGCCAAGGTTACTGGTCATGATAATCACGGTATTTTTAAAGTCCACCACACGCCCTTGGCTGTCGGTCAAACGTCCGTCATCCAACACTTGTAGCAAGATATTAAACACGTCTGGATGGGCTTTTTCCACTTCGTCAAATAGCACCACGCTATACGGTTTACGGCGGACTGCCTCGGTCAATACCCCACCTTCTTCATAACCGACATACCCTGGAGGTGCACCGACTAGACGGCTGACACTGTGTTTTTCCATAAATTCTGACATATCAATGCGAATCATGGCGTTTTCATCGTCAAACAAGAAGCTGGCAAGCGATTTGGTCAGTTCGGTTTTACCCACGCCTGTTGGCCCTAGGAATAAGAACGAACCGCTTGGACGATTGGGGTCAGACAGCCCTGCACGGCTACGGCGTACCGCATCGGCAACGGCTTTGACCGCCTCATCTTGACCGACCACACGTTCATGCAGTTTGTTTTCCATAGTCAAGAGCTTTTCACGTTCGCCTTGCATCATTTTGGCAACAGGAATGCCAGTCGAGGCACTCACCACTTCGGCAATTTCGTTTTCGGTGACTTTGTTACGCAACAATTTAACATTGCTCATATCGCCATTTTGCTCGGCTAAATCCGACTCTTTGATACGTTTTTCCAGTTGCGGAATGGTTTCGTATTGTAGCTTGCTCATGGTTTCATAATCGCCCTCACGTTGGGCTTTGTCATAAGCAATACGGGCTTTGTCGAGTTCGTCTTTAAGCTGTTGGCTACCTTTGACAAGGGCTTTTTCAGCTTGCCAAACTTCATTCAAATCGGCATATTGTTTTTCTAAGTCGCCAATTTGATTATCCAATAATTGCAACTGCGATTTTGCCCCTGCATCGTCTTCATTTTTTAGGCTTTCTCGTTGCATTTTTAGCTGAATCAGACGGCTATCGAGTTTGCCCAATGCCTCTGGCTTGCTATCGAGTTCCATTTTTAGACGGCTGGCAGCCTCGTCAATCAAGTCGATGGCTTTGTCGGGCAACATACGGTCGGTGATATAGCGGTTACTCATCCGAGCGGCGGCGATAATGGCACTGTCTTGGATATCCACGCCATGATGTAACTCGTACCGCTCTTTTAGCCCACGCAAAATCGCAATGGTGTCTTCCACGCTTGGCTCATCGACCAAGACTTTTTGAAAACGGCGTTCAAGGGCGGCATCTTTTTCGATATATTGGCGGTACTCATCAAGTGTAGTCGCCCCTACACAGTGCAATTCACCACGAGCAAGGGCAGGTTTTAGCATATTACCTGCGTCCATTGCTCCGTCTGCTTTGCCTGCCCCAACCATGGTATGAATTTCGTCAATAAACAGGATGATTTGTCCGTCTGATTTTGCCAAATCATTTAACACGCCTTTTAGACGTTCTTCAAATTCGCCACGGAATTTCGCCCCTGCAATCAATGCCCCCAAATCAAGCGACAACACTTGTTTGTTACGCAGTCCTTCGGGTACATCACCATTGACGATTTTTTGGGCAAGCCCCTCGACAATGGCGGTTTTACCCACCCCTGGTTCACCGATAAGGACAGGGTTGTTTTTGGTGCGTCTTGACAATACTTGAATGGTACGGCGAATCTCGTCATCACGCCCAATCACAGGGTCAAGTTTGCCACTTTCCGCTCGTGCGGTGAGGTCGATGGTGTATTTGTTAAGTGCATCACGTTGGTCTTCGGCATTTTGTTGGTTCACTTTGTCACCCCCACGAATAAAGTTGATTACTTGGCGAAGTTTCGGCTCGTTTACCCCTGCTTTGCTCAAGATTTTGGCAGTATCGCCTGTTTCGGCAAGGGCGACCAGTACCCAGTCGATTGCCAAAAAGTTGTCGCCTGCTTTTTGGGCGTGGCGTTCGGCGAGGTTTAGCACTTTGACCGAGTTTGGACTAAGATTGACTTCGCCTGTGGGCGTGCCAATCACGGCTTGGCTGTCGAGTGATTTTTGTACTTCGGTTTTGAGGGTCGCAAGGTTCGCCCCTGCTTGCTCGTAGATGTTGGCGTTGCTTTCGTCACCGAGCAGAATCGAGAGGAGATGAATCGGCTCAATGCTGGTGTTGTCACGCCCAACGGCAAGGCTTTGGGCTTGCTGAACGGCGGATTGTAAGGCGTTGGTAAATTTGTCGAATTGCATTTGTTATTCCTTATTATGTTTTGATTAACTTTTATATGGTGTTGTGGGAATAACTTTCAATGTTAAAAATTAAAATTTTTTGTTTGTCAATGGGAATTTTGGTTAAAAATCAGTTACATTTCGCTACATTTTAATCCTTAACAATGTCATGGATTTGCAATATTCAATCGGTATTATATCAATCAAAGGAAAACAAAAAACGGCAAATAGCCGAATAAAAACGGACAATAATAACAAAATAACCATTACAATAAAAAACTCAGCTTGTCACCCAAAAGGATTTAATTCCCCCAATTAAATCCTTTTTATTTTTTTAAATTCTACTATACTAACCACTACATCATCCTCACCCATCCAAAAATTGCATGAAAATCTTGCGTTTACTCTCATCCTTACACCATAACGAAGACGAGCGAAGCATTCTGAAGCTCACTCGCTCGCTGGTCAAACAGGGGCATCAATCGCTTATCATCGCTAGCACTGACCCAAACCATGAATTTGCCGAGCGTCTAAAAGAGCAGGGCAGTAGCTACACTCAGCTATATCTTGAGAAAAATTCGTGGCTGACGCTGATTTCGGTGTTTGGTGTGTGGCGACAAATACGCCAATTTCGCCCTGATATCATTCACATTCATTCTCGTACGCCTGCATGGATTGTCAAATGGGCGTTAAATTTGATTGCCGAAGATTATCGCCCAATCACAGTGGCGACTATTTATGGTTATTATCCTGTTAATGCCTACAATAAAGCCATTTTTGATGTTGACCATCTGATTAGCGTGTCAAATAGTGTATCCGCCCATATCAAGCAACATCATAAAGAATACGATGATGGCAGGATTACTCGTATTTATCGAGGGGTCGATAGCCAAAAATACGTGTATCGCCACCAGCCGTCTGTGCATTGGTTGCATCAAGTTTTTGCGGAATACCCCGAGTTGGAGCATAAAAAATGGCTGATTTTCCCCTATGAAATTGATGGTCAGACAGGTCAACATTGGTTGATTGATATCATTGGTAATCTCAAGCACACCATGCCAAATCTTCACATTGTTATCATGGATGATGATAGCAATCCCAGTATGTATTTTGAGGAATTTGTTCAACGTTTGACAGCATTAAATTTGCAAAAATATATGACATTTATTGGCAAACGTGATGACGTGCGAGAGTGGCTATGCTCGGCAAGCTTGGTGCTAGGTTTGGCAAATGAGCCAGAAAGCATTGGCATGAGTGTGTTAAAGGCGGTGCATTTGGGTACGCCTGTAGTCGCATGGCATCATGGGATTTATAAAGAATTATTAAGACAACTGTATCCGCAAGGTTTGGTTCACCAACAAACCGCCCATGCGTTATGCGAAGTGGTGCAAGCACGGCTTGATGCCAAAGAACGCCCTGCATTGACCACCCAATTTAGCCAAAAACAAACGGTGGAACAAATTATCGCTTTGTACGAGCGGTTATTGGCGACACGTGAAAATTCTAAATAGCGTGTATAGTCGTTTAAACTAGAAATAACAGGACTTACGCATTTCACCAAATCGTAGGTTGGGTAGAGCTTGTGATACCCAACAATTTGAATGGTTTATGTTGGGTGTCATTCTTCCACCCAACCTACAAATGGCATTTTTGCGTAAGTCCTAAATAAGACAGTTTTGTAGGGGCGTATTGCATACGCCCAGAATTTCAAAGTCTTATTTTTGATTTAACTCACTATAAATAACGTGAGTTAGCTCGCTGGCACACTGGCAACCGTTTGCGTGGTTTGCGGTACAGGGATAGGTTTTAGGGTCTTTTCAAATTCTGGTAGCATTTTTTGCATTTGCTCACCGATGACAAATTGCGGTTCTGACGGCTCAAAGCCCATCATTTTTTCACGCCCAGCGATGGATTTTTTGGCTTCCTCAAAGGCAGGCAAAAACCGCTTAAGTTTTGGCAAACTTTCGGCAAAAAATGCCTGCCCAAAGTAAGTGAATTCGCTTTCATTATTACAGCCAAATGAGGATTTATCCTTGGCAGACGCCGTGATGACTAATGTGGTGGGCGACTGCAATTCATCAATAAACGACCCAGAATAACATGCCGAAATCACAATCACACGCCATTTTATCCCTGATTTATCAAGGGTTTGGCGTAACCAACTGGCATCGACATTGTCCAGTTGTAACGGTGGGTTGGACATTTCAAGGATATTATCCGCCCCATGCGAAGACAGCGTCAAAAACAGCACATCCTCCTCACGGTTCATCTTATTCGCCACCCCTTGCAAAGTCGTTTCAATACTGGTTTTGCTTGCGACTGGCAACACCTGCATGGTCATCGGATTATTGATGAGATTGAGTGACCGCCCTGCCATGCCCAGTTGTTGATTAAGCATTTCGGTGGTCAGCTCGATTTCGGAACGAAACACATCTTGCTCATGCCCTGCCACGCCCACAAAATACCAATCCGCCACCCCTTGACGCTGTGGAGCAAGCTGATTAAGTAAGGTTGGGAGCATGGTTTGTTGGGCATAAAATGCCGATTCGGTAATGAAGGGTTGTTCAGGGTTTTGTTGAAAAATCGGCTCGGATTGCACGTTTTTTTGCCACACGCTAAACACCGCAAATGCCCCTAGCATGATTAGCACACGCTCAAGCCACGACCAACGCAACTGATTACCAAAAATCCATAACAGCGACAAAGCTTGCCACACAAACAACAAAGTAAACAGCGTGGGTAAAATCTGATACGTCCATTCGGGCAACCAACCAAACTGCCCAAACCATTGAAACAGGCTTTGAAGCAATGCCATAAAGGTATCAGCGACAAGCCATAAAATCGCAGGGACAAAAATCAACATGGCATTGTGATGGCGTTTGGCAAGAATCAGCCCAGCCACTAACATCACCGTGGGCCAGACTAGATAGCTAATCAACCCTTGTTGGTTAAAATAGGTGGATTCGTCCGAAGCCATCCAAGAAAACAAAAAATTACTGGCAAGGGCAGTGATAGCAAATAATAAAAACTGCCAAACGCTCGGCTTGACCCAATAAAATGCCCGTTTTGAGCCAATCAACATAAAAGCGGTGGCTCGCAGATTGGCAAACACATTTTGCCAAAAGCGTTGAAGCGGACGTAAATCAAGATTGGATAATGAGGTGGGCAAGGGAGCTACACTTTGGACATGCTTGTCCAGATAAAAAGTCAATAATAAACCGCTTTCTAAACCACCATGTAGCGTGGGTTAGCAAAGCGTTACCCACGCTATATAAAAAAATTTTGGTTTGGAAAGAGCCTTAATCAGAAAATGCAAACTATTATAGGACTTACGTATTTAATCAAGTCGTAGGTTGGGTAGAGCTTGCGATACCCAACAATTTAAATAGTTTATGTTGGGTGTGATTCTTTCACCCAACCTATAAATGGCATTTTTGCGTAAGCCCTATATTATAAGGAGTTTTGCAGTGGCGTGCAGAAACCTTGACAATTTTATACAAAATCTTTGGGATAAACAATAAAAAAGATATCTTTTTATACCATGCTTTATATCAAAGACACTGGATTCCTGCATTCGCAGGAATGACGAATGTTTTTAATTACTCGTCACCCCTGTGAATACAGGGGTCTAGCGTCTTCAATAAGAAAGATAAAATTACAAATTACATAAATCTTCATTTAATGGCAAATTAAAATCTTGAAATAACCACTGCGGTGGCATAGCTTGATAATGAACCGCTTGTCGGCTAATGGCTTGGGTCAGCCATCGAATTTGCTCATCCAAAAATGCGGTATCATTCGCCAACGCATTAAACACCACCATGTCAACCGTCAGTCCTGCTTGCCAAATCGCTTGTAGTGTAAGCATGGCATGGTTAAGGCTACCTAGTTTGATACCCACCACCATGATGACAGGTAAGCCCAATTGCATGGCGACATCCGCCAACGTTTCACTCGCATTGATGGGGGTAAACCATCCACCTGCCCCTTCGATTAGTACCGTATCGGCAGGGTAAGTTTGCAACGTGGTTTGAATGGCGTTGACAATCGTATCTGCTTGTAATTCGACATTGTCTAGTTGACTTGCGATATGCGGTGAGCAAGGTGTGGCTAGGCAAATGGGGGCAATGGCAGACATCGGCAGTGTGACGGTGGCAAATTGGTTAATTTGCCGTGCGTCTTCGCTATATGGTTCGCCATTTGCATCGGTGGCTAGTCCTGCGGTGACAGGTTTGATGGCATACACGGCTTGACCTTGCTTGGCTAGGGCTTTGACAAGATTGGCAGTCGTGGTGGTTTTGCCAATTTCGGTGTCTGTGCCTGTGACAAAGTATGCCCCAATCAAGTTGAGTGGGGCGGTGTGAATCGTTGGTAATGCCATTATTTTTTGCCAGTTTTATGTTTAACAGTTTTGGTGGTTTTTTGCGTTGATTTGGTGATTTTTTCGATTTTTTCCATTAAGACAGGTAGTTTGGTAGTCATTAGGCGTTGTTGTGATTGTTGAGTAATTGCCATGACTTGTTGCATATTTTTGATATTAAACTGGGTTTGCTTGGCGACAATTTGTTGTCCCATTGGTGAGCTATAAAACGCTAACATCGCATCCACTTCTTGTTGGTTATACACCACTTTGGCGGATTCAATATACGCATTTTTAAACTGCTGACGCATGGCAGGGGTGTTTTGTTCGCTAATCAATTCTTGGGTAAATTGTTGTACGGCTTGTTGCATTTGTTGATTTTGCTCATCGGTTAATTTGTTATCTTTTGGCATTTGGGCAAAGGCTTTTTTCATCATATCTTCGACCATTGCAACCGACTGCTGATTCATTTCATCAAGAGATTTATCAAATTGCATGACTGTCAGCAGTTTTTCTAGCGACTCGATTGATGGCATTTGACTGACAGTTTGAGTAGCTAATTTGGTAGTTTGCGGTAAAATAATATCAGCTTGAGCCACTTGTGATAGGGGCATGATAGCGATAATTGACGTTAATAATGCAATTTTTGAAAATTTCATTTTGTTTCCTTTTAAGTTTTTGTATAAAAATCTGCTAAACTTTAGCACATATTTTCGCTAATTTAAAATAGGATAACCATGAAGATACAAAAAAACCAACCCACTATCGCTATTATCGGCTTTGGGGCATTGGGGGCATTATTTGCCAGCCTTATTGCTCCGCATTTACCCTTTGATAATCTTCGCATTGTCGCAGATAGTGAGCGTGTTAAACGCTACCAAACAGATAATTTATTGGTCAATGGCAAACCGTTATCGCTTAATTATATTACACCCAATGATACTTTTAAGAAAACCGACACGCCTGCTGATTTGGTGATTGTGTGTACCAAATTTTATCAATTAACAGACGTTTTACCATTAATTCAAAGTCAATTGGGTGAAAATACGCTAATCGTATCCGCACTCAATGGCATTGCCAGTGAAAAGGTATTGGCACAGCATTTTGGCAAACAGCGGATTGTATATTGTGTCGCCCAACAAATGGACGCTCGCAAAGTCGGCAATGAACTGATTTACCGTGATGCAGGGCAGTTGGTGATTGGGGCGATGAGCGATGATAAAGAAGAAGTCGTACGAGTGGCAAAAGTCGATACGATGTTTAACCAAGTCGATTTCCCCCATTCGGTAAGTGCGGATATGCCTCGCCAACTGTGGGGCAAGTTGATGTTAAATACAGGGGTCAATCAAACCGTTGCCCTGTATGAAGGCACGTTCAAAACCGTACAGGATGAGGGCGAAGCTCGTGAGATGTTTAAATCCGCCATGCGTGAGGTAATGACGGTCGCCAATGCCGAGGGCGTGGCGTTGACTGAAAGTGATTTTGAAATGTGGGTGACTATTATGGATAATCTTGACCCCAATGCCATGCCGTCCATGCGACAGGATTTAAAAGCAGGGCGACCCTGTGAGTTGGAGCTATTTGCAGGGACGATTCGAGCATTGGGTGACAAACATGGCATTGACACACCTGTTAATGACAGACTTTATCAAGGCATTAGCGAGTTGATGGCAAAACAACCGTCAAATAGCAAACCTTGCGATACGCTGATACATATTCATATTCCTAGCCAAACCTTGACGTTGACTCATCACGGTCAGTCCAATACCTATCCGATTTCGACTGCCAAAAATGGCGTGGGCGAACTGGAAAACACAGGCTGTACCCCTCGTGGACAGCACCAAATCAGCGAAAAATTTGGTGCAAATTTACCTATCAATAGCGTATTTGTGGCACGTCAAGCGACAGGCGAAATTTATAACTCACAACTGGCAGCAGCCTTTCCCAATCGAGATTGGATTTTGAGTCGGATTTTATGGTTGGCGGGTTGTGAAGCAGGGATTAATCAAGGTACAAACGAGCAAGGCGTGTGCGACACCAAAGCCCGTTATATTTATATTCATGGCACGCCAGACAGCGAGCCAATGGGTGTGCCGTTATCGCATGGTTGTATCCGTATGCGAAACCATGATGTGATTGATTTATTTGATAAAGTTAAAGTCGGTACACCTGTGATGATTGAGAATTAAGGATTAAGAATTAAGAGGATAGCTGTAGGGGCGTAATGCTTACGCCCAACCCTACAGCCTCATTATTGAATTTGCATCACACTCAACACCACAATCACCGCAAATAGATAACGTCCCACCCACACATTGTCCAAAAACGCCTTAAAGCATAATGCTCGCTGATAAGTGGCACATTGTTTATTTTGGCGATAAAACATCACCACCACAGGCAATAGGGTGGCTATTGCCCATAACCCAAAATAATGCCAAAAAATCATCGCCATACTTACCAAAAACACCGCTTGTAACAAGCTAATGATGGCAATATCATATTTACCAAACAAAATGGCGGTAGACTTTACCCCAATTTTCAAATCATCTTCACGGTCAGCCATCGCATACTGCGTATCATATGCCACCGTCCACGCCATATAGCCTGCAAATAATAACCAACACCAACCGCTTACCTGTACCTCAGGCGTTAGCACACTCGACACCGCCACATACGCCATCGGAATCGCCCAACCAAACGCCGCCGCCAAAAAAAACTGCGGTAAATGGGTAAAGCGTTTCATAAACGGATAAATAAATGCCAATGCCACCGCACCCCACGACCAAATAAACACAGGAATCGGCAAAAATACCAACAAACTGGCACTGACCCACGACAAAATCAAAAACACCCACACCGCCTCACGCTCGGTCAGCCGTCCCTCGGCAAGCGGTCTGCCCTTGGTGCGGTCAACATGACCATCGACTTTGCGGTCGGCATAGTCATTAATCGCACAGCCTGCTGCTCGCATCAAGGTCGCCCCCAATGCGAAAATCAGCACAATATGCCACGGTGGTAAACGCCCAAATTCTAACCCTGCCAAAAACACCGCCCACAGCGTTGACCATAGTACCAACTCAATGCCAACAGGCTTGTCAAAACGAGTAAGTTGAATATAGGCTTGGATTTTTTGGCGAGAAAAGTGTTGCTCAAAGAAAGTCAGTGTTGTCATGGTGCGGTAGGGTAGCTGATAGAAATAAGGCAATTATAGCGATTTTGAGGGAAAATAACATCTGTACAAATACAAGTCATGTTATGCCAAATCCAATCATTGTAGGGGCGTAATGCTTACGCCCTATTTGGGATTGTGTAGCCTTTGGGCGTATTCAATACGCCCCTACGACTTGAAATTTAGGGTTAAGTATTATAACGCCACGCCCACCATCAATATTTGATAATCCAAATCAATCGGCAAAGGGTTGTTCAAATATTGGCGTAATACGCTTGGACTCATCGCTGACTGTCCACTGACAGCACCGCCCATCTGTTTAAGTTCGGCAAGAAGGGTTTTTAGATTGGGATAAGTATGATGAAATGAACGCTCATCAAAAAATTGTACTTTGCCTTGTCGCTGTTGAATGAGTTGTTCAATCGCTAGTTGCCAATCTTGACTGGGTAAAAATGGATAAATCGGTAATTGCGGAAAACGCTCACTGACTTGGCGAAACGAGCCTGCCACAGGAATCGCCAAATATAAATAGCCACCTTTTTTTACCACTCGCCCCAATTCAAGGATGACTTTTGGTGTCGCCCAGTGTAAGGCAAAACTACTCATCACCACATCAACCGCATTATCAGCAAATGGCAGATTTTGCATATTTGTCAACATTGGAACAAAATTAGGCGACCTTAAATGGTTATCAGATAAGGGTGTATGCAATACCCCCATACAAGGTGTTAAATTTTTTACCAGATTTTGACAATTATTTTGCCAAATATCTAACATATTTTGACTATTGTCGACACCAATCAAGGTAGCTAGGTAGGGGCGTATTGCATACGCCCAATATCCATTATGTCTTACAAAGGGCGTATTCAACATGCCCCTACTCATATTATTTTCTTGCAAAACTTGTTGTAAAACCGCTTGGCTTAATTTACCAGTACCACAGCCGATATCTGCCCAAACTTCTTGCTGATGACCGTCATTGGCAAATGCCCTAATTTGCTGTGCCAAAGACAAAGCGACCTCAGATTGAATTGGGGTCGCTTGGTCATAAGAATTGGCAAATTTTTGAAATTGAGGTGCTAGCATGGTATTTTAGGGGTGAAAATTAGGGATGAACAGCATGAAATCAGCCCACTTTAACACTATTTACCAAACCTGCATAGTTGTAATTATCTTGAGTAAATAAATCCACCCCACAAGGTAAATTTTCAATCCAATCCAAAAATTCATTAATCATGGCTTTACCGACAAATGCTTTGCCATGCTGAGGGACAATCATTTCGACATCCAATTGACGTACCGCATTTGCCCAAAACTTGGTGACTTTATTACTCACCATATAACGCTCGTGAAAGCCTTTCATGGTTGGTAAATGGGCTTGAAAATTGGTCACTGGCACATGCGGGTCACCCATGACCGAAGCCCCCATGTCGCCTGAAAATAAAATCTTGCTGATGGGGTCATAAAATTGGAAATTACCTTCCGAATGCAAAAAGTGGGCAGGCAAAGCAAATAAATAGCTTTCGCCCAACCGCAATACCGCCCCTTCATCAGGCAAGGCAATAAGGCGTTGCAGATAACTCGATTGTAATCGACCTGTGGTGAAGGCAGAGTTTAGGTGGGGTAAAAAACGCTCCCACAATTTAGAAATTACCACGGTAGCTTCGGTGTGAAGCAACCAACGAGGCAATGAAGCGATGATATCTGGGTCTTGATGCGAGCCGATGACATAGCGGATATGACGCATATCGGTATGTTTGAGCATGGCAAGCGTCAAGGGGGTATACGTCAAATCACCACCAGGGTCAATTACTGCTCCGTTGGTTTCACCATTGTCGGTGTTGAGTACCAAAAATTGGTTTGACTGAATACCATCACCTTGTACAAGGTCGCTAAATACGATAACTTTGTGTTTTCCATTATCAAAGATTGTTTGTCCACTCATTGTTATATCTCATAATCAAAAGGCATTAAATACCATTCATTATATATCAAAGTCGATGAATATGCTGATTAAAACCCCATGTTCACATAAAATTTCTACTATGATAACATGAGTGATTCTAAAAATCCCTACTGTCATTAATGTTATTTTATTAGCCCCTTAATATTAGATAGTTTAACTAAAATAAGTTACAGTGTTATAAGGCGTTTAATGCTATCATAGCACCCAATTTTTTTGGGTATTGATGAGGCTATTTGAGCATGATTTTGGCATTAGAAACCGTGTTTGAGCAATGTTCTGTCGCCTTGCTTGAGCAAGATGGCAGGGTAGTGGGCGAGGCGACTGAGCTAGGTAATCGCTTACAAACCCAACAGATTTTACCCATGATTGAACAGTTATTGTCAACGCATGCGGTCAGCTTTGCCAATCTCACTGCCATTGCCTTTAATCGAGGGCCGGGAGCGTTTAGTGGTATTCGCATTAATACCGCTGTCGCTCAAGCCATCGCCTTTGCCCATGACTTGCCGTGTTTGCCTGTGTCTAGCCTACAAGCCTTGGCTCAACAAGCCTTCATGTTAAATCAAATGTGGGAGTCTGATGAGCAGTGTTATGCGTGTATTGATGCTCGGATGAATCAAGTGTATATGGGTGAATTTTATGCCCAACCTGTCACCCATCAACCATTAAAAGACCATGTATCTTCGGTAATGCTAGCAAGGGATGCCGAACAATTGCATGACTATGGCTATACTACTGCCAAAAACCACCCTGTTGTGGGGGATGGTGGGCAATTATTAACGATTAATGAAGGGCAAAAGGCTTTTTTGTATAATGAATCTAGTCGTCCGAGTGCTAGCATCATTGGGCAATTAGGGGCTTATTATTGGGCAAATGGTGAAGCGGTATCTGCCGAAAATGCCTTGCCTGTGTATTTACGCCACAATGCGTGGAAAACGTTAGCCGAGCAAGGTAAACGTTAAAAATTATTGTTTAAAAATTATTGTTTAAAAATATTGGAATGTTGTATGGATTTTTCATTGTTAATCAAAGCCGTTATCATGGGTATCGTTGAGGGTATCACCGAATTTTTGCCCATCTCCAGTACAGGGCATTTGATTTTGACCGATGCGTTACTTAATTTTTGGACACCCGAAAAAGCCGATTTATTTATTGTCGTCATTCAACTAGGGGCGATTTTGGCGGTGATTTATCTATATTGGGGGCGACTGTGGCGAGCCTTGATGGGCTTAATCACAGGCAAAGACCCAGAACGCAAAAATCCACGCCAGTTAGGGATTTCGCTGATTATTTCCACCATTCCGATTATGCTATTGGGCTTGATGTTTGACAAAATCCTCAAGGCATTGCTATTTAATCCCACGGTAGTGGCAATCATGCTGATTATCGGTGGTTTGATTATCTTTTGGGCAGAAAAACAACAACACCGCATCAAATACCACGAAGCCGAAGACATTGATATCAAAACGGCGGTGTGGATTGGCTTAATTCAGTGTTTGGCACTCATTCCGGGAACGTCACGTTCTGGCTCGACCATTATTGGTTCGCTATTTTTGGGTGTATCACGCAAAGCCTCAGCCGAATACTCATTTTTCTTGGGCATTCCTGTATTGGTGGGGGCAGGGATTTTGGATTTGGCAAAAAATCACAATATCCTCAGTGGCTCACAAGATTGGACAATTATGGCAGTCGGAACAGTCGTATCCTTTATTTTTGCCATGATTTTTATCAAATGGTTGGTGAATTGGGTCAGTACCCGTGACTTTACCATCTTTGCATGGTGGCGAGTGGTGGTGGGGATTTTGGTATTACTTGGGTCGTGGATGGGTTATATTCAATAAATAGTAGTTAGGTGCAAAGTATGAAAATGGTTGGTTTGGCTGAGGATAAAGCAATTTTTGATCAATTGGTGTCAATCAATCAATTATTTGGCTTAAATCTTGAACTATCATGGTATGAGCTTGCTAAAACCAACCAAAAAACCCTTAGCAATTTTGCGGTAGAAGCCAATATTTTTATCAGTATTATTAAGGGTTTACCAACACTGTTGTATTATAGCGGTGATAATAACGATAAAAACCAACAAAACTATGAACTGCTTAAAATATCCCCCAATTGGCAATCATTGACCAAACGCATTGTCAGTGCAGGACGCAAGTCTGAACTGCTACTTCAAGCGACCAAGCTGACATCGGCGATGCGTGCGATTGATATGACCGCAGGCTTTGGGCAAGACAGTCTGATTTTAGCAAGTACAGGGGCAAAGGTTGCCATGATTGAGCAAAATCCGCTGATGTTTTTACTATTACAATTTGAATATCAGCACATGCAACAAAACCCCAATTGGCAAAAGTTACTCAGCCGTTTAACGCTCCATTTTGGCAATGCCACTGATATTGTGCCAACGTTGGCTCAAGTGGATGTGGTGTATCTTGACCCCATGTTTCCGCCTGATAGCTATTCAGCAAAAGTAAACAAGAATATGCAGGTATTGCACCAACTCGCCGAACCACCGACCCACGATGAAGAACTAATACTGCTAAATATTGCTAAAAATCAATGTGTTGATGGGGGTAAGGTCATTGTAAAACGTCCCAAAAACGCCCCATTTCTTGCCAATCTACCACCACAAGATAGTATTGCGAATGAGGCGGTGCGATTTGATAGTTATGCTAATTAACCTCAGTTCGGTGTAAGATTTTAAAATAAAATATTCTAAAGGTAAGGTGCGTCATACGCACCTATTGAAGATTGATTTTGAATGGTGCGTAAAACGCACCTTACGAATTTAAATTATTTTAAAAATCATAGATTTATCAATAATAATGGCGTTTGTTATAGAACCGCTCCCTCCCCTGACAAGGGGAGGGCTGGGGTGGGGTGGTTCCTTACAACTTCGGAAATTCTAACGCCCAATGATTCACCAACGGATAGCGTCTTTCACGCCCAAATGCACGGTGGGTAATTTTCGTACCAATCGCTGATTGACGGCGTTTATACTCATTACGGTCGACCATCGTTAGCACTTTATGCACCACGGCTTTATCATAGCCTGCTTCAACAATCGCATCAAAGCCAAAGTCACGGTCAATGTATAATTCAAGGATTTTATCCAACACGTCATAATCAGGTAGGCTGTCTTGGTCTTTCTGGTCTGGGCGAAGCTCGGCTGATGGCGGACGAGTGATGACACGCTCTGGGATGACTGGGCTTTCTTCGAGGCGATTGCGGTAATTGGCAAGAGCATACACTTGGGTTTTGTACACGTCTTTTAGCACGTCAAAACCGCCTGCCATATCGCCATATAGCGTGGCATAGCCGACCGCCATTTCTGATTTATTACCTGTGGTAACGACCAAATGTCCAAACTTATTGGACAATGCCATCAAAATCACACCCCTTGCACGAGCTTGGATATTTTCTTCGGTGGTATCGGCTTTGGTATTAGCAAACATCGGTTCTAAGGTGTGACGCATACCTTCAACGGCAGGATGAATCGGACACACGGTATAAGACACATTAAGTCGGCGTGCTTGGGCTTGGGCATCTTGGAGGCTGATTTGCGAGGTGTACTCGTAAGGCATCATCACGGCATATACTTTATCCGCCCCCAACGCATCGACTGCAATACACAAGGTCAATGCCGAATCAATGCCACCTGACAAGCCCAATAAAATCCCTTTAAAGCCAGAATTATTGACATAATCACGCAGACCGACCACAAGGGCTTGGTAAGTTTCGGCAACTTGGCTCAATGCGAGTGGGGCTTTGCGTTGTTGCGATAATACGATTTGCTGGCGTGTTTCCCCAGTGTCGGATGTATCGGTTTGGGTATGGATTGAAGCGTATAGGACATGGGGCAAAAAGCGAGGGGCTTCGTGAGCCACATTACCTTGGGCATCCACCACCATCGAACCGCCATCAAATACCAAATCATCTTGACCGCCAACACTATTGGCATACACGATGGGTATTTGAAATTGGCTAGCACGTTGTTTTAGCAGGGCTTTACGCTGTTCTTGTTTGTTTTGTTCAAAAGGTGAGGCGTTTAGACTGATGACAATGTCTGCCCCTTTGTCTTTAAGGGCTTTGATGGGGGCTTCTTGCCATAAATCCTCACAAATTAACAAGCCAATGCTAACCCCTTGATAATCAAAGATAACTTGATTACGTCCCTTGCTAAAATAACGCCGTTCATCAAATACGCCATAATTGGGCAGGCATTGCTTGTGATAAAAGCCTTTTTGTTGCCCATTATGAATGATAGCAACTGAGTTAAACGTGCCGTGATGGTCAATATGCGGATAGCCGACCAACATCACGATATCTTTGACTTGGCTAAATAATTCAAATGCCAGTTTGACTCGTGAGGTAAGGCTTGGACGTAATAGCAAGTCTTCGGGGGGATAGCCTAATAGCGACAATTCAGGGAACACAATCAAATTTGCCCCTTTATCTCGTGCGTCTTCTGCCAGTTTGACCATTTTTTTGGCATTGGCAATCACATCACCCACGATAAATTGTTGTTGGGCGATGGCGATTTTTAGTCCCACTTCGGTTTTTGCTGGCTCAGACTGTGTCACCTCATTGACCGCATTTATTGGCGTGGGTTGAGGGGTTTCTGCGGTTGCTGGGTTTGATAAATCTGAGTTTGATAAATCCGAGCTTGTTAAATCCAAATTGGTTGAATTTTGGCTTGTTGGCTGTAAATTTTCTGTGCTTGACATTGTTAATTCCTTAAAATTCTTTTGATGTAATTTAAATAAAATAAAATTGGTGTAATTGGTTCAGTATCACAAATTTGCCCTTATCACATATATTGGGCAACATTCAGACGGTATGATTTTAATTTTGATAAAGATAGTTTATATTATAAGGATTTATAGGGCGTTTACAAATTTTATTTGGTATGAGCGAGTCTATTTCACATACAGCCATTGATTAAGGGTAGCAGATGTTTACGGTGATTTTTTTAATGTTGGTGATTGCTGGGTGTTCGTGGGTGGCGATGAAGTTGATGTACCCTCGACCCAAGCAAGGTTATTATCAGCCAAAAGCAGGGGAAAGCACAGCCCCTCGCCAGTGTGATTATTGTCATCACACGTTGGCAGAGTGGCGAGGGATTGTGGATGGTGAGCGGTTTTTTTGTAATGCCGACCATCAAGCGGACTTTTTGGCAGGCAAGACCTATCAGCCGTGAGCGATATCCGCCACACGCTGTAACATGGTGTTGACTTTATCCGAGGCTTCTTGGGTTTGGGCTTGTAGGGCTTCAAGCTGTTCGGATTTTTCGTAGAGGGTCAAGGCACACAGTACCAATAGCTCTTCTTGCGGTAGTTGGGGGGCGTGTCTACGCATGTCTTGTACGAAGTTTTGGATATAGTTGGAGGCTCGCTGTAGGGCGGGCTCTTCGTTACTTGGGCAGTTGATGGTGTAGCTACGTCCATTGATAAATATGTCAACTTTGCTCATGGTGTTGCTAGTCATGGGGTTTTCCTAATTTTCATTATCAATTTTGGCAAGGCGTTCGAGTACCAATTTGGTATGTTCGGCGGCCACTTGATTTTTTTCGATAAGTTTTTGGTTATTGTCAGTTAGGGCTTTGATTTGTAATTGGGCTTGTTCGTATTCGGTGCTGATGATGTGATGAGAATCGGCAAGCGATTGGTAGCGTTGTTCAAGGTCGCTGATTTTTTGGTTTTGGGTGTCCAATTCTTGTTGTAGACTTTGATTTTGTTCACGCTCAAGGTCAAGCTGATGCTGAACTTGGTCAAGCTCTTCACTACTGATGTGGGGCTGTGCTTTGAAGGTTTGGACTTGCTCATTGGCAAGCTGATATTTATCAACGACTTTTTCAAGTTTGGTTTGCAGTTGATTTAATTGGTCAATTAATTGGCTCATGGTCAGATGGTCTAGGTAGTTAATTGAAGAAAGGCGGTGAGATTTTTGTGGTTTTTGAACAACCATTGCTTTAATAATGCCATATTTGCCCCTATTTAGGCTAGTATTATCTCGTGTTTCCTGTGAATTTTTATGGGACAATGCGGTTTTGTTTTCGATGTTAGTTCGGTTTTTATAAGGTAAAGGTATCACGATGAATGATTATATTTCAGGTTGGCAGGATTGGGTCGAAGCGTTTGATGATTGGCATGATGTGAGTATTAGCGAGCTTCATGGCTTGGTGAGTGGTGTGGTCAGCGTGTGCGATGCTCCGAATGCCCAAACGTGGCAGGCGTTGCTGACTGAGCTGAGTTTTACCGAGCTTGAGCCAAAGGCGTTGCAATTATTGGAGGAAGAAGCCGAGGATTTGGTGGCTACGTTGACCGATGAGCAAGATAGTTATCAATTTATGCCGTTGTTGCCTGATGATGACCACCCACTGCATGAGCGTTTGACGGCACTCAAAAACTGGGCGAATGGCTTTATGACTGGCTTTGGCGTGACCAATAGCGACTTACGTCCAGAAGAACATGGGCTGTTTAATGATCTTGTGAAAGTGGGGGCGTTGGCAGTGGATGAGTTTGATGAGGCGTTGCAAGGCTCGGATAATCCAGAAGGTGAAGTGGAGTATATGGAGTTGCTCGAATTTGTGCGGATGATTCCTGTGAGTGTGGCTCAAGGTCGTGTGCGTAAATCGGTGGCTAAATTACCGTTGTTGGCAGGATTTGCGATGAATGCTCCGATTGGTGGTGTGTTAAAGCAGGGTGAAGAGGAGCATTTGGATTTTATCGAAAATGCCGAAACGTTTGATGATGAAGATATGGCGTGGGAAGCAGAAAAAGATGCCAATGATGACTTTGTCACCAATATGGTCATTGATGCGATGACTGGGAAAAAACCGTCTTAAATTTGGTTGGTAATTTGTAGGGTGGGTGATAGCCTAATCAACACCCTACATCACTCATGGAAGTAAATTCATGGTTTATCCTCAAGATACCCTAAACTGGTTAAAAAAACTCATCAGCTTTGACACCACCAGTCGCTACTCAAATTTGGCGCTGATTAACTATGTCGAATATTTTTGCCAATCGCTCGAACTGACGCCTTATCTCACTTTTAACGAGGCTCAAAACAAAGCCAATCTTTTCGTCACTGTACCAGCCACCGCCACAGGCAAATCTGTGGTGACAGGCGGATTTGTGCTATCGGGTCATACCGATGTCGTGCCTGTCGATGGGCAGGCGTGGGACACCGACCCATTTACCGCCACCATCAAAGACGGCAAAGTGTATGGGCGTGGGGCGTGTGATATGAAGGGCTTTATCGCCTGTTGCCTAAACCTGTTGCCACAAGCCGTGCAAGCTAGTCGCAATGGCACACTTGCCAAACCGATTCATTTGGCATTTTCGTTTGATGAAGAAGTGGGTTGTTTGGGTGTGCCGTTGCTGTTGGCGGATTTGCAGACACTTGGCATACAGCCTGAGTATTGTATTGTCGGTGAACCGACCATGATGCGATTGGTCACGGCTCACAAGGGCATACAAGTGTATCGTTGCCGTGTACATGGTAAATCGGTGCATTCGTCCTTGACACCGCAAGGCGTGAATGCGATTAGCTATGCCAGTCGCATTATTAATTTTATTGATGAATTAGCCGAAACACTCAAACAACGTACAGACCAAGATACTGCATTTGATGTGCCATTTTCGACATTGTCAGTCGGTACAATCACAGGCGGTACAGCGACCAATATTGTGCCGAATTTGTGCGAATTTACTTTTGATTATCGCAATTTACCACACATGAATGAGGTACAGGTGATTGAGCCTATTCGTGATTTTATTGCGACCCTTGAGCCAAAAATGCAAGCAGTGGCAAGCGAAGCCCATATCGAGCTGACTCGGCAAGAAAGCGTCCCTGCGATGACGGATAAGGACAGCGAGGCGTTGCAACAGTTGATTGTCAATTTGGTGGATGAAAAACTACGGCATAAAGTGGCGTATGCCACCGAGGGCGGGCAGTTTACCGAGGCTGGGATTCCCACGGTGATTTGTGGCTGTGGTAGTATCGAGCAAGCCCATAAACCCAATGAGTTTATTAGCCTTGAGCAATTGCAAAAATGTGATAAATTCTTGGGGGATATTTTGGCGAATTGTTTGACATAGAGTTTGCTAAGCTTTACAATTGTTTTACAAACGTAAAGAGGAAAACTTCATGGCAAATCTAAATATCCGTGTGGATGATACGACCAAACAACAGGCGTTTTTGGCTTTTGATAAGCTTGGCATTTTGCCATCTGATGCGATACGGACTTTTTTGGCGTATGTGGCAACCACAGGAAAAATGCCGATTAAACAGGTGATTATGTGTGATGAAGATGCTGATTTATACGACATTGTCAAAAAACGTATGACTGAAACTGATAAAATCCGTGCGACAACGTTAGATGAGCTTTTTGCATGACTGACAACCTTATACCAACTATTTATGCTGTCAAAGTGCATGATGACTTTACCAAAGAGTTAGCCAAGTTGGATAATGCCATCAAACAACAATTACGCAAAAAATTAGATAAAGTTGTACTCAATCCACATATCCCCAAAAATCGCTTACAGGGTGAGTTATCAAGCTGTTATAAAATCAAACTAAGAAAAGCTGGCATACGCCTAATTTATCAAGTTAATGATGATGAAATTTATATTTTGTTATTAACGGTTGGTAAACGTGCAGACAATGAGGCGTATGATACGGCAGTTAGTCGGTTGTAATGTTTAAAATGAAGAAAAAATATTGAAAAACTAGGTATTTAACTTCCACTTGATCTATAACAAACATTTATACAGCATCGCTATAAATACGCATTTGTATTTACATTTAAAAGTAATTATAATAAAAAGTATATACATACCAAAGGGGGATTTATGCAAATCAACCACGTAACCCAAACCACTAGCAAAATCGGCAAAGTCTTCAAAAGCGGTAACAGTCAAGCGGTGCGGATTCCTGCCAGTTTTCGCCTTGATACAGACCAAGTCAAAATCAGCCAAACCGAAAAAGGGCTTTTGTTAGAGCCGATTTTACCAACACAAGAGCCATCGCTCGATTTATCCAAGGGCGAGGCATTTTTGGCATTATTTAAGGGTTTTCCAGACGATTTTATCGAGGCAGTTGCCGAGCGTGATATGTCGCCACCACAAGAACGTGAACCGCTTTAGGAAAGACTGCCATGAAATATATGTTGGATACCAACATTATCAGTTATTTGATGAAAAACAATCCGCTATCAGTTGCCATTAAAGTCGCTCAATTAACCGATAATGACAAGATGATAATGAGTTTTGTGACGTATGCTGAATTGCTGAAAGGGGCGAAAGCGAGCCAACACGAATCTGTTATTTTGCAAAAATTGGCATTGATTTTACAGCGTGTTGGGGTGGTTTATCCGAGTGATAGCAAGGTATGTGAGCATTATGCCGAGCAGTTTTTGCAGTTAAAGGCGAAAGGCACACCGATTGGTAATAATGATTTGTGGATTGCGTGTCATGCGTTGGCAGAACAAGCGGTTTTGGTGACGCATAATGTCAAAGAATTTGAGCGGATTGTGGGATTAACTGTGGAAGATTGGGTGACATAAAAAATCTGCTAAAGTTAGCAGGTTTTTTAACGCTTAAATTAAAATAAAATCAAACTCTTTCCCATAAAATTTCAACAGGTGTACCAAGAATTTCACTAAACTTGGCTAAAGTTTCTTCGTTAAGATTTTCACCATAGGCGGTTGGGTCTTCAAACTCAAAATCTTCCCCATCTTCTTCTTTTGCTTCTTCGTACTCGGCATATTCTTCACTTTCAAAGAAACTATCATCTAAATCCAAATATTCGTATAAGATATGCGGTTCATAAGCGACAAGATAGTAATGAGTAGCAACTTTTTCGCCATCTACATCAATAGAAAATTCAGTTTCAAATTTTTCACTGCCATCGCTAATCACAGCGTCATAAACAGGACAAATTTCTTGCCAAAATGCCACAGCTTCTTGGTGTTGCTCTGGGTTTGGAATATAGTTTTTATCCACAGGTACAAGGTAAATACGGTTGTCGCTCATTATTGTTTCCTTTTTTAATTGATTGGATTAATTTTGTACCGAAGTACGAATTGAGTATAATGAAAATTTATGACAAAAGAAAGTTTGAAAATTAATAAAACGTCACTCAATGTCGCCTTGTTTTAAAAAGGATTTAACAATGTCAATCACCCTATTACCCCCCTTACCCCAATCTGTATTTGCCAACCGCCGAGCCAAACTCGCTGAGCAGATGACAAATGAAAGTGTCGCAATTTTAGCCACCGCTCCGACCCATATCCGCAATAACGATGCCGAATACAAATACCGAGCCGACAGTAGCTTTTTTTACCTAACAGGCTTTGGTGAGCCTGAAGCGGTCATGGTGCTCGAAAAAATCAATGACAGCGTCAAATACAGTTTATTTCTGCGTGAAAAGGATAAATTACGAGAGATTTGGGACGGTAAACGGGTGGGGCTTGAGCAAGCCAAAACCGATTATAAAGCCGATGAAACCTACGCCATTAGCAAATTGCATGAGATTATACCAACCTTGATTTTTGGCAAAAAACAGGTTTTCGCCCGTTTTGACAGCGATTTAATCAACTGGTTAGAACAAGCCAAACTCAAGCAACGTGGCGAGGGCGTGGTCGAAACCATTACCAATATTGACAGTGTTATCAATGAAATGCGATTGATAAAGGATGAGTTTGAAATCGCCTTGATGAAAGTCGCAGGGCAAATCAGTAGCCAAGGTCATATCCAAGCCATGCAAACTGTCGAGCCAAATATGAATGAGGGCAGACTAGAAGCCGAAGTCAATTATGCCTTTGCCAAATATGGCTGTGTTCCTTCATACAACAGTATCGTGGCAGGGGGTGACAATGCCAATATTTTGCATTATGTCGAAAACGACCAACCGCTCAACGATGGCGACTTGGTGCTGATTGATGCAGGGGCGGAATATCAGCATTATGCAGGGGATATCACTCGCACCTTTCCTGTCAATGGTAAATTTAGCGATGTGCAAAAACAAGTGTATAACATCGTGCTAAACGCCAATATCGAAGCCATCAAAAGCCTAAAAGTAGGGCAACACGGCAAGATTCACCACGAAACTGCCCTCAAAATCTTGACCCAAGGGCTGATTGATTTGGGGATTTTGACAGGCGAAGTCGATAAATTGCTTGAAGAGAAAGCCTATATGCCGTTTTATATGCACGGTACAGGGCATTGGTTGGGGATGGACGTGCATGACGCAGGACGCTATAACGGTGATGACGGCAATCCTCGTCCATTACAGGCAGGCATGGTGATTACGGTCGAGCCGGGTTTGTATTTGGCATGTGATAATCCGCTTGTCCCAGAGAAATATCGTGGGATTGGTATTCGTATCGAGGATGATGTGGTGGTCACCGATGGTGAGCCGTTGGTGTTGACTAGCGATGTGCCAAAAACGGTTGATGAGATAGAAGCTTTGATGAAGAAGTAGGTAGGGGCGTATTGCATACGCCCAATATGTCAAGGAACATCGATATGTTGCATTTTGAAAGTTTGGAAAACATACCAAAAAGTAAGGTGCGTCATACGCACCTTACTATTCGGCATGAAAAATTTATTCTGCCATATCTGGATGAGCCAAGTGTTCAAGTTTGGCTTCAGGCAAACTGGTCAACAAATGAATCCGCTGTGATAACTGACGTAACACATGGCTAAACGCCTCTTTTTCCGCCTCGCTATCCGCTGACACACTATCACTATCGCTGATATGCCAATGAGCCGTCATGGGGAACAATCCATCAAGTTCGCTATCTTCTTGCACCGATTGACATAGCCCAATCACCATATCAATCTTGGGAGCATCTTCACCCAAAAATTGTTGCACAGACTTGGGTTGAAGGTTTTCGACATCAAAGCCCTCATCTTCTAATACCTGTAGCGTATAAGGGTGGGCGTGGCGACTGGGTTCTAACCCTGCACTATAAGCGACAAAGCGACCTGCCCCTGCTTTATTTAAAATTGCCTCCGCCATCAAACTGCGACTGGCATTGTGCTTACACAAGAATAATACGCCATAAGGTTCAGCCATTGTTTACTCCTAAATAACAGTTTATCAAAAAATTCATGTCCAACTAATATCAAAACTTCCTCTCATTATATTGTAACCAAGTTAATAAAAAATGACCAGTAATGAGTTGGTAGAAGGGTTGGAGATAGTATAAATAGTAAATGATGGGAATGATTATCAGTCATGTTGGTGGTGAGGGGCGATTAATGATATGACTTTATGAGTATAATGAAAAGTTTGGCTAATAATAAAAATTATTTATCTAAAATTGTAATATTATAACTATTTGATTTTTATAAATAAAAATATAAATCATCAAATTTTGGTTAACTTTTTGTTTTTGACTCAAAAAAGAAAGTTTGACATTGTGGTGTGATTGATGAACAATCTATGGCATCGCAACACTAAGTTGCAAATTTTATCAATTCGTTACATTTAGCAAACAGGAGGGTATATGACGCAAGATCATCATTCTTCGCATTCCCAATGGAGTTCAAAGATTGGGTTTTTGATGGCAGCCGTTGGTTCGGCTGTGGGTTTGGGTAGTATTTGGAAATTCCCTTATATGACAGGGGAATTTGGCGGTTCTGCCTTTGTGATTTTGTTTATTGTCAGTATCACCCTAATTGGTTTTCCTGTGTTGGTCGCTGAATGGATGATTGGTCGCCGTGGTCAAAGCAATCCGATTGATAGCTTCCAAAAAGTCGCTGTGCAAGAAAATGCCAGTCAAGGTTGGCGTTGGCTTGGTGGCTTGGGTGTATTGGCATCGTTTTTGATTTTGTCATTCTATAGTGTGATTGGTGGCTGGGCGTTGAACTATATCGCTAAAACAGGCACAAATACCTTTCACGGTATGGACGGCAAAGCGACCGAGGCTGTGTTCAATGCGATGTTGGCAAGCCCATCAGAGCTGACGATTTGGCATACTGGTTTTATGATTTTGACGGCTCTAATTGTGGCTGGCGGTGTATCTGGTGGTATTGAGCGTGCGTCAAAATGGCTAATGCCTGCGTTGGCGGTGATTATGGTGGTGATTGTTGGCTATAATCTATTTAATGCAGAATTTGCCAAAGGATTCTGGTACTTATTTGACTTTAACTTCGCCAAAATGCAAGAAGTCGGCGTGGGTAAAGTATTGATTGCTGCCCTAGGTCATGCGTTCTTCTGTTTGTCACTCGGCATGGGTATCATGGTGGCTTACGGCTCTTACCTAAAAAGTGATGTGAATTTGCTATCTACCGCTCGTACCGTTATCGTGTGGGATGTGATTTTCTCATTGATGGCAGGTTTGGCGATTTTCCCAATTATCTTTAGTAATGGTCTTGACCCAGCAGGCGGGCCTGGTTTGGTGTTTGTGTCATTGCCGATTGCCTTTGGTAAAATGAGCGTGGGCTTGGTTGTTGGTACGCTATTCTTTATGTTGTTGACCTTTGCTGCCTTGACTTCATCTATCTCATTGCTTGAGCCAATCGTGGCATTATTGGAAGAAAAAACTTCATTGAATCGTATGCCTAGCACCATCATCGCTGCTGTAGCGACATGGTTATTGGGTATTGCGGCGTTATTGTCATTCAATGTATGGGGCGATATCACCATTTTACCAAAAATGAATATCTTCGATTCGCTTGACTATGCGACCAGCCGTATCATGCTACCATTGGTGGGCTTGGGTACTATGATTTTGGTGGCATGGCGTATGAATCAGCCAAACATCAAAGCCGAGCTTGGTTTGTCTGACAGCCAATGGTCAATTTGGCAAATTACCACCAAATACATTGCACCGATTGGGATTGTGGCGGTATTTATCGCACAAATCGTGGGTTATGGTGCGTAATCCTTCATCCATTATTTCCTAAGCATAAAAAAGCCCTCAATGTGATATTGAGGGCTTTTTTATGCTTATTAAGTCAGGGGTTATAATGAGAAACCAATTTGTGTAACCCCACCCCAGCCCTCCCCTTAGCAGGGGAGGGAGTATTTCTCCCCCTGTTACAGGTGAGAAGCACTGCTTCGCAAGAGAGGGGGTACAAAAAGAGGTTTGACGAATAAAATTAATCCGTCCCAAATTCTTGGCGTTTTTTGGCAAAGAATCTATCCAGTCTATCCATTGCTTCATTCAGCTCAAACGCATTTGGCAAAAATACCACCCTAAAATGGTCTGGGGCGTGCCAGTTAAAGCCAGTGCCTTGCACCATCAATACTTTTTCGGCTTGCAATAATTCCATCATAAACGCCATGTCGTCCTCAATCGGATATACCTCACGGTCGATTTTTGGAAAGCAATAAAACGCCCCTTGAGGCATGGTACAGCTGATGCCTTTAATCGCATTGAGGCGTTCGATAGCGATTTCACGTTGCTTATATAGGCGACCAGTCGGAGCGGTCAAGGCTTGCATACTTTGATAACCACCCATCGCTGTTTGGATAGCGTATTGGGCTGGCACATTGGCACATAGACGCATAGATGAGAGCATCTGTAGCCCTTCAATAAAGTCAGACGCATGGTCTTTTTTACCAGATATCATCAACCAACCTGAGCGAAAGCCTGCAATACGGTGCGATTTTGATAAGCCATTGTAGCTTAACACAAGGCAGTTTTTGGCAAGGGTACACAGCGGAATATGCACGGCATCATCATATAATACACGGTCATAAATCTCATCTGCCATTAGCACAAGGTTGTGCTTTTCTGCCAATGCCACGATTTTTTTGAGGTTATCGGTCGAGTACAACGCCCCTGTTGGGTTGTTAGGGTTAATCACCACGATACCTTTGGTATTTGGGGTGATTTTGGCTTCAATATCAGCAATATCGGGTTGCCAGTTATCGGCTTCATTACACAGATAATGTACTGCCTTACCGCCTGCCAAATTGGTGGCAGCCGTCCACAGCGGATAGTCAGGCATGGGAATTAGCACTTCATCACCATCATTGAGCATGGCTTGCATGGTCATCACAATCAGCTCGGACACACCATTACCGACATACACATCCGACACATCAACCGCTTCGAGTAGCCCCTTGGCTTGATAATATTGCAAAATCGCCTTACGAGCGGCAAAAATCCCTTGCGAATCGCTATAGCCAATGGCATTGGGTAGATTGACGGCGACATCGGATAAAATCTCTTGTGGGGCTTCCAGACCAAATGGGGCAGGGTTGCCGATATTGAGCTTTAAGATTTTATGACCTTGGGCTTCCATACGGTTGGCAGTTTGAAGCAGTGGGCCTCGGATATCGTAGCAAACGTTTTGCAATTTATCGGATTTATTTAACGCATTCATGGGACTTCCAGTTTGATTGACAGAAAAATGAGGGCCAGTGGTAGTGGGGGTAATTGCTAAATCGGTTGCATTGTCAGTGGTTGTTAAGCCAATCGATTCAGGCATTGGGGGTATAGAGTTTGATGTAGCGATATCACCAGAAAGCAAATAGCTTTCGCTACAGTCTAGTAGGCGAGCCAACACAGGCAATTTGGTCGAAACAATGCCATTATTGCCACGCTCCCAGTTGCTAATCGCCCCTCGGCTGACTTTTGCCCCTGCTTGGGTCATCAGTGTTGCCAGTTGTTCGGTGGTGAACCCCTTGGCTTTTCGCAGTTGCGTAAGGCGTTGACCTTGCTCAATAAATGCCTCATTGCCACGTTCTACCACGTCTTTATTTGCCGTTGGTGCAATGGATGGTTGAGAATTCATAAAAATTCGCTTAATATTGTTAAGAGTTATGGTGTAAGGACAACATAATAAATGGTGAATTGTCAGAATTTCTGACAATATACTTAAATATTAATATTATAGCCATAATTTAAACCTAACAAGTAGAAAAAGCAAGAATAACTTACATTATATCCCATTGATGAGGACATACCGTGAATAATTTTTATCAACTCACCGCTACCAATATCCAAGGTAAATCGTTTGATTTTGCCCAATTACAAGGCAAGGCAGTGCTAATCGTCAATACCGCCAGTCAATGTGGTTTTACCCCACAATATGCAGGGCTTGAGCAACTGTATCAACGTTATAAAAATCAAGGCTTGGTGGTATTGGGATTTCCGTGTAATCAGTTTGGCGGACAAGAGCCGAAAGGCGAGGCGAGTATTGCGGAATTTTGCGAGCTTAACTATGGCGTGACTTTTCCGATGATGGCAAAAGTGGATGTCAACGGTGACAACACCCATCCTGTGTATCAATTTTTGAAGACCCAGCCGAATGGCGATGGGCTGTTAGGCAATAAAATTAAATGGAATTTTACCAAATTTTTGGTCAGTCCACAGGGGGAAGTCGTGAAGCGGTATGCTCCGATGGCAAAACCAATGGATATTGCGGAGGATATTGAGCAAGTCATCGCCTAATTGTTTTGATAAAAATCATAGACAATAAAAAAGCCAATAATCAAAATTATTGGCTTTTTTGGCTAAATCACAAAATTATTTGATTTTAGCTTCTTTGAACAGCACGTGTTGACGAACCACTGGGTCAAACTTTTTGATTTCCATTTTGTTTGGCATGGTACGTTTGTTTTTGGTAGTGGTATAAAAATAGCCAGTACCTGCTGTTGATACTAATTTGATTTTATCACGCATGGTAAAACTCCATAACTATCGGTTGAAAGGGAAAATTAAGCAAGTTCAAAGACTTAACTTAGATTTTCTCGCCACGAGCACGCATATCGGCTAATACTTGGTCAATACCCAATTTATCAATGATACGCATACCTTTGGTTGATAAGCGAAGACGCACAAAGCGGTTTTCACTTTCTACCCAAAAGCGATGGTTATGAAGGTTTGGTAGAAAACGACGGCGGGTTTTGTTGTTTGCGTGTGAAACATTGTTACCTACCGCTGGGCGTTTTCCAGTCACTTGGCATACACGAGACATGGCAGACTCCTAATCGGTTTTGCATGAGGGTGGCTCATGCCTATCTATACTGGGCTGAAGACCTGTCAATTTGCCGTATGGGGAACTGTAGGTCATCAGAATGAATCTTTCGGATTTTATCGGCATCGTGTGACCTAAAAATCAAGTCAATGCCAAAAAAATCGCAGGTAAATTTAAAGCCGCTATTTATACCACAAGCCCCCAAAAAAAGCAACATTGACCCAAAAAAAAGCTATTTATTTTGTTAATTTACAATTTATCCTTCGACAAGCTCAGAATGAGCGGTTTTTTATATAGGACTTACGCAAAAATGCCATGTGTAGGTTGGGTGGAAGCATGACACCCAACATAAACCATTGAAATTGTTGGGTATCGCAAGCTCTACCCAACCTACGATTTGGTTAAATGCGTAAGTCCTATTATAACTGAATAACTGAAAATTTTTATGGTTAGTTATTTTAATTGTTAAATAATTAAGTTTTTGTAATGAATGTATGGTTAAAAGCTTATTTTTTAGTCAAAAAATTGTAAAATATTGTTATGGTTATTTTATGATTAAAATCAATAATTTTGGTATTTTAAAGGTGATAATTTTTAGAATTTTAACCTTGCTGTAATTTGAGTTTTTATGATTTTTTTGTTAATGTTATTGTTCATTTATTTTAATAAAAAAGATATCTTATGAATTCGATAAAACTTGACCGCTTCGGTCCTTTCCCAAGGGTGAATCGCCCTGTGTTTATCGTGTCAGCAGGGCTGATTTTAGGATTTATCCTGTTTGGGGCGTTGTTTAGCGAGTTGGCAAATACGGTGTTTAGCCAAATGCAGTCGTTTATTTCGCACCGTTTTCGTTGGTTTTTTATTGTGCTGATGAATGTGGCAGTGGTGTTTAGCTTGTATGTGGCGATTAGTCGCTATGGCGATATTCGGCTAGGGCATCAGACCGAACATCCTGAGTATAGCTTGTTGTCTTGGTTTGGGATGTTGTTTAGTGCGGGGATTGGTATTGGGCTGTTGTATTGGGGGACGGCAGAACCGCTGTATCACTTTATGTCGCCTCCGATGGGGCAACCAGAGACGGTGGAGTCCGCCAAGCAAGCGATGAGTATTTCGTTTTTGCATTGGGGGCTTCATGCTTGGGCATTGTACTGTGTGGTGGCGTTGTCGCTGGCGTATTTTCATTATCGCCGTGGCTTGCCGTTGCTGATTCGCTCGGTGCTGTATCCTTTGATTGGACAGAGAATCTATGGCAGATGGGGGCATACGGTCGACATTTTGGCGGTATTTGGCACGATGTTTGGTGTGGTGACTTCGCTGGGGCTTGGGGTGATGCAAATCAATGCAGGGTTTAGCAATGTGTTTGGCATTCCTAATAGCATTACCGTGCAGATTGTGCTGATTGCGTGTATTACGGCGATGGCGACCATGTCGGTGATGATGGGGCTGGATAAAGGGGTGAAGCGATTAAGTGATTTTAATATCGGTTTGACGGCTTTGCTACTTGGTTTTATGTTATTTTTTGGCCCTACGCAGTTTATTGTTGATAGTTTTATCGAGAATGTAGGGAATTATATCACCCAGTTGATTCCACTCGGATTTTGGAGTGAGGCGTATAGTGGTACGGATTGGCAAGCGAATTGGACGATTTTTTATTGGGCGTGGTGGGTGAGCTGGTCGCCGTTTGTTGGGATTTTTGTGGCTCGTATTTCACGTGGTCGTACGATTCGAGAGTTTATTTTTGGGGTGTTATTTATCCCTATGCTGTTGTTGTTCTTTTGGTTTACCACGTTTGGCGGAACGGCAGTCCACATGGAGCTGACGGGTAATTATGGCTTAATCGAGGCGGTTAAGGCAGATTATGGCAATGCGATTTTTAAGTTAATTGAGTATTATCCATTGACTCAGCCGTTGACCTTGTTGATTGTATTGATGATTATTTTGTGGTTTGTGACTTCGTCAGATTCGGCAAGTTTGGTGATTGATATGTTGACCGCAGGTGGCGATACCAATCCACCTAAAATCCAACGCTTATTTTGGGCAATCGCTCAAGGCGTGATTGCAGCTGTGCTGTTAGTGGCAGGTGGTTTGGGAGCATTGCAAGCGGCGGCGATTATTGCAGGCTTTCCGTTTGCGTTGGTGGTGTTTTTGATGATGTTTTGCCTATGGCGAGGTTTGAGCCGTGACCATTTGACGCTATATCGCAATCAACAATGGTATATGACCGAAGAATCTGCCGAGCATAATTCTGCCAATGAATTTGCTGATGAGCATTTGTTAAGCTATCCAAGTAAGATGGTAAAAAGTGCGGTGGCAAAAAATGATGAAATTAATGAGATAAAAGGATAATAATGCAAGGTTTTTTGACAAAATTACGGGCGTTTTTTGCCCTTGATATGGCGGCAGGTATCGTATTGGCGGTGTCTGCGATTGTGGCAATGGTGGTGGCAAATTCGCCACTCCATGATGCGTATGAGCATTTTTTGCATATTCCGATTTCGCTACAAGTGGGTAGTCTAAAAATCGACCATTCGCTATTGCATTGGATTAATGATGGCTTGATGGCGGTGTTTTTCTTTTTGGTGGGGTTAGAACTCAAGCGAGAAGTGCTGGTCGGTGAGCTATCCGATGTCAAAAAAATCGTGTTACCTGCCCTCGGTGCGGTGGGTGGTATGCTTGTGCCTGCGTTGATTTATGCAATTTTTAATTACCAAGACCCACAGCTATTAAAGGGTTGGGCGATTCCTGCCGCCACCGATATTGCGTTTGCGTTAGGGGTGTTGACCTTACTCGGTAGTCGTGTGCCGTTGTCGCTGAAGGTGTTTTTGGCTTCGATTGCGATTTTTGATGACATCGGGGCGATTTTGATTATTGCGTTGTTTTATTCCACAGGGTTAAATATGACCGCATTGGGTGTGGCAGGGGCGATGTTGGTGGTGTTGTTTATTATGAATCGCCTCAATGTCACTCGCATGAGTGCTTATACGTTAGTGGGTTTGGTACTGTGGGTGGCAATGCTAAAATCTGGTATTCATGCGACCATTGCAGGGGTGTTATTGGCGATGTTTATTCCGATGACGGATTTGGCAAACCCTACCGAATCACCGCTTGAAGACCTCGAGCATGATTTGCAAGAAACGGTGAATTTTATGATTTTGCCGATTTTTGCGTTTGCTAATGCAGGGATTTACCTTGGTGGCAGTGGCTTGTCATCTTTGACTCATAGTGTGCCGATGGGGATTGCATTGGGGCTGTTATTTGGTAAGCCAATTGGGGTGATGTTGCTTAGTTGGATTGGGGTGAAGTCTGGTTTGGCAAGCCTACCTGCTGGGGTAAACTGGAAACAAGTCTTTGGCGTGGCGGTGCTATGTGGTATTGGCTTTACCATGAGTTTGTTTATTGGTGGGCTGGCGTTTGCAGGGCTGACGGATAAGGTATTTGATGAGCGTGTGGGTATTGTGCTTGGTTCGCTGTTGGCAGGCGTGGTGGGCTATATTTGGCTTAATAAAGTATTGCCAATGGTGGAAAATAATGAGCCGTTACATAGTAAAGACCATAGTTATATTCCGTGATATAGTTGCCCTGTGATGAGTGATTACTGGCGGTCAGGGTCAATTTCCACCAATTCAGTCGGCTGAGTGACCAACGACCCATCGAGCAACGCATCTTGCTGAGGGGCAATCTCCTCCTCATCCGCAATCACCTGCCGTGCAACGTGCAAAATCAACTGACGCAACCAGCGATGAGCAGGGTGATGTTGTAACAGTGGCGACCACGCCATCGTCAACTCAAACTCAGGAATAAAGAACGGCGGTTCTTTAATCACAATACTATCATTGGTCGCCTGCATCCGAGCCACACGAGTGGGCAAAGTCGCAATCAAATCCTTATTTGCCGTCAACATCGCAGGCATTTGATAATGGCGAGTAAACACGCTAATTTGGCGTTTTTGCCCAAGACGCTGTAATGCTTGGTCAATCGACCCAAGTCCGCCAGACTTCTCTGGATTCACCCCAAATCCCACGCCCATGCCTGTTTTTGACACCCAAATATGTTGGGCTTTGAGGTAATTTTTTAGGTTAAAACGGCTGACATACGGACTATCTGCCGACAACAGACAGCTAAAGGTATCTCGCCACACCAACACTTGATGAAAGCTTTGCGGAATCTCATTAAAGCGATTAATCGCCAAATCCACACGCCCTTGTTCCATATCACGATACGATACATCCGAGGGGGTCAAAAAGTCCAAAATCACATTGGGGGCTTCACTCCGCAGCGCCTTGACAAGGCGAGGCACAAGGGTAGCCTCGGCATAATCCGAAGTCATAATGCGAAACACACGGCTGGACGTATAAGGGCGAAACTCGGTGCGAGGCTCAAGCAACTGGGTCAAATCCGACAACAACTCACGCACTCTGGGCTGTAACTCCATCGCACGCTCAGTCGGTGTCATCCCCTCGGATGAGCGAATCAGCAAAGGGTCATTAAACAGTTTACGCAGACGGCGTAAAATATTACTCATCGCAGGTTGGGTAATGCCCAGTTGTTCAGACGCACGAGTGACATTTTTTTCTCGCAATAAAACGTCCAAATGTACCAATAAATTCAAATCGACACGTTGTAAATTCATGTTATTTTCCAAGTAGGTTACTTGCCAAATTTATCAAAAGTTCAGTTTAGCCTTTAATTAGCAAAAATAGTGATTAATATTCACCCTGTTTTAAATCTCCCCCAACCCCTCTTTACGAAAGAGGGGGCTTCCCCCTGTATGTCAATCTGATACGAGGAATAAGTCGCCCTTTAAAAAGGAGGATTAAGACTTGCAATACTTACCTTGGTATATTTTTAAATCATTGATTTTTATTGAGTATTTATAATAAAAATACCAAAGATAATATTCATAAATTAGCTAAATTATCAATAAATCAGTATAGTGATGGAAGTCAGCTAATAAGACGACCCTTTGATAAACTTGTCTGATAATAGAACATTGCTTATCAAATCGCTTTTATGCTAATTTTAGCAAAATATTCACCATCACGGATAAAAATATCATATTTTTGTCAGAAAAAATTGTTATACTGATGGCACTTCAAGCCACACCTCGACCCAATCCAATAGGAGAATGCTATGACGACTTACGTTTCAGCGATTGACCACATCAAAGCCCTTAAAGAAAAATACGGCAACTGGCAAAACATCAGCGAAAATGACGCTGCTCGCTTGGTTGTACAAAACACTTTCAAAACAGGTTTAGACATCGCCAAATACACCGCTGGCATTATGCGTCGTGACATGGCAGCCTATGACGCTGATAAATCAAAATACACCCAATCTTTAGGTGCATGGCATGGCTTTATCGGTCAACAAACCATGTACGCTGTAAAAAAATACACAGGTTCTACCGAGCGTAAATATATCTACTTATCAGGTTGGATGGTTGCTGCCTTACGTTCAGAGTTTGGTCCACTACCTGACCAATCAATGCACGAAAAAACCGCTGTGCCAAAACTTATCGAAGAAATCTACACTTTCTTACGTCAAGCGGACGAAAAAGTATTAAACGATTACTTCCGTGAATTAACCGCTGCTCAAGAAGCGGGTCAAGACACCAAAGCTATCTTGGACAAAATCAACAACTTTGAAACTCACATCGTGCCAATCATCGCTGACATTGATGCAGGTTTTGGTAACGAAGAAGCCACTTACCTACTGACCAAACAAATGATTCAAGCAGGTGCGTGTGCGATTCAAGTAGAAAACCAAGTATCAGACGCTAAACAATGTGGTCACCAAGATGGCAAAGTAACTGTACCACACGAAGACTTCATTGCCAAAATCAATGCGATTCGTTACGCATTCTTAGAGCTAGGCGTAGATGACGGTGTTATCGTGGCTCGTACCGACTCTGAAGGTGCGTCATTGACCCAAAAACTACCAGTATCACGTGAAAAAGGCGACTTGGCTTCTCAATACCTAGACTTCCTAGAAGTTGAAGAAGTAACCATCGAAAGTGCTAAAGAAGATGACGTATTGCTCAAAAAAGACGGCAAATTGGTTCGCCCAGTTCGTACCGCAAACGGTCTATTCTCATTCCGTGAAGGCACAAACATTGACCGTGTTGTCCTTGACTGTGTCACTTCACTACAAAACGGTGCTGACCTACTATGGATTGAAACTCCTACCCCAGACGTAGCTCACATCAAATCAATGACTGACCGTATCGTCGCTCAAGTACCAAATGCAAAACTTGTTTATAACAACAGCCCATCATTCAACTGGACGCTAAACTTCCGTAAACAAGTTATCGCAAAATGGGAAAAAGAAGGCAAAGATACTTCTGCCTACGACAAAAACAACTTGATGTCAGCTGACTACGACAACAGCGAATTGAACACCGCTGCTGACGACCTAGCTCGTACATTCCAAGCTGATGCGTCACGTGAAGCGTGTGTATTCCACCACTTAATCACCCTACCTACTTTCCACACGGCTGCACTAAGCACGCACTTGTTGGCAAAAGGTTACTTCGGTGACAAAGGTATGTTGGCTTATGTTGAAGAAGTTCAACGTAAAGAATTACGTGAAGGCGTAGCTGCTGTTAAGCACCAAGCAATGGCTGGTTCTGACATCGGTGATGACCACAAAGAAATCTTCTCTGGTGAAAACGCCCTTAAAGCTGGCGGTGCGAAAAACACAGCTAACCAGTTTGGTCACTAATACTTAAGTGGTGATTGAATAAAAAACACCCTGTCAACTTGGCAGGGTGTTTTTTTATTTATTCGCTTCTGCGGTTGACGATTAGCCCAATAGAACGACCATAAAAGTAAAATAGCCTTGAGATAACCCTAAAAACCATTTATTATCAATCCATCAAGGTATTAATAGCCTCCCTCACAATACCATCGTGAAAAAGGACAACAACATGAAAAACTCGGATAATCTCGTTATATTTTTCCACGGCTTTGAATCGTCATGCGACACCGACAAATTTACCTGTATCAACAACCATGCCGAAAAACTCTGCGTTCCCATTGACTATGCCAAAGACTTTGACAATGCCGAAGCGATTTTTAGCAAAGTGATTGAAGAAAACTTGCCAAAATACGAATATATCGTATTAGCAGGACATTCATTGGGCGGTTATTTTGCCAATTTATTATCCCAAAAATATGGACTAAATGCTCTACTCATCGCCCCTTGCCTACGTCCTAGCCATTATTTGGGCGATAAAATCCCTCAAATCGCCGACCGTAACTTGGTCGCCGAGCCATCTAGCCAAATCGTATATGCGATGATTGAAAAAGACGATGAAGGGCTGGACTGGCACGATGCCGAGCAGTTATTGACAGGTAAAAACTATAACTTGCACTATTATGAAGGCGGTCATCATAAAATCTGCCGTGCAGGGGATATCAATATGAAGCTTGACTTCGCCCTTGAAGTGCCATATCGATTGAACTAAAAGGTTGATACGCCATTTAATCCATAACCAACTATTATCAAAGGGCGGATACGATACGCCCCTTTTACAATAAATAAAAACCAAATATTATTTATCTCATTATAAATCAAATTATAGGTAAAATTATGCGTTTATCCCTTGCCCTTTGTGTGGCGGTTGCCAGTATCACCAGTATTCCTGCGTTTGCCAATCCGAATGTACAGCCGATGTTTACCATGCTCACCACACCGAGTAACTGGACTTGGCAAACCTTTAACACCCTAGCGAATACCACCGCCAAAGGTGGGCTAAAAAAAGACCAAAATGTCGCCAATCGCTTTTATCTCGAGCGTGCTATCACAGGCTATACCAATGCCACCATCACAGCGTATGGTGATAAGTCCGCCCCTAATGAAGTGGTGTTTTATTCGGGTGGCTGGCGGACGACCAGTGATAAGGGCTTGCTCAAGCTATCGGATGTGGTGAACACCGCTGAGTTAACGCAAGTTAAGAGTAATTGTAATTTTGGGAAAATCGAGGATAAGTATACAGGTAAGGATACGCTTGGTAAGGCGTTTAAAGGGGTGAATTATATTGAGTCACAGACGATTTATAAATGGTCAAAAGGCACTGCCAAACCCCTGTATGTGGTGGCAATGCGTGGCGGTGGCTCTATGCAAACTTCGGTGCTAAATCAAGGGATGAATTCTACGGTGATTGTCGTGCCAAATGTGAAGGATTTGAATGGGGCGATTGCGTTGCATGGGTGGAATAAAGAAAAAAATGGTAAAAAAGTCACCTGTAAAGTTGGTTAAATGGGTGTAGTGAATCGTTTGGTTTATGATATGCTATTGATAAACAAAATATCGTGAGGGTAGCCATGATTGCAGATGCACAAATTTATGCCAATATCCAAAAACTGCCTGTTTCTATGAAAGTGGAAGTCAGTCATTATGTCGATTTTTTATTAGAAAAGGTCAAAAAATCGCAATCTAACGTACAGCCTAGTATTAGCGAGCAACAACAGCGTAGTGATGAGCTATACGAATTAATGACGAAAATTGCCAAAGAGGGTACGGTTTTTGACCGTGAAAATATTGATGTTAGGACTTACGCAAAAGACACTGGATTCCTGCATTCACAGGATGAGAGCCGTTAAAGCAAAACACTGTTTTGCAGGCTCGCAAGACGAGAGCTATGCCCGAAGTAACAAATATTAAAATTACTCGTCACCCCTGCGTAGGCAGGGGTCTAGCGTCTTTATTTAACAGGATAAATTAAAAATTTGCGTAAGTCCTATTGTAAAATAATACTTTGAAAGTGAGGTTAAAATTGAAAAATCAATTTTTTAAAACATGTTTGGTGATAGCGTTAATGATAGGTAATACAACAGGTTCTTATGCAGAACCTAGTGCAAAACTGCCATTTATAGGTACTAAGTCTTTTAATTTTGCAGGAGGAACTGGCACTGTAGAAACCGTTACTATCAAAAAAGATGGTACAGCGATTTTTAAATTTATAGGCAGTGTTTCATCGAGTGTCACATATAGAGGTAAATTTCAACCCATAATGACTATTGATAAAGGTGAGAGTTATTTAAAAATTACTTCTACTACTATTGAATTGTTAGATAAAAATAAGCAACCAATTTTTGGATGTGATGAAAATGGTATTTTTAGTGAAGATTATACAGAAAGGTGTATACAGGAGCTGTATTTAGAAAAGTGATTTAACAAAAAGCCCAAAATTAATTTTGGGCTTTTTAATATTAGGCTTCCAACATCGGCTTCAAAAACCGCCCTGTATGCGATGCCTCAACTTCCGCCACGTCCTCTGGCGTACCCTCAGCGATAATCTCACCACCGCCAGAACCACCCTCAGGCCCTAAATCCACAATCCAATCCGCCGTCTTAATCACATCCAAATTATGCTCAATCACCACCACCGTATTACCACGGTCACGCAAGGTATGGATAATATCTAACAACTTCGCAATATCATGGAAATGCAAGCCAGTGGTCGGCTCATCAAGGATATACAGCGTTTGCCCTGTATCACGCTTGGACAGTTCTTTGGCAAGCTTGACACGTTGAGCCTCACCGCCCGACAGCGTGGTCGCCGATTGCCCCAAACGAATATAGCCCAAACCCACTTCTATCAAGGCGTGCAAGCGTCTAGCAATCGCAGGAATCGCCTCAAAAAACCCATGAGCATCTTCCACCGTCATCTCAAGGATATCCGAGATATTTTTGCCTTTATAATGAATCTCAAGGGTTTCACGGTTGTAGCGTTTGCCATGACACACATCGCACGGCACATACATATCGGGCAAAAAGTGCATCTCGACCTTAATCAAGCCGTCACCTTGACAGGTTTCACAGCGACCGCCTTTGACATTAAAACTAAAACGTCCAGACTGATAGCCACGAGCTTTGGCTTCTGGCACTTGGGCGAACAGCTCACGAATGGGGGTGAATACGCCTGTATAAGTCGCAGGGTTACTGCGTGGCGTACGTCCAATCGGACTTTGGTCGATATCCACGACTTTATCAAGATGTTCTAGCCCTGTGATACTGTCGTAGCTTTCGGCAATGTGGGTGGTGGCGTTGTTCAGTTGCGTGGTGGCAAGCGGTAGCAAGGTGCGGTTTATCAAGGTCGATTTGCCCGAGCCAGACACGCCTGTAACACAGGTCATTACGCCAATCGGTAGGTTTAGCGTGACGTTTTTGAGGTTATTGCCATTTGCCCCAGTCAGCGTAATCATCAACGGTTTATCGGCTTCGCTGGTTTTGGTCTTTTTGGTTTTCTTTTCTGCCTCAGCTTTTTTCGCTTGATTCTTGGTTAAAGGAATTGCCGATTCTTGCATTTTTTCATATTTATCGGCATTAGCAGTTTTGGCTTGGTGACGGACTTTTGGCACAGCGATTTTCATTTTGCCAGACAGATACTGCCCTGTCAGCGATTCGGGATTTTTAGCAATTTCTTTGGCAGTCCCTTCGGCAATCACATGACCGCCATGCACGCCAGCCCCCACACCAATGTCAATGATATGGTCGGCAAGGCGAATCGCATCTTCGTCATGCTCCACGACAATCACGGTATTACCCAAATCTCGTAGGCGTGTCAAAGTCTGCAAAAGTCGGTCATTGTCACGTTGGTGCAAGCCAATGGACGGCTCATCGAGTACATACATCACGCCCATTAAGCCTGCCCCAATTTGACTGGCAAGGCGAATCCGCTGGGCTTCACCGCCAGACAGGGTTTCGGCAGAGCGAGCAAGGGTCAGATAATCCAAGCCGACACTCACCAAAAACTCCAAGCGTTCACGGATTTCTTTGATGATTTTATCGGCAATTTCGCCTTTTGCACCGTCCAGTTTGAGCTGTTGGTAATAGGCAAGGGCATCGCCAATCGACTGTTTGACAATGGTAAAAATCGTGGTGTCCGCCACTTCGACATGGCGAGCGATTTCATTAAGGCGTGAGCCGTGACAGGCATCGCAAGTGGCATCGGCAAGGTATTTGGCAAGTTCGTCACGCACAAGGTTGCTTTGGGTGTTGCGATAACGGCGTTCCATATACGGCAACACGCCCTCAAACGGCACGGTTTTGGTGGATTTTCGCCCACGTTCATCGACAAAGTTAAAGGTCATTTTCTCTTTGCCAGAGCCATGCAAAATGATGTCTTTGTGCTTTTTCGGCAGGTCTTGCCACGCCATTTCCATGTCAATGTCGTAATGTTGGGCGACCGTGGTCAGCAAGCCAAAATAATAGGCATGGCGTTTATCCCAACCGCTAATCGCCCCTTGATTGAGCGATTTATCGACATGGTGAATCAGCTTTTCGGCACTAAAATACTGGCGTTTGCCCAAGCCGTCACACACAGGACACGCCCCATACGGATTGTTAAAGCTAAACAATTTCGGCTCAAGCTCGGCAACCGCACGGTCACATACAGGGCAGGCGTGTTTGGCAGATAGGATTTTATCGTCAAAATTGCCGTCCATGTCATGCAAAATCGCAATGTCATTGCCCAGTCGCAGGGCGGTTTCTAGGCTTTCAGCAACCCGATTACCCAAGTCATCACGCACCTTAAAGCGGTCAATCACCACATCAATCGTGTGTTTAAAGGTCTTGGCAAGCGGTGGCACATCGTCAATGTCATACACCTCGCCATCGACACGCAACCGCACAAAACCTTGGCTTTTAAGCTGTTCCATCAGTTGAATATGCTCGCCTTTGCGGTCATCCACGACCCTCGCCAAAATCATCAACTTGGTATCGACAGGCAACGCCATCACGGTATCAACCATCTCGGTGACGGTTTGGGCGACCATCGGCAGGTGGTGTTCTGGACACATGGGCGTACCGACACGGGCGTATAGCAGACGCAGATAGTCGTAAATCTCGGTAATCGTGCCAACGGTGGAGCGTGGGTTGTGATTGGTGGATTTTTGTTCAATGGCAATTGCAGGGGATAAGCCCTCGATACTATCGACTTCTGGCTTGTCCATTTGCGATAAAAACTGGCGAGCGTAGGCGGATAGGCTCTCGACATAACGGCGTTGCCCCTCGGCGTATAGGGTGTCAAAGGCGAGGGAGGATTTGCCTGAGCCTGATAAGCCTGTGATGACGACGAGTTTGTCACGAGGGATGTCGATGTCGATGTTTTTGAGGTTGTGGGTTCTTGCCCCACGGATTTTGATAGAATCGTGTTGAGCCATTTGGGTGCTTCTTCTTATTAGTGGAAAGGGGGAATATGGGGTTGTTATGGGGTGGAGGGAGGGTGGTTTCAAGTAAAAATTATTCACTCGAAATCCAAAAAGTTTCTTACAAAATCTATAATGAAAGGCATAGCTGTATGTAGTGAAGTCAAAATAAAAAATATTAAGCCAAGAGTAGCAATTCCTTTTTTTATAATTGCTTTCGATTGGTCAACACCATTATTAAAATTATCTTTTGCAATTTCTATAAAATTAGGATTGTTAAATATTTGTTCTTTTATATCATGAAAAATATTTAATTTAATAGTTTTAAGTTGCTCGAAATTTTGCCAATCAAGATTTTTATCAGCAACATAAAGACATACGAGAGGAATAGTGATATACGAAAACAATTTAATAAATGTAAAGTTCAATTGTATGTCTTCATAGAAAGAAATATCATTTTTGTAATAATATACTTTACTAAAAATCCACTCTTGCACTACCATCATTGAAAAAGTTAAAGTCCAATATAAACTAAAAGCTACTGATGCTAATATAAAAAAGAAATAAATAGTTGCTATGGTAAAAAATAATACAATGGAACTTTTGAGAGCGTTTTCATCTTTACCTAATAAAAAAAATGAAAAAATACAAGGCAGTAATAGAATACAAATGGTTAAAAAAATGGATAATCCAACAAACACTTGTTTTATTATGATTAATGATAAAATCAAGAAGAATAGACGAAATATGAGAACTGGCTTTAAGTTAAGGTATTCAGCAAAAGTAAAATACATAAGGTTCTATACTCTAAAAAAATAAAGTTAGTAATAGAGATAATGCTAAGAATGGTATTTTTCAACTTTATTTTAAAAAATTAGTTTATTCTGATTTTTAATAGTTTTTTAAGCGTTGCTATATTGACAGCAGAAAAGGAGCAAGTCACCGCAATCGTCCAAAATGGCGACATACTTGCTGCATTTTCCCCAAAAAATCCCTATAATACGCCCATCTTCTTAATGAGAACAACGTATGAAATGTGCATCCTTTTTCGCAGGGGTCGGCGGCATCGACTTGGGCTTTGAACAAGCAGGATTTGCCACCATTTATGCCAATGAAATTGACAAATTTGCCGTCCAAACCCTCAAACAAAACTTCGACTTTACCATTGACCACCGAGATATTCACGATGTCAAAACCGATGAAATCCCCGACTTTGATATCATGCTTGCAGGTTTTCCTTGCCAAGCCTTTTCGGTCGCAGGGTATCGCCAAGGCTTTGATGACAAACAAGGGCGTGGCAACTTATTCTTTGAATTAGAACGGATTTTTACTGTCAAAAAACCCAAAATTATCTTTTTAGAAAATGTCAAAAACTTGGTCGGACATGACAAAGGCAACACCTTTAAAGTCATCTTGGACACCTTGCAAAGCCACGGCTACCATGTCAAACACCAAGTATTAAACGCCAGTGACTACGGCAATATACCGCAAAACCGTGAGCGGATTTATATTGTGTGTTTTTTGGATAAACAGGTGTTTGAAAAGTTTGAGTTTCCCAAGCCCATCCCACGCCAAACCAGCATTAGCGATATGCTTGAAGATGAAGATAGCATTGATAAGAAGTTTTATTACACCGATAAAACGCCATTTTTTGAGCAACTGACCCATGACATCAAGGACGCTAAAACTTTATATCAATGGCGTAGGCAGTATGTGCGAGAGAATAAAAACCAAGTTTGCCCCACGCTCACAGCCAATATGGGAACAGGTGGTCATAACGTGCCGCTACTGAATGTGCAGGGCTTGCCGACTACCATTCGTAAGCTAACGCCAAGAGAGTGTTTTAATTTTCAAGGTTTTCCCAAAGACTTTAACCTACCCACCACCACTAGCAATGCCAATCTGTATAAACAAGCAGGTAATAGCGTGGTCGTGCCTGTCATCGCTCGCATTGCTGAACAAATCAAAAAAGCTATAAGCTAACGCCCAGTTGGCTTGCCAAGGCTTTCAAATCCAAAACGGCAGTCGGTTGTAATTGATTGGGGATAATCATGTTTTCAATAATACGCAACCGAGGTCGTCTGCCACTTTGCTGTTGTTGCAAAATGGTTTGGGTTTTATTGACTTGAAGTTGTTGAAATTGCGAAAAATTCAGATTTAAGTCATACAGATACAATTGGTCTTCTGCCAAATTTAACCGTGCAAAAATCAAAATATCAAACTTGGTATCTGGGCTAAATGACGTTAAGTCGCTATTAAAATTTGAGGTAGCTTTGATTTCGACCAATTTGCCATTAAACGAGGCATCGCCGACATTTTTGGTGGTGGTTTTATTGTGCCATTCATAGCCGAGTTGATAACAAACCAAGGCTTTGGAAATAGCTTCAGGGAAGTTTACCGTGCGACTGGCAAAGGCTTTTAGGCTTTGGTTTAACACTTTCCAATGATGATAAGCTGTTAAGATTAATTTTAGGTCGTTATCGGTGACGTTATTGGTCGCTGTCATGGCTCATATTCCCTTGAAATGATAATAGGTCACTCAAGGAAATTTCTAACGCTTCACAGATTTTTAGCAAGTTAATGATAGTGATGTTTCGTTCCGCACGTTCCACCATGCCAATGTAGGTGCGGTGTAGATTGGCTTTGTCAGCGAGTTGCTCTTGTGATAGTTGGCAAACCAAGCGTTTATCACGAATGGCATTGCCAAGTTGGGTCAAGAAAGTTTCTGATTGAGTGGGTTTCATGTCAAGATTATAGGTAGCCTGCATACTATTCATCTACATACTAAACATAGCATTAAGTGGCTTGAATGATGAAGAATTTTTTTTGCCAACCCCAAAATCTTGCTATACTGTTACAAAGTAAAATCAAATAGCAATTGAGAAAATAACATGGCAACCCTAACCCCAGAACAAAACGACTTCCTAAAAAGCCACCACATCCCCCTCAACAAAACCTTTGACGCAAGCGGACTGTCAAGCAAAGAATACAAAGCCAAAATGAAAGAAAATGGCACACTGGTTGCCTATGGCGTACCGCCTTGCGAAAAAGGACACACCCTCCGCAACAAACAAGCCAACTGTATCCAATGCAACCCCCATGCCGTTGCCTCGCTCAAACGCCAAGCCACTGGCGGACAGCTTTACATCGCCACTGCCCCCACAGAGCAACTCCTTAAAATCAGCACCACCGATGACCCAACCATCACCGCTGACACGCTCACCCAACAGCTCAACGACCAACAACACGCCAATATCAATGATTGGCAAGTGGTGTATCTTGCTGAAGTCGCCTCGATTGGTGAAACCGAAAACCAACTCCAACAACACTTTGCCCAACACCAAGTCAAGCGTAAACTCACCGCACACAGCAAAGCGGTCAAAGCCAGTGAAATCTACGATATGGATATTGAGGATATCATGGATTTGGTCAATACATGGCAACTGTCCGCTAACTTTACAGATGAGCTAAAAATCCGACAATACCACGATAGCTTTGCCAATAAACGCCAACAGCAACAGCTTGAAGCCCAACGCCGACAAGATGAAAAATTGGCAAAACAACAAGCCGAAGCTGAAGCCCAACAGCAAGCCAAACAAGCCGAACTTGAGCAAAAACGCCAAGAGCAAGAACAAGCACGCCTTGCCAAAGAACAGCATAAACTTGAGCAACAACGCCTAAGAGATGAGCAAAAAGCCAAAAAACAGGCAGAACAAAAAGCCCATCTATTGGCTCAACAAGCCCACGCACAGCAACAGCAAACCCTGTTATCCACCAATAATACCAATACCGTCTTGAGCAAAACCCCCAAATCCACCACCCACCAAGGGGCGAATGCGATTTGGCAAAAACTGACACCAAATCAATGGCTGATGCTAGCAGTGGGGCTATTTGTGATATTAAGCTTGGTGTTATTTGGTATGACACGCTAAATTGCCAGTTTGCGAATGTCAAAAATGGGCTTATAATAGCGAGCTATTTTATTGTGTTGTCTGCATAGCGAAGCCCACATGACCCAACATCCTACCACCATGAATTCTGCCGAAAAACGAGCCATTATTGGGCTAGGGGGGATTTTTGCGTTACGCATGCTGGGGCTATTTATGATAGTGCCTGTGTTTTCGGTATATGGCATGCAATACGCCCATACGACCCCTTTCTTATTGGGGTTGGCGGTTGGTATTTATGGGTTGGGGCAGGCGATTTTTCAGATTCCCATGAGTTTTTTGGCGGATAAATACCCTCGCAAGCCGATTATCATTGCAGGGTTATTGGTATTTGCGTTAGGTGGGGTGATTTGTGCGTTAGCCACGGATATTTATACGGTGATTTTGGGACGCTTGATTGCAGGTAGTGGGGCGGTGTCGGCTGTGGTGATGGCACTCTTGGCGGATATCACACGAGAGCAACAACGTACCAAGGCGATGGCGACCATGGGCTTGACCATTGCCATGTCGGTGATGGTGGCATTTGGGCTAGGGCCGATGTTATCGCATATTTTTGATATTTCAGGGCTATTTTGGGTCACGGTATTATCAGCGTTACTGGCGATTGGGCTGTTATTTATCGTGCCGACACCCACTCGGGTATTGACGCATAATTTGGCGGATTATTCGGTCAAACAACAGTTTATTGACGTACTTAAAATTGGCAATATTAACCGTTTACATTTGGCGGTTTTTACCTTGCATTTATCCATGACCGCAATGTTTACTCTGTTACCACACCAGTTTAGCAAGGTATTGGGGCTAACTGTGGCACAGCAGGGCTATGTGTATTTGCCCTTGTTATTGCTAGGGTTTATCATTGCCGTACCCCTCATTATCATTGCCGAAAAAAAACGCCAAATGCGTCCTATTTTTTTGGCAAGTCTTGCGGTATTGGCATTGGGACTGGGCATTTTAGCGGTGAGTAGCCAATGGGCTGTGGGTTTGATAGTGGGTTTGGCTGTGTATTACATTGGGTTTAACAGCCTTGAAGCCACGATTCCCTCATGGATTTCTAAGCAAGCCCCAGTCGCCAACAAAGCCACGGCAATGGGCTTAAACTCATCGGCTCAGTTTTTGGGTGCGTTTGTAGGTGGGGCATTGGGTGGCATACTGCTAACCCAGTCGGATGGCATGGGTTGGGCGGTATTGGCAGGGATTAGTGTATTGGGATTATTGCTGATTTTGCCAATTAGTTCACCGCCTTATTTGACAAGCCTGACGCTGACCTTGCCAACAGACGTGGATTTGGCGGACTGGTCAAAACAGCTTCTTGCCATTGAGGGTATTGAAGAATTGGTGATGATGCAAAAAGAAAAAATCGCCTACCTCAAGTTGGATAAACAAAAACTCACCGAAAATACACGACAACAAATGTCGCAAATTATCGGTTATCCTCTCGCTATTTAAGCAAAAAATTAGTAAAGTAAACGTATTCTATTGTAAGGCATTTCGTTGTAAAATGCGTGAATCAACATAAATTGTTATTATTCTCATTCATTAAGGATTCAATATGCGTGGCGTGAATAAAGTCATTATCGTGGGTAATCTCGGTGCAGACCCAGAAGTTAAGCAGTTCCAAAATGGCGGTAGCGTCACTCGTATTGTGGTAGCGACTAGCGAGCAGTGGACAGACAAACAAACAGGCGAACGCCGTGAAGCCACCGAATGGCATCGCATTAGCTTGTTCAATCGCCTTGGTGAAGTGGCGGCTCAATACCTACGCAAAGGGAGTTCGGTGTATATCGAAGGTAGCCTACGTACCAATAAATATACCGACCAAAATGGTATCGAACGCTATGCCACCGAAATCCGTGCCGATAATATGCAAATGCTAGGTAGCAACCCAGCAGGGCAGGGGGCAAATAATATGGGTATGAATAATCAACAACCCAACCCTTTCCAAAACACAGGCTTCCAAACAGGGGGCATGCAAAACAACCCTTACCAAAATAACCCACAAGGCAATTATCCCAATAATTTTGCCAATCAAGCCCCAAATCCTTACCAATCTCAGCCTCAGCCAACCAACAATAACTTTGGACAGCCAAATCCCCAAGCAGGCATGGCGAATCCAAATGCAGGCTTTGCACCGTCCAATCCTGCCCCCACCGCACCTGTACCTGCCAAACCTCAAGCAGGGGCAGTGGATGACGATATTCCGTTTGCATACATCTCAAATCAATTAGTTGGAATTATATAAATAAGCATTTTGATTGATTACCAAAACCAAGACATATCCGCTGGTAGGGGCGTATCGCATACGCCCCAATAAAATCCCCCATCCACTGCCAATACGACAAAAAATCGTCATTCACCACAATTTGACATTACAACGACATAAAAATCAGTTATGATAAGCGATTTGATGATTGCAAATGTTTATAAAAAATAATGTTAAAAAGGTAATGTCCCTTGGCAGATGTGCTTCAATCTCGTCCGACAAAACTTTGGTGGCTAGTGGGCTTGGTCTTACTGTGTGTTTTTTTATTGATACAGTTGCCTGCCCAATGGTTGCTCAATAAGTTTTCGCCCAACAATCCCTATTTGCAACAAGTCAGTGGTAATCTTTGGCAAGGTCAAGCCAATTGGCAAGTGATGACACAGCCCAATGCCCCTTTGACAGGCACAGCCCAATGGCAATGGCAACCTTGGCATATATTGACAGGAAAATTTGGCAGTGCCGTCACCATTCGCACAGGTAAAACTGAGCTTAAAGGTCAAGTCAAACTCGGCAAAGACAGTTGGCAAGCCAATGATTTTTCTGGCAAAATCACCGCTGATACATTAAGGCAAATTGTCAATTGGCAACTGCCCGATACCCCCATTACCATCAAAGAAGTCAGTCTTGCCAAATCCAAACAGGGCTTTGATAAAGCGGACGGCACACTAAATTGGGCAGGGGGCGAGATGAGCTACCCCACGGGCGGACGAAGCTATAAAATGAATCTGCCAAATATGCAGGGTGGGCTAAGTGTGGATAAAGGCAATGCAGGACAATCTCCCAATACCACTAACGCCAACGTCAACAATGGCAATAATGGCAACGCCACGTCAACGAATGGACAACGTCTACATTTGGCACTCACCAACCCACAAGGGCAACGTTTTGGCGATTTTTATATTGATAATGACAATATGCTGGATGTGGCACTTACCCAACGTTTTTTGAAAAATATGCCAGAGTATAAAGGGCAGGGCGTAGATGATTCGGTTGTGGTGTCCATCCGCCAACCCCTTACCAGTATGGGGCAGTAGGTAGTCAGATGAAAAATAAACGTAGCCTATCGAGCAATGCCACAGCAGTTAATCTTACGAAGTTATTTGATGCCTTTTCCCCTTGGTTATTATTGGTTGCCATCGTGTGTTTGGTGTGGCTGATTGCCAAAGCTTTTTGGTTGGTGGTTGCCCCACCCAGACCGCCTGCCTTACCGCCAGTGCCAATGCAAGCCAGTGCCAATAGCCAGTTGGTGATGGGAAATGGGTTGGATATGTTTGCCAAACCGATGGCACAACAAGCCCCAACCGTCCCACCGCCAGATATTAAAGTGTTGGGCGTGACCCAAGCCGTTCCCAATAGCCTGTCATTTGCCATTATCAATAGTGGTGGTAAAACCCAAAGCTATCGAGTAGGGGCGATGATTGAGGGCAGTAACTACACGCTTGCTCAAGTCAACGCTGACCATATTATGATAGCCGACCCCAGTGGACAGACCATAAAAATTGAATTTGGCAAACCGTTTTCGCTTGACCAAAGTGATGCCATTCGTGCCAAAAACCAACCGCCAAGCCAAGCCACAGCGATGGATACCAGTGTTGCTCCCAGTTTTAGTGGCTTAGAGAATGGCTCGCCATCACCACAACCCAGTGGCAATATGGTGGGTGAAGACCGTGAAAATCCCTTTATCAGTCAGCCGAATAGCATTCAACCCACGCCAAGCCCTGCTAATAATCAAGCCGAAGGGGCAAAAAATGCGTTGGGGACAGCGGTGAATGGACTACAACAAAACCCCAATGGTTATCTTAGCCAAATGGGGGTCGCTGCCACAGGTAATGGCTATTTGGTAACGGACGGTATGCCAGCAGGGCTAAAAAATCGCCTAGGGCTACAAACTGGCGATAAAGTACTATCGGTCAATGGGCAAAGCGTGGGGCAAAACCCTGCCCAAGATGCCCAACTTTTGCAACAAGTGCAACAGGCAGGGCAAGCCCAAATTCAAGTACAACGAGGCGAACAAACCGTGACGGTGCGACAATCGTTTTAATTGGTTAAATAAATTTCTTAAAGCATTCAGCCGAAAAAGATTCAAGGTAAATTTGAAATGATGAAACAGTTTCAGCCAACCCCTTCCACCCAACGACTTCAGCCCAATTATCGTGGGTCAAAACGTCCTGTTTTTGCAAAATTGCTATTAACGACCGCCATCGCATTGACAATGACATTACCCACCCTGTCCAACGCCCAAACCGCCTATAAAGTGCATTTACAAGATGCCGATATCAAAGCCTTTATTGACCAAGTGGCAAGTATTACCCATAAAAACTTTGTGCTAGACCCTCGTATCAATGGCAATGTGACTGTGATTTCCAATAAACCTTTGTCTAGCCAAGAGGTGTACGAGCTATTTTTGGCAGTGATGAAAGTCAATGGTATCGTAGCGATTGACCGTGGCATTACCACCGAACTTGTCCCTGATACGGTCGCCAAGCAAGCAGGTATTGACGTGGATTTGCGAGGTAACACCGCTGGCGGACAGATGGCGACACGGATTTTTTATTTGAGCAATACCAGTGCCACCGATATGCTCAACGTGCTTCGCCCCATGATGCCCCAGTATGCCAACGCCGCCGTTGTGCCGAATGTCAATGCGTTGATTTTATCTGACCGAGCCGACAGCCTTAACCAATTTGCCAAATTGATTAGCGATTTGGATAGCAATATGAATGATAAACTTACCATCATACCGCTACGCCATGTCGATGCCAAACGCATGATGGAATTGTTAAGCTCACTCACAGGCACAAGCGGTGGCACAGTCGCCCCAAGCAATGGCAATCCACCACAGGGTGGGGCAGTGGCAAGCAGTGCAGGCAGTCTTATTAACATCATTGCCGACCCAGCGTCTGACCGCCTATTGGTCAAAGGCAGTGCCGAAATGACCGCCAAAATCCAACGCATGGTCGAACAGCTAGACACCGTTCCCAGTCAGCGTTTGAGTGGTTTAAGAGTGTTTCGGCTAAAATACGCCAGTGCCACCCACATTGCCGATATGCTTCGAGGGTTATTATCCAACCAATCGCTCAATAGTGCAGGCGACCCGACCAGTCTGCAAGCCAATTCGATGTTTCAATCTGGCTCAGATAATAACACCGCCAATTCCAATACAGCGTCTGCCTCACCTTCGCCAACAGGCTCGCCCATCAACACCGCCAGCACCAATACAGCAAGTAACAACAATACCGCCCAAGGTCGACCTTTTAGCATTATCGCTGACCAAACCCAAAATTCCGTCATCGTCAATGCCGAACCAAGTTTGATGCTAGAAATTGAAAACGCCATCAACCAACTCGACACACGGCGTGACCAAGTGTTGATTCAAGCCGCCATCATGGAAATTTCAGGCACAGATACCCAACAACTAGGCGTGCAATGGGCGATGGGCAATGCCAACAGTGGCGTGGGCGTGGTCAATTTTAACAACGTTGGGGCAAGTGCCATCAGCCTAGCTGCCGATGCGTTGGGGGGCGGTGTCGGTACGGCGGCCGCTTCGATTGCAGGGGCATTGTTAGGCGTGGGCGATAGCAAGGTTGACAGCAACGGCAATCGCCAGTTTTATGGAGCGATTTTGCAGGCCATCAATAAAACCGATGGGGGAAACCTGTTATCCATGCCCTCGATTTTGACCCTTGATAATGAAAAAGCCAATATTTTGGTCGGTCAAAACGTACCGTTTGTCACAGGCTCATATACCAACAGTGGCAATAATGCAGGCAACCCATTCCAAACCGTCAGCCGTCAAGATATCGGTATCAACCTTAACGTGATTCCGCATATCGGTGAGAATGGCTCAGTGCGTCTTGAAATTAGTCAAGAAGTGTCTTCGTTGGTCGAAAGTTCCTTACGCAATACCAGTGGCATTATCACCAATAAAAACTTGATTAAAACCACCATCTTAGCCGATGACCAACAAACTGTGGCATTGGGCGGTTTGATGCGTGATAACAGCACCTATGGACAACAAAAAGTACCGGGCTTAGGCGATGTACCTTTGGTAGGGAATTTATTCAAATCAAAAACCAAAAATTCAGATAAAACCAACCTCATTGTATTTTTACAACCCACCATCCTGCGAAACGGCACAGCGGTTGCCAGTGTCACCGAAAAGAGCCTCGATGGACTACGCACCATGCAATTGGTGATTGATAAAAATGGCACGCTTAAACAAGTACCGCTCAATGTTCCCAGTGCCTTCCCTAATACCACCCAACCTGTGCCTGTCGAAGTGCCTCGCAATGACTTGGCAACCCCTGCCTCACAAAGTCTTAGCAATGCCCCAGTGGTTTATCCCAGCTCAAACGTAAAAATACGGCAGACTACCGTCAACACCAATGCACCGATTGTGGTTGACATACCGAGCCAACCAGTGGCTAGCACACCGATTATCGCCACACCGCCAGCCGTTGACGTGGTCGTACCGCAAGCCACCCCACAGCCCATTAACCTAACCAAAAATGCACAACCTTAACACAATACACATGACAGGAAATCGCCATGACAACAACGACCTCTGAGAACCAAACCTTAGCCAATCAGCCAGTCCAACCGCTTTGGCAATTGGTTGCCCTCACCCCCCAACTGGGTGAATTGCAAGTGGCGATTGGCAAAAATCTTAGCCTAGGGCGTAGTGACACCAATGACATTGTGCTTGCCTTGCCCCAAATCTCACGCCAACACGCCAAAATCAACCGAGTGGGTAATAACCTATACATTCAAGACCTTGGCTCTGCTAATGGCACATTTATCAATGAACAACGGATTGGTAGCGAAGCCGTTCAACTCGAAAATAATGACGAAGTGGCATTGGCGGACATGGTGTTCAAAATCACCCAATCTGAGCCACACCCAACGGTAATGGATGAACCTACCGATGAGCTTATTGATAAGTCGATTGATAAGCCAATTGATAAACCTTCAACCACCACCGTCTACTCACCAACCCAAACCAGCACACAGCATGCCCATACCTTTGATGAGCATTCCACCCTTGCCACCTTGGTCGATACCCAAACGCCAGAAGACAAGCAACAAACCTACCAACAGACGCATCCAGACGTGCAACCAACCATTGAACCAACCGTTAACCCCACGGCTAAACCCATTGCCGAAGCACAAACCCAACCACTAACAAAGCAAACACAAAGCCCAACGGAAACCAATCATAAAAAAACCATGACACTGGTCATTGCCTTGATTGTGATTTTTGCTTTGATTGTGTTAGCTTCCTTATTTATGGGGAAATAACGGATAGAAAAATAACATTAAAACACCGTCAATGGTAAAATTATACAATATCCTTGCTATCCACTTTGAAACAATCGCCATTGATGGTGTTATCGCCTAAAATTTTTATTATTTTAAGTCATTGATTTTTAATCATAAAAAAAATAAATCAAAAATAAATGCAAAAAAATAAAAAAAACACTTGCAAGATTAAAAAAATTTGCTAAAATGCTCACCACTTTCAAGCGATACGCCGGCTTAGCTCAGTTGGTAGAGCAACTGACTTGTAATCAGTAGGTCGCCAGTTCGATTCCGGCAGCCGGCACCATCCTTTAACACATCGTGTTAAGCGTTCCTTGAAAGGCAAATATGGTGGGGTTCCCGAGCGGTCAAAGGGGACGGACTGTAAATCCGTTACGAGAGTTTCGAAGGTTCGAATCCTTCCCCCACCACCATTTACCTGCGATTGTTATCTATTTACTCCAATAAATTGTTAACAATACCCTATCAAATCAGATAGGTTGGCATTTTGCGGGTGTAGTTTAGTGGTAGAACTCCAGCCTTCCAAGCTGGTCGTGCGGGTTCGATTCCCGCCACCCGCTCCACTTATCATACAATCGCATATATGCTCATATAGCTCAGAGGTAGAGCACTCCCTTGGTAAGGGAGAGGTCCCGAGTTCAACTCTCGGTATGAGCTCCATTATATATGGTCAATCATTACCCATAATAATGTAGTAAAAATCTATAGCATTAATATATTTAATAAAGGCAACACAACTTGTGTTGCCTTTTAGTATTGCGAATACATAAAAACGCACATGAGTACCACCAAACACTAGCAAAGACGAATAATTTGTGATAAATTTGCTTTTTGCATCACTTGGCATTTGATAGTGAATCACTATACAAGGCATTGGAAATATAGTAATATATTGCCAGCAATTTACAATGAACAGAGGATTATATTATGGCAAAGGCCAAATTTGAACGTACCAAACCACACGTTAACGTAGGTACTATCGGACACGTTGACCACGGTAAAACCACCCTAACTGCAGCCATTGCAACCGTAGCCGCAAAACACAACGGTGGCGAAGCCAAAGACTATGCGTCAATTGACTCAGCTCCAGAAGAAAAAGCACGTGGTATTACCATCAACACAGCCCACATCGAATACGACACCCCAGCACGTCACTACGCACACGTAGACTGCCCAGGCCATGCTGACTATGTTAAAAACATGATTACTGGTGCCGCACAGATGGACGGAGCTATCCTAGTTGTATCTGCAACTGATGGCCCAATGCCACAAACACGTGAACACATCCTACTATCACGCCAAGTTGGTGTACCATACATCATGGTATTTATGAACAAATGTGACATGGTAGATGACGAAGAACTACTAGAATTAGTAGAAATGGAAGTACGTGAACTACTATCAAGCTACGACTTCCCTGGTGACGACACCCCAATCATCAAAGGTTCTGCCCTTGAAGCCCTAAACGGCAAAGACGGCAAATATGGTGAGCCAGCCGTGCTAGAACTACTAGACACCCTAGACAGCTACATCCCAGAACCAGAACGTGCGATTGACAAACCATTCCTAATGCCAAT
>NZ_JBLYZJ010000005.1:0-183548 GCF_048551375.1 Moraxella sp. TY6 | reverse complement strand
GTGGTTCGCCCATGTGAGAGTAGGTCATCGTCAACACCCTCTTAAGTAAACCCCCACTCAGTCGAGTGGGGGTTTTTGCTTTTGCTGATTAATTGATTATTGGTGTTGAAATTGGCTTATATGAGCTTAATATAGAGTGAAAATCCCAATCCAGTAAAATAAAAATGCCCAATAACCAAATTCCTACCGTTGATTTATCTACCATAGATTTTAGCCTTAGTGATTCATCTAACAACCCTAATGCTAGCGACCGTAAAACTCGTCTTGAGCATTTGCTTAAACGCCTGCCTAATTTACCAGGGGTGTATAAAATGCTGGATAAAAAGGGTGAGATTATTTATGTGGGTAAGGCGAAGTCGCTCAAAAGTCGTGTGAATAGCTATTTTGCCAAGACCATCGACCATCCCAAAACTCGGGCATTGGTGCAACGGATTGATAATATTGATACTATTATCACTCGTTCAGAAACTGAAGCGTTATTGCTTGAGCAAAATCTGATTAAGCTACACCGCCCACCCTATAACGTGCTGTTGCGTGATGATAAATCTTATTTGTATGTGTTTATTTCTGCGGATAAGCCCTACCCACGGCTGGCGTATGGGCGTGGTAAAGGACAGCACCAAAAAGGAAAATTTTTTGGACCTTTTCCTTCAGCACATTCTGCCAAACAAACTTTATTAATCATGCAAAAAATGTTTATGGTGCGTCAATGTGCTAATCCGTTTTTTGCTCAACGTAAACGCCCTTGTCTTGAGTACCAAATCAAACGCTGTAAAGCCCCTTGTGTGGGGTTGGTGTCGCCAGAGGAATATGCCGAAGATGTGAATAATACTATTCGGTTTTTGAAGGGGGAAGCCACTGAGTTGCAAGCTACGTTGGTGCAGAAGATGGAACAATCCGCCAGTGACCTTGATTTTGAGCAAGCCGTGATGTACCGTGACCAGCTTGCCATGCTTCGAGAGGTGCAAGCCAAACAGGCGGTTTATACGGTGAAGGGCGAAGCTGACATTATTGCTATTGCCAGTCAAGCAGGGATTACGTGCGTTCATGTGATGAATGTACGAAATGGGCAGGTATTGGGTGGCAATAGTTATTTTCCTGATGTGAACAGTGATAATAGTTTGAGTGATAATTTATCCGAATTTGTCACGTCATTTTATTTTCAAGTTAGTGATGATTTGCCCGATGAGATTATTTTAAGCCATGATTTAACTGATAAAACAGCTATTACTGAGGCTTTAAGCGAAACTTTTGGCAAAAAAGTGATACTTAAAACCAGCGTGCGTGAACAGCGTGCCGAATGGCTGACTTTGACCGAGATGAATGCCAATAATGCGTTGCAAACCAAATTGGGTGATTATTTGGAGGTAAAATCACGTTTTGGGGCGTTGCACGGTGTGTTGGCGAATGTGTTACATGGTAAAACCCTTGACCGTATCGAGTGTTTTGACATTTCGCATACCATGGGAGAGGCGACCATTGCCAGTTGTGTGGTGGCGGACAGTGGCGGATTGCGTAAGCGAGATTATCGCCAGTACGCCATTCACGGTATCACAGGCGGTGATGATTATGGGGCGATGAAACAGGTGTTGACCAGACGCTACAGCAAGCACGCTTTGCCAGATTTATTGCTGATTGATGGCGGTAAAGGTCAACTTAATATGGCAAAAGAGGTGTTGACCGAACTTGGTATTTTGGAGCAAACTTTGCTTGTTGGGGTGGCAAAAGGTGAGGGGCGTAAGGCAGGGCTTGAAGTGTTGCATTTTATCAACCATGAACCGCTAGATTTGCCATCCGATAGCAAGGCATTGCATTTAATTATGCACATTCGTGATGAGGCTCACCGTTTTGCGATTACTGCCCATCGCAAAAAACGGGACAAACGCCGAGGCGGTTCGGTACTTGAGGCAATTCATGGGTTGGGGGAAAAGCGTCGTCGTGATTTGCTCAATCATTTTGGGGGTTTGCAACAACTGCTAGGGGCTTCTCAAGATGAGATTGAACAGGTCAATGGCATTGGTAAGGTGATGGCAAATACCATTTATAAAGTGTTGCATGGGTGATTTATGAATATCAATCCAATTTTTATCACGGTCGGGCTACTGATTTGTAGCAATATTTTTATGACTTTTGCGTGGTATGGTCATCTCAAAAATTTTAGCAATCAATCTTGGATAATTGCCGCCTTGGTAAGTTGGGGCATTGCGTTGTTTGAGTATTTGCTTCAAGTGCCTGCAAACCGCATTGGGCATACGGTGCTGAATGTGGGTCAGCTAAAAATTATGCAAGAGGTGATTACCCTGTGTGTGTTTGTGCCGTTTGCGGTGCTATACCTAAAAGAGCCGATTAAATTGGATTATCTTTGGGCAGGGCTGTGTTTAATGGGGGCGGTGTATTTTGTGTTTCGAGGGAATTAGAAAAAGGGCGTAATGGCTACACCCTTTTATTTTCAATAACCTTTCAAATAGGGCGTAATCAATACGCCCTTTTATCAAAATTAAACGGTTTTATACAGTTCTTTGCCTGTATCATGGAATTTTTGCTTCATTTGTTCCATACCGTCACGCACGGTATCAAAATCCGCTTCGCCCACTTTGCCAACTAGCTCGGTATCCACTTGTTTAATCAAATGGCTATCGTCTGCCAAATCGCCTGTATTGGGTGTGACTTCCAAAGCGTTTTCATCTTTGGCATATCCTAAGCCTTGAGCGTATTCACGCACGTTTTGGGTGATTTTCATGGAGCAGAATTTTGGGCCACACATTGAGCAGAAGTGAGCGGATTTGTGAGCATCTTTTGGCAAGGTTTCATCGTGGAACTCTCGTGCCGTATCTGGGTCGAGTGCCAAGTTAAATTGGTCTTCCCAACGGAATTCAAAGCGAGCCTTGGATAAGGCATTGTCCCTTGCTTGTGCCGATGGATGCCCTTTGGCAAGGTCGGCGGCGTGGGCAGCGATTTTGTAGGTGATGATACCGTCTTTGACGTCTTTTTTATTTGGTAAGCCTAGATGTTCTTTTGGTGTTACGTAGCACAGCATTGCTGTACCGTACCAACCAATCATCGCCGCCCCAATGGCACTGGTAATGTGGTCATATCCGGGGGCGATATCTGTGGTCAAAGGCCCGAGGGTGTAAAAAGGTGCTTCTTTACAGACATCGAGCTGTAAGTCCATATTTTCTTTGATGCGGTTCATGGCGACATGCCCCGGCCCTTCAATCATCACCTGTACGTCATGTTTCCAAGCAACTTGGGTCAGCTCGCCCAAGGTTTTGAGCTCGCCAAATTGAGCGTCATCGTTAGCATCTTGAATACAACCTGGACGCAAGCCGTCACCAAGGCTAAACGCCACATCATAGGCTTTCATAATGTCGCAAATGTCCTCAAAATGGGTGTAAAGGAAGTTTTCTTTATGGTGAGCCAAACACCATTGAGCCATAATCGAACCGCCTCGTGACACAATGCCTGTCAAGCGGTTGGCGGTCACAGGGACATAACGCAGTAGCACGCCAGCGTGAATGGTAAAGTAGTCCACGCCTTGCTCGGCTTGCTCAATCAAGGTATCGGCAAACAGCTCCCAAGTCAAATCTTCCGCCACGCCACCGACTTTTTCTAACGCTTGATAAATTGGCACAGTACCAATCGGCACAGGCGAATTGCGGATAATCCATTCACGGGTTTCATGGATATGCTTGCCTGTGGACAAGTCCATGATGGTATCCGCCCCCCAACGTGTTGCCCATGTCATCTTGGCGACTTCTTCGTCAATGCTTGAGCCAAGGGCAGAGTTACCGATATTGGCATTGATTTTCACCAAGAAATTACGCCCAATAATCATCGGCTCGGATTCTGGGTGATTGATGTTATTGGGAATAATCGCTCGCCCACTGGCGACTTCCGCTCGCACAAATTCTGGGGTAATCAGCTTGGGCGTATTTGCCCCAAAATTCATGCCCTCGTGCTGACGCATATCGGTGAGTTCGTGTTGGCGTTGGGTTTCACGAATGGCGATATATTCCATTTCTGGGGTGATAATGCCTTGTTTGGCGTAGTGCATTTGGGTGACGTTCTTGCCACTTAACGCTCGTCTTGGCTTGTCGATATGCCCAAAACGTAAATTGGCGGTGGCGATGTCATTGGCACGTTCAATGCCGTATTGGCTGGAGAGTTTGGCAAGTTTTTCGGTATCGCCACGCTCGGCAATCCAGTTTTCACGCAGTTTTGGCAAGCCTTTGGTAAGGTCAATATTGACATTGGGGTCGGTATAAACGCCAGAAGTGTCATACACATAAAATGGGGGGTTGTGTTCACCTTCCGCTTTACCGAAGCCCCCCACTGGCGTGTCGGTCAAGGTGATTTCACGCATGGGAACTTGGATGTCTGGGCGTGAGCCTTGAATATAGACTTTTTTTGAGGCAGGTAAAATGCGAGTGAGGTCTTGAGCCTCTTGCTCGTAGCGTGCGTCTGTGGGGTCACGGTCGGCAGGAGTTTGCGGTTTTGGGTTAGGAATGTCGGAGTTGGTGGGTTGGGTCATGGTGAGTCCTTTTCGGTTTAATGGATGGACTCGGGCGTGGCAGGCAGTTTTTGTCGTGAATACAAGAACTTAGCAAGCGGACGACTTCCCTACGATGATGTTAGTCATATCAGGTTCGACGGGTATTTCTCAGCTAAATTTTAAAAATAACGTGTTAGCACCCCGAGTCTTTATTGGGTTATCTTAACAAAAACCTGAGTATTTACATAGGATATTTTGAGATATGGGGCAAATTTATTTAACGGCAAAATTGATTGAGGGTATTTTCGTAATTGGCTTTGTTGGCAAGTCGGTTTTCAATCGTTTTGGGGTTGGGTAACGGCTTGTTGTTTTGTCGCCAATCAGTAATTTCTTGACTGTTAAAAACAGGTAAATGATTTGCAAAACACCAATCTTTGAGATAAGTAGAATCAGCAATGGAAAAGCCGTATTGTTGATTGTTTAAAATCAAAACGGTTGTTCGCCCATTTTTGCCATAAGACTGTTGCGAGCAACCGACAATCGCTTTGGCAGGAATATCAACATTGCCTGTCAAAAACCCTGCAACCCCATCAAAACGCAAGCGTATCGAATCATTGCTCACACCATATTTTGCAAAGTATCTTTCATTGCCAAATACTAATGGTTTAGGATAAAACTCAATACGTTTTTCATCGTTCATTTCAATTACTTTAGTGGATTTATCAAAGTTACCAAATACTTTTTGATAGCCAGTATAGTTTGTATAAATTTCTTTGGTAAATAATGCTGTAATTAAAACGGTGAAAATTACCATTTCAAATTTACTAAACCTATGCCATCGCCTACCAGTCGCTTTATTGTTTTTGCCAACCTCGACAAGCTTTGCATAGATTTTATCATTGAGTTTTGACATGGTAATACCACTCAAATATTAAACTTATTTTTATAAATTTTATACTAACACAATTTTATCATCTAACCACTGATTTTTTTACCGTTAAAAGGTATGGTAAGCACATACTCTAACCGATTACGCAACAGAACAATGTTACATTCTCATTTGAATATTAAAGATAGGACTTACGCATTTAACCAAATCGTAGGTTGGGTAGAGCTTGCGATACCCAACAATCTGAATGGTCTATGTTGGGTGTCATTCTTCCACCCAACCTACAAATAGCATTTTTGCGTAAGTCTTAAAAGACAATTTTTCGATTTTTAACGTTAAGTAGCTGAACAAATTTAAATTATAATCTAATTTTCCGTGGGTTACGCTTCGCTAACCCACCCTACGATATTGAATGTTATAAGATAATTTTGTTTAGGTACTTATTAAACTTGATAGTCAACAAGGCAATCACGATTAATTTGGTCAATACGATTGACACTGGTCAAGGTCATGGCAACACGCATTTCCTTTTCCATCAAATCCAATAAATTCGCCACGCCTGCTTCACCATCGGCCGCCAGTGCATACACAAACGCACGACCCAGCATACATAAATCTGCTCCCATCGCAATCATACGCACGACATCAAGACCGCTACGAATCCCTGAGTCGACCAAAATTTTGATATCCCCTTTGACCGCATCGGCGATATAGGGAAGGGCTTTGGCGGTTGATAGCACCCCATCCAATTGACGACCGCCATGATTGGACACCACAATACCATCCGCCCCAAATCGTACCGCATCTTTGGCATCTTCAGGGTCAAGAATCCCTTTGATGACCATCGGGCCTTCCCAAAAATCACGAATCCATTCTAGGTCTTTCCAAGAGATGGAAGGGTCAAAATTTGCACCAAGATAGCCGATATAGTCTTCCAAACCAATGGCTTTGCCAAGGTATTTTGAGATGTTACCAAGGTCATGGGGGCGACCTAATAGCCCAACGTTCATCGCCCAATGTGGGTGGGTGCAAGATTGTAGGTAACGGCGAAAGGCAGCGTTTGGGCCACTCATGCCTGAGTGAGCGTCACGGTATCTTGCCCCCGGTGTTGGCATATCGACTGTAAACACAAGGGTCGAACAACCAGCATCTTTGGCACGTTGTAGCACGTTTTTCATAAACTCACGGTCTTTTAGCACGTATAGCTGAAACCACATTGGGCGACTGAGTTTGGGGGCGACTTCTTCGATAGGGCAAACAGACACGGTGGACATGGTGAAAGGGATGCCTTTTTTGTCGGCGGCTAAGGCTGCCTGTACTTCGCCACGGCGTGCATACATGCCTGTTAAACCAACAGGAGAAAGGGCGATGGGTAGGCTTAATTTTTCACCAAAAATTTCGGTGGATAAGTCCAGCGATGACATGTCGTTAAGGACACGTTGGCGTAATGCAATTTCGGACAAATCTTCGACATTGCGTTTTAGGGTGTGTTCGGCATACGCACCGCCATCAATATAATGAAATAGAAACGGCGGTAAACGGCGGCGTGCGGCTTCACGGTAATCATTGGTAGAAGAAATAATCATAAGGGTATGTCCTAATTGTGGAAATTTAGGGGGAATCGTTGAGTGTCAACCGCATTGAACGCTGTAATCTGGCTTCATTGGCATCAATTTGGCTGACTTGCTCGATGACAAACTGAATATGGTCACCCACTGCCATGCGTGCCAGTTCCGCATCGTGTTTGCTAATCGCCTGTAGGATGGCGTGATGTTGGGCATGTAGGGTGTCAAAACCATAGGTGGCGGTATACAGTTTTCGCCGAGCCAATACCACATTGTGTTGTAGCAGATGAAAGACATTTTTCATCATTTGTAATAGCACCACGTTATGTGAGGCTTCTGCGATGGCTAAATGAAAATTTGAGTCTGCGACAGAGGCTTGAGCGGTATCACCGTGGGCTTGATGCTCGCTTAATAGGTCATAATAATGGTGAATTTTATCAATATCACTACGGGTGGCTCGCATGGCGGCATACCATGCTGTCCCACCTTCTAGGATAATACGAGCTTCCTGCACATCGACACGGTATAACGGGTCTTCATCCAGTAAGGGCAATAACGTATCAGCAATCAAGCTATTGACACTTCTTGACCATGCTGGGGTTAGTAAATTGGCATTGGATTGCTTGATATCTTTGCCGATATCAAGCTTGTCATGGTTTAGGATAAATGTGCCTGAGCCTTTACGGCTTTGGGTAATGCCCCAAGTATTGAGCTGTTGTATCGCTTCACGTAATGCCGTACGTGATATACCCAACTGCTCGCATAGCTTACGTTCGGCAGGTAGTCTATCACCATTGGCGAGGTTGGCGTGGTATAAAAAATCCAATAATCGCTCAATACTTGGTTTTGCACCATAACCTGTATTGACCTCTGGTACTTGCACATCATCACTTTGCAAAATCGTTTCACTCCATTGTATAGTGAATTAAATTAAGAATAATATTTTGAGCGGTTGGGCGTATGCAATACGCCCCTACAAAAAATGCTCTTATTTCTAATTTAAACGACTATATTAACGCATTATTTCACCATCGGAATCATCCAAGGCACAACATAAGCTTGTAGGGTAATGATAATACCCATCATAATGGTGAAGATAATACTATGTTTGACGGTAAAGCGGAACAAATCTGATTCTTTACCGACCAATCCAGTCGCCGCACAAGCAATTGCAATTGACTGTGGTGAAATCATTTTACCAGTTACCCCACCTGATGTATTGGCTGCCACCAATAACACATCGGATACACCAATTTGGTGAGCGGTGGTGGCTTGCAATGAAGCAAACAACGCATTGGCAGAGGTATCTGAGCCTGTTAAGAACACACCCAACCACCCCAAGAAAGGTGAGAAGAACGTGAACGCCTTGCCTGTATGTGCCAACGCCAATGCCAACGTAGCCGATAAGCCAGAATAGTTGGCGATAAATGCAAATGCCAATACCATCCCAATCGAGTAAATTGGGGTTTTTAGCTCTTTTAAGGTTTCAGCAAACGTGGCGACTGCATCTTTTGGACGCATTTTTAGCATGATAATGGTGATAATCGCTGCCAAGAAAATCGCTGTGCCTGTGGCAGAAAACCAGTCAAATTTATACACAGCGGCATAGTCGGTGACTTTTTTGACCACAGGGGGCAGTTTTTGAACCATATTATGCAAAAATGGCACATTGATATTAAACACCATATCCACCAACGCACCATCAGGATGACCATCTTTACCTTTGGCAAACAGGTCTTTGAATGTCTTAATACTCCACAACGAAACAATGGCTGTCAAAATCGCAAATGGCATCCAAGCTTTGATAATTTGCCCTTTTGTCAGATTTTGGTTTGACACAGGTGAGCCAGTGGCAAGGGTCGTTGAGGTATCACCGCCAAACTGGGCTTTTTTACCTGTTTGATTCTCAAAACGGAAAATATGTTTGGGTTGCCATACCTTAAACAACAGGGTCAAGCTGACCAAAGAGGCAATCGCTGCGGTAATATCTGGCAATTCTGGACCGACATAATTGGACGTTAAAAATTGGGCTAACGCAAATGAGCCACCACCCACCACAATCGCAGGGAAGGTTTCTTTGACACCACGCCAACCATCCATAATCGCCATAATCCAAATCAGCACAATCGGCACCATAAAGGGCAACTGACGACCGACCATTTGGCTAATTGCATGGGTTTCCACGCCTGATACCTGACCTGCCACGATGATAGGAATCCCCATCGCACCGAATGCCACAGGTGCGGTATTGACAATCAAACAAAGCCCTGCTGCGTATAATGGCTTAAACCCAAGCCCCACAAGTAAGGCAGCGGTAATCGCCACAGGTGCACCAAAACCTGCTGCCCCCTCAAGAAACGTACCAAACGCAAAGCCGACCAATAACATCTGCAAACGTTGGTCTTCGGTAATGGATAAAATACTGGAGCGGATAATGTCAAATTGACCTGTCTTGACGGTGACCTTGTACAAAAATACCGCACCAATGATAATCCAAGCAATCGGCCACAAGCCATAAAAAAAGCCATACACCGCTGAAGCGAAAGCCATTTGGGCAGGCATTTGATAGCCAAATAAGGCAACCAATAACGCCAAAATAACCGTAATTGTACCAGCGACACTACCCTTGAGGCGGAACACTGCCAAAGCTAAAAAGAAAAAAATGATAGGAATTAAAGCGACCGCACTTGAGAGCCAAATGTTGCCCATCGGGTCATAGTTCTGTTGCCATTGGGGCATAGAAATCCTCCTTGAAACTAAAATTGGTATGACCAATTTTGATTAAGACGAAAATTTGCTGACAATAATTTGTTTTTGATGCGATAAGTCGCTCAAAATCTTCGCAAGATTATCATCAAGTCCATACATAAGCGTGTTTTATATCACGCAATCATTGAGCAAAGTCACAATTTTAACTGAAGAAGTATTGAATTGACAATGAATTTTTAATAAAAATTAAGTATTTGGTGATAACAAAGGCAAATTTGCCGATAATAAAAATTGGTATTACCGAAATTAAAAACATAAGTTTTATATTGATGGGTTTTGTCTATGGTGTAAGAAGTAATTATTTATTTTAATTTCGGATGAACTATACATGAACCCATCCATCAAAAAAGCCATGTATTTTTACCCATTTCTCGTTATGATAAGCAATCACATTTTGAGCTGTTAACACTGATGATGAAAAAATCCCATTTATTCAAAGTCTGCGTAGCATTGAGTTTATACTTGTCGCAATCGAGCCACGCCCAGGACTTGTTTGACCTCTACCAAACTGCCCAACGCACCAACGCTAACTGGGCAGGGCAACAATACGACTACCTTGCTAACCAAAAAAACCTCGACTTTGCCAAAGGCGACTTATTCCCCCAAGTCGGCTTGCAGGGCAGTGTCAAACGTAACCACTTCTATCCCAGTGATGACGCAACCCCAGACGCAGGCAACGGCGTGGCTCAACTCGGTATCGGCTTTCGCCAAGCCCTATGGCGTGCCGACAAATGGGCAACCTATGAGAAAGCCCAACTTGCCGACCAAGCCAATGACTTGCAATTATTGCAACAACATCAGCAACTGACCGAACAAGTCATCAAAGCCTATCTTGGGGCATTGCAAGCCGAGGCGATGACCGACAGCCTCAATGCCGAATACACCGCCATCAAAGCCCAAGATGCCATGATGCAAGCCCGTTTACAGCAGGGCGTGGTCGCTCGGGTCGATACCGAAGAAACACGGGCAAGGCTAGAAAGCGTCAGAGCGTTGCTTGCCAATAACGAAATCGCCATCACCACTGCCAAGCAACAATTGTCACTGTTGACAGGGCAAGCGGTTGATAAATTGGATAGTTTGGCACAGCCGTTTAACAGCGAATTGGTGAGTAGCAAAAGCATTGATGACTGGCTACGACTGGCTCAACAGCAAAACCTTGACATTCAACTTGCCCAAACCAAACTGGCGATTGCCAATAAACAAGTGGATTTTTTGAAGTCCAATCTATACCCCAGAGTGGATTTTGTTGGCAATGTTGGTTGGCAAAATAACACCAACGACAGTCCGATGAATGCGGATGGCACGAATTATAGCCTTGGGGTCGAGCTAGAAATGCCCCTTTATACAGGCGGACGCACGCTCAAAGGCTTACAGCAGGGTACATTGCAGGCTCAAGCCGATGAAAGCCGACTACGCTTTGCTTATCAAGCGGTAATGACTCAAACCAGTCAAGCCTACCTCAAGCTGATGGGACAAAAAGCCACCATCACCGCCCAACAAACTGCCGTACAAGCCAATGCCAAAGTCGCCCAAGCCTCAAAAGTCGGTTATGACTTGGGCGTGCGGTCGATGGTCGATACCTTGCTTGCCGAGCGTCAATATCATGCAAGCCAACGAGAATTGATTAATGCGTATTTTGAATATTTGAATGCGTATGTGGACTTGCAAAAAGCCACAGGCACGCTGGGGGAAGATACGGTAAGGAAAATTGATGGGTTATTGGTGAATTGATTGTTTTAAAAGGACATTTAACAAATTCATTATCCGCTATTTTGGTGAGTTTGGCAAACCAAAATTTTGTATGAGTCGACTATATTTTGTCATAAAAGTGGTAGAAAACAGTTGTATACTAGTTATGTTGTTAATTTTGATGCAACATTTTGATATGTAACACTTTCATACAAAAATATAGAGGTACTACAATGACAACCACTCGCCAAGAACATGATTTATTAGGTTATAAAGATGTCCCCGCTGATGCGTATTACGGTATTCAAACCTTGCGGGCGTATGAGAACTTTGAGATTACAGGGGTTCGACTCAAACAATTTTCTACCTTTATCGAAGCCTTTGCCACCGTTAAAAAAGCGGCTGCCATTGCCAATCACCAAGTTGGGGTGCTAAAAGCCGAGCATAAAGATGCCATTGTGCAAGCCTGTGATGAGCTGATTGCAGGCAAATTACACGACGAATTTATTGTCGATATGTTCCAAGGTGGGGCAGGTACATCGACCAATATGAATGCCAATGAGGTGATTACCAATCGTGGCTTAGAGCTGATGGGTCACCAAAAAGGCGAATACCAATACCTTCACCCCAACAACCACACCAACTGTTCACAATCTACCAATGACGCTTATCCTACCGCTTTGCATGTGGCGTTGGATGGTTATTGCGAGCGGTTACTTGCCAAAATGCAAGTATTGAAAGACAGCTTTAGCAATAAAGCCAATCAATTGGGTGATAATCTCAAAATGGGACGTACCCATTTGCAAGATGCTGTACCGATGACTGCTTGGCAAGAGTTTAATTCGTTTGCCACCATGATTGAAAAAGAAATGCAACGCATTAACCGTACTCGTGAATCCTTGTATGAAATCAACATGGGAGCGACAGCGATTGGGACAGGATTAAACGCCCCTGTCGGCTATCCAGAAGCCTGTGCCAAAGCATTGGCAGAACTAACTAGCAAACCTTACCACACTGCTGAAGATTTGGTGCAAGCCACCCAAGATACCAGTGCGTATGTGGCATTGTCAGGCAATTTACGTCTATTGGCGGCTCGTTTATCAAAAATCGCCAATGATATCCGCCTTGAAGCGTCTGGCCCTCGTGCAGGGTTGGCTCAATATCGCTTACCAGAGATGCAACCTGGTAGCTCGATTATGCCCGGTAAAGTCAATCCTGTGATTCCAGAAGTAGTCAACCAAGCCTGTTTTCATGTCATGGGCATTGACCATGCCATCACCATGGCATCAGAAGCAGGACAGCTACAGCTCAATGTTTTTGAGCCTGTGATTGCGTTTAACTTATTTACAGGTTTGACCATGCTTGCTCATATCTGTGAAACCTTTGCCACACGTTGTATTGATGGCATCGAGATGAATGTTGAACACTGCCGTGAGCAAGTATTAAGCAATATTGGTTTGGTCACTGCCCTTAATCCACATATCGGCTATGAAGCCTCAAGCCATGTCGCACGCAAAGCCCTACAAACCAAAGGCAGTGTGTATGATATCGTCCTAGAAGAAGGCTTGCTAGATAAAGCCGAACTTGAGCGTATCATCTCGCCTGAAAATATGGTCTATCCATTGGGTAAACCCAAAAATCATCCATAAATCGTCTATCTTAGGATTGGTGAAAACATAGGATTTGTAGGTTGGTGGAGATAGTCTAAATTCCAACCAACCTACGATACCTTATAATTTGTCAGCCCTAAAAATAAAAATAGTGTGACTTACGCAAATTATAATTTTATTTCTCTGAATAAAGACGCTAGACCCCTGTATTCACAGGGGTGACGAGTAGTTACAATGCTTCCGTCATTCCTGCGAAGGCAGGAATCTAGTGTCTTATGCGTAAGCCTTAAAATAGGATAGGAGGAAAATATGTGGATTATTCAATTATTTGTCGTGCTACTTGCCATCTATATTGGCTCAAGACTGGGTTCAATCGCCATCGGTTATGCAGGTGGCTTGGGGGTGTTGGTACTTTGTTTATTATTGGGTATGAAACCCGGTAACATTCCCATTGACGTGATTATGATTATCATGTCGGTGATTTCTGCCATCGCTGCCATGCAAATGGCAGGCGGATTGGATTATATGGTGAAAGTTGCCGAAAAATTCTTACGCAAACACCCCAAACAAATCACCTTTCTTGCACCAATGGTCACTTACTTGATGACAATTTTGGCAGGGACAGGGCATACCGCTTATTCGACTTTGCCAGTCATCGCTGAAGTTGCCAAAGAGCAGGGTATTCGCCCCTCACGCCCATTATCGATTGCGGTGGTAGCTTCCCAAATTGCCATTACCGCTTCGCCGATTTCGGCAGCCGTGGTGTTTGTCAGTGGGGCATTAGAAAAACAAGGCGTGGGCTACCTTGAGTTATTAGCCATTGCCATTCCCACCACCTTTGTGGCGTGTATGTTGACGGCAGTATTATGTAATTTTATGGGTAAAGAACTCAAAGATGACCCCGTGTATCAACAACGTTTAAAAGATGGGCTAGTCACATTGCGTGGTGAGCAGGAAGTTGAAATCAAGCCTTTTGCCAAACAATCGGTATGGATTTTTCTTGTTACCATCGTGGCAGTGGTGATTTATGCTACCTTAATCAGTGATAAAGTGGGCATTATCAAAAACCCGACTTTGCCTCGTAATGAAGCGATTATGACCTTTATGCTGGCAGCCGCCACGCTGATTGCATGGTTTGGCAAACTTAACACCAACAATATTTTAAACGCCCCTACCTTTAAATCAGGGATGAGTGCGTGTATTTGTGTGTTGGGCGTAGCATGGTTGGGCGACACCTTTGTCAGTGGGCATTTGGATGCCATCAAAGCCTTTGCTAGCTCTTTGCTTGACCAGTACCCTTGGATGTTGGCAGTGACGTTCTTTTTTGCCAGTATGCTGTTGTATTCGCAAGCCGCCACCGCCAAAGCCTTGTTACCTGCAGCCTTGGCATTGGGCGTTAGTCCATTGACAGCGATTGCGTCATTTCCTGCGGTGAGTGCGTTGTTTGTGTTGCCGACTTATCCGACTTTGCTCGCAGCGGTCGAGATGGATGATACAGGCTCAACACGGATTGGTAATTTTGTGTTTAACCACCCATTTTTAATTCCCGGTACAGTCGCCATTGTGTTAAGTGTTATCTTTGGTTTTGTGGTGGGTAGTGTGGTGTTGTAATTCGTTAACATAGTACATTGCTATTTTTTAAATCTCCCCCAACCCCCTCTTTACAAAAGAGGGGGCTATTTTTTGCATAAACTTGTTCAGTTGCTTATGACCAAAAAAAATCCCTAATTTACATTAAGGATTTTTTATGTCTTGTAGGTTGGGTTGAGTTTGTTAAACCCAACATTATCAATATCAATCATTGGTGCTGGGTGTCATACTTCCACCCAACCTACGCAAATACAATCTGTATGATAGGTTGTATTATTTGATTTTTGCCCATTCTTTACGAACAGCAGCTTTGGTTGATTCTGGTAGTGGTACGTAGTCAAGGGCAGCGGCTTGACCGTTACCGTTGGTGTATGCCCAGTCAAAGAATTTAACAGCATCTTTGGCTTTTGCACCGCCAGTACGTGGAATCAATACAAAGGTAGCGGCTGAGATTGGCCATGCGTTAGCGGCTGGCATGTTGGTGATGGTCACTGCAAAGCCTGGGTAGCTTGCCCAGTTGATGTTACCAGCAGCAGCAAAGGTAGAATCGTCTGGTTGTACGAATTTGCCAGCACGGTTTTGTAGTTGAACGTGAGCCAATTTGTTTTGTTTGGCATACGCATATTCAACATAACCGATTGAGTTGGCAACACGTTGGACGTTGCTTGATACGCCTTCGTTACCTTTACCACCCACGCTTGATGCTGAGTTTGGCCATTTAACGGTTTTATCTGCACCAACACGACCTTTCCACTCGCCAGATACTTGGCTTAGGTAAGTGGTGAAAACGTGGGTCGTACCTGAACCGTCTGAACGGTTAACGGTGGTGATTTTACCAGCAGGTAGGTTGATGGTTGGGTTTAATGCTTTGATTTTGGCATCGTTCCACTGAGTGATTTTGCCCATGTAGATGTCAGCTAGCAATGCACCAGATAATTTTAATTGACCTGCACCAACACCAGCGATGTTTACGACTGGTACAACACCACCAATCACGGTTGGGAACTGTACTAGACCGCTTGAGTTTAGCTCGGCTGGGCTAAGTGGGGCATCCGTTGCACCGAAATCTACGGTTTTGGCTTGGATTTGTTTGATACCGCCAGAAGAACCGATACCTTGGTAGTTAACTTGGTTACCAGTGGCTTTTTGGTATTCGCTAGCCCATTTTGAGTAGATAGGCTGTGGGAAAGTTGCACCTGCCCCTGTGACATTGACGGCTAAGGCTTGTGAACCAACAATGGCGAATGCAACGCTTGCAATAAGTTGAGTAACTTTCATAACATTTCCTTGGAGTAGAAATTACGCTAGAATGGCAAAATAGCAAGCCAGCGGTGGGCGTTGTTTTTTAACTGCCCCAAATGCCAACACGCTATCTGATTGATGACGAGATAAACCCAAAAACTGTCGTATGACAAAATTTTTCCTATAATAATGTAACAAAATGTCAATATTGTGACATTTGTGTTAAATAAATATGACAAATAAAAGTTTGGTTTTGCTGATTTGCTAGCATTTCATCATTTTGTCGCAATTCAGTGATATAGTAAGATAACCAAAATTTTGGCAATTTATTTATCTCAATTGTTAGCAAATTATGAATGGAGTAGAACATGAATCTAATTGGTGAGCATTTATCAAAAAGTTATGACCAAGATTTACAAAGCTTGATGAATCATTTTTTACATATGGGTGGCATGGCGGAAGCTAATTTGGTGGGGGCGAATCAAGCCTTACAAAATAGCGATTTACAGTTGGCAGAGCGTATTATTGAAGCCGACCGTGACATCAATCTAAAAGAGCAAGAGTTGGATGATATGGTGGTCAAAGTCTTGGCACGCCGTCAGCCTGCCGCCACGGATTTGCGTCTGATTATGGCGATTAGTAAATGTGGTGTGGATATCGAGCGTATTGGGGACGAAGCCAAAAAAATTGCCAAAATGGTACGCCGTATTAGCCGTGATGGTCAGTTACCGATTGGTTATCATGAAGCCCATCAAATGGGGTTATTCGTTCAGCAGATGCTCAAAAATGCCCTTGAAGCTTTTGCAAAATTTGATACTCAGCAGGCTTATCAAGCCATCAAACAAGATGATGAAATTGATGCCATGTATAAATCATCTAGCCGTGCGGTTTTGACTTATGTGATGGAAGATGGGCGTTATGTTGCCAAAGTCATTGATGTGATGTGGGTGCTACGGTCATTGGAGCGTATTGGGGCTCATGCACGCAATATCGCTGAACAGCTAATTTTCTGTATCACTGGCGAAGACGTGCGTTATCAAAAATCGCTAAAAGCCAAAGAAGTGGTCAGTGAGTTTGAAAGCACACACCCTCAGCTTCTCGTGAATCACCCATATCACCATGAAGGTGAGCTATCTACGGACAGTCAAATTGACGATAATGTGAATCCTTAATGCTACTATAGGGCTATTGGCAAGTGTGCCAAGCTCTGCTACACTCAAAGTTTTATGACTTTGGGTGTTTTTTTATGCAAAAAATGCAAAAATCCCTGCTGATTTTTGACCTTGATGGCACATTGATTGATAGTGTGCCAGACCTTGCTCATGCGGTGAATCTGACCTTGCAAGACCTTGAGCGTCCGACCTTTGAGCTAGCCACGATTCGGCATTGGGTTGGCAACGGGGCAACGGTGCTGATTCAGAGAGCCTTGTCTGGCTCAAGTACGATACGGGCTGATTTAGCCCCAAATCTAGTCGAACAGGCATTGGCACGGTTTTTGGAGCATTATCGTGAGCATACCTGTGAGCAAACCCAAGCCTATCAAGGGGTTAGCGAGGGGCTTAGTCAGCTTAAAAATGCAGGCTATACCCTTGCTATCGTCACCAATAAACCCTATGAATTTGTTCCTACCATTGTCGCTAATATGGGCTGGCAGTCGCTATTTAGCTTGATTTTGGGTGGGGATAGTTTGGCGGTAAAAAAACCCGACCCTGCACCGTTATTGACCGTGTGTGAAAAATTGGGGTTTGCCCCCATACAGAGCTATATGATTGGTGATTCCAAAAACGATATCTTAGCAGGGCAAAACGCCCAAATGGACACCCTTGGGCTGTCGTATGGCTATAATTATGGGCAAGATATCCGAGATTTTCAGCCAACCCATACCTTTGACACCTTTACTCAATTAACCGATTTTTTGCTTGATAAATAAACCCCCAATAAGGTCAATATATGTCCGATAATCCTTTACCCAATAACCGTATGAAAATCAAAGTCATTACCCTTGATGAATTGGCAAATTTGACCAAACGTCTGCATAAAGTCACCAATTTTTATTTTATGGGAGCGGTGATGTGTATGCTGGCAGGGGTGCATTATGCCAGTTTGGGCAGTGAGCTGTTACCCAAAATTTTTGTGGGATTGGTCGTGATGACATTATGTATGACGATTTTAAGCTACCGTGCCAATAGCCGTCTGAATCAAGTGCTTGAATTGGTAAATAAAAATAAAGGCAAATCGCCGAAGCGTTGATGCAGGATTAAGCATTCAGCAACTGACTTCGATAGCTTAACGCTTCGGTCAAATGGGGTGTTTGAATGTCTTCATTACCTGCCAAATCCGCAATGGTACGAGCCACTCGAAGCACTCGATGATAGCCACGAGCCGATAGATTTAGCCGACTTTGAGCCATTGCCAAAATGCGACTTTCCGCCTCACCCAACTTGGCAAATCTATCTAACTCACTGGGCGATAGCTCATTATTGGCTTTGCCTTGGCGTGTGTGCTGACGCTCAAAGGCTTGCACCACACGCTCACGCACCACGCTTGAGGACTCGCCAAGCTGTGCCGACTGCAAATCACTGGCAGGCAACGCAGGCACAGTCACATGTAAGTCAATACGGTCAAGTAGAGGCCCTGACAGCTTTTCTTGATAGCGTTTGATTTGTTCTGGGCGACATTGGCATTTTCGTGATTTATCGACCCTACTGATATCGCCATAATACCCACACGGACACGGATTCATTGCTCCAATGAGTTGAAAATTGGCAGGAAACTCAGTTTGGGCATTGGCTCGGCTAATGACGATTTTTTTGTTTTCGATGGGCTGTCGTAATACTTCCAACACCTTTCTATCAAACTCTGGAATTTCATCGAGAAATAATACACCATGATTAGCAAGGGTAATTTCTCCGGGTTTGGGCGATGAGCCACCACCCACCAAAGCCACTGCTGATGTGGTGTGATGCACTTGACGAAAGGGGCGTGTACCGTAGTCATAGTCAGTATTGGCAATCGAATAAATACTGGCGACTTCCAATGCCTCATTGTCAGTCAATGGCGGTAAAATCGTGGGTAGGCGTGATGCCATCAAGGTTTTGCCTGTGCCGGGTGAGCCACAAAATAGCAATGAATGTCCGCCTGCTGCCGCAATTTCTAACGCACGTCTGGCTTGGTGTTGTCCTTTGACATCCGCCAAATCCACGGTATAGCCTTGCGTGCGGTATTGGGCTTTGGTAATCGCAAAATCCAACGCTTGTTCACCTTGTAAATGTTGGCAAACCGCCTTGAGGTTGTCAGCTTGTAGCACGTTGACCCCCTCGACTTTGACCGCTTCACTGGCATTATCTTTGGGGACAATCAGCGTGCGTTGGTCGGATTTTAGCGCCCTTGACACCGCCAACGCTCCTGCGATGGGTCGTAAATCGCCATTTAACGCCAATTCACCGATAAATTCATACTCACTTAACTGGCTGTCATCGACTTGACCGCTCGCCACCAAAATGCCAATGGCTATGGGCAAATCTAGTCTTGCACCGTCTTTGGGCAAGTCAGCAGGGGCGAGGTTGATGGTCAATCTGCGATTGGGAAATTGAAAGCCACTGTTGATAATCGCCGAGCGAACTCGGTCTTTGCTTTCACGCACGGCAGTTTCGGGCAATCCCACGATGGTGACGGCAGGCAAGCCTTGCGAAAGATGAACTTCGACAATCACACTGGGGGCGTTTAACCCCACCACTGAGCGAGTGTAAACTTGGGCAAATGACACGGTTAAATCCTTTTAAGGGTGTTTGTAGTTCGGTTAAATTTGGATAAATTGATGGTTGATTTTACGCATTTTTACCCATTAACCATCACTCGCTCGTTGCATTAAAATCAAGGTCAGCAATGACAATGCAATCAACTCGCTATCTCGTTGATTGACCTTTTGCGAGGCACGGATTTCATACTTACCTTCCCACAACGCAGGCAATTTTTTCATCGTGGCGACCTCATCACCGCCGATGGTCGTCACCTCATAGGTTGGGTTTAAAAAATATCCGCTGAGCATACTCAAAATATCGCCTATCACAGGAATCATACCCAATAATCCCTCGAGAAACTGAGCCATGGGGTTTTGTAATCGGATAAAAAAGCGAGTGCCAGAATCGTCAAGAATTTCAAATTCGGTTCGCCAAAGTGACTTCATACCGTGCTGTTTGGTGCGTCCAATCAGCCCATCACGTACCGAGCCAAAATGATAATTGGCACTAAAATCAATCACACGGTCAGCACTGATTTTATAGCGTAAATTGGTCTTGGTGCTATCACTATATACTTCGATGGCTTCTTTGAGTTTAAACAATTTTTGTTTGATAAAGCCGACTTCTTTACCTTGCAAATCATACAAATAAAACTGCGGTGCAAGGGCAATCAATTTCATCGTGACATTGAGATTGAGCGGTAATGACTGAAAGCCTGTTTCTTGTAAGGAGGCAGTCGGAGCGGTGTAAGGATTATGATTCATGGGGGCATCCTGTTTTTGTTTTTCTTATATAGTGAATTAAATCAGAGATGACACTTTGAAATTTTGGGCGTATGCAATACGCCCCTACAAAACTGTCTTATTTCTAGTTTAAACAACTATAATAACCCAGCCAACTCAAAAAAAGTACGGTACGCCTCAACTTTTTTATCAAATTTTAGCGGATAGGCTCGTGATGAGGATGGCAAGCGATACACGCCCAACTCACGCCCTGCGACAGTGACGCTGATGGCTTGATTGGTTTTGGGGACTTTGTGGGGTTTTTCACCTTCGTGTAACGTGGCATTGATGACTTCGATTAATACTTCGGTCGCCTTGCCTCCTGTGGTAAACAGCCATTTGACTTGTGGCACTTTGGCTAACGCTTCGGTAAGGTTCACCGTTGACACCACGGTGAGATGTTCGTCTGAGGCGTTGCCATGTTCACGAATGATTTGGGTGACACTGGGCAATTCGCCAAGACCTTTTTGGGTCAAAAATACTTTGATTTTATCAGCGTCAAAGCGTTTTTCATCACCTATTCGGAAGTGGTCAACATCGTCAAAAAATACTTTGCCATAAATCCGCCACATATCGTTATAGAAGTTGGGGTAGTGAAATGCCATGCACCATTTGTCTTGGGTGGGGGGCATTGTTCCCATCATCAGGGCGGTGGCGTTGGGGGGTAAAAATTCACCAAAGGGGTGGGTTTCAATGGGGTGGTTGTTTGACATTTTAATCCCAACTATTACCTTTGGCACTTTTTACTGCAATATGCTGTCCTGCTGGGCGTTTTTTCACCCAATTAATAAACTTTTCCATATCCGTATGACTGGCAAGCCGTTCTACCGTATGGTAATAACTCGACAACTCTTGATTACTAAACACCTCATGCACTTGAGCATGGCACGCCGTACACAACATTGCAATCTCATTTTTCATCTCATCACGGCTAAATTCTTTCTTGGTACGAGCCTTATTATGGCGTGACTGCGGAATCAAATGATGACGAGTCAACTCAACCTCCGTCCGTCCGCACAACTCACATGGTACGGCTGGCTCACCTTCCGCTTCTGCTAAAATAGCGTCCCAAAATGCGTCTTCTTCGGCTTTGTTTTTTTTGGCTTTTGGCATGGTCATATCGCTTGTTAATTGAAAGTCATTATCATACAAGAAATCGCCAATTTTGCCAATTTTGCCCTACCGTGTGGGCGTGGCGAGTATGCTATACTAAGGCGATTCAAATTATGATTTATTTTTAGGACTTACGCAAAAGACACTGGATTCCTGCATTCGCAGGAATGACGAAGAAATTTTTGATTACTCGTCACCCCTGCGTAGGCAGTGGTCTAGCGTCTTTATAAAAAATAGAAGCTTAAAAACTGCGTCAGTCCTAATCTTTAGGAAAAGCAATTGGTAGGGGCGTATTGCATACGCCCAATAACTGATTGATTTCAATGTGAATAATGGTGGGTTACGCCCCAAAAAGACTGGGCTAACCATACCCTACAACGTAAATTTCTCCGATTTTTTGATATAAATTTGTTAAATTAAGAAGGCACACCCATGAGCCAACAACCCCAATCCAATCAAACCCTTACCGATAGCGAACAGCCATTTTTTAGCCGTCCAGTTGAGTTTGTCGAAAATCCGTATGCTCGATTTGACACCACGTTCAAGCCAGAAACCCACCTGTTTAACGAAGATTTAATCAATAAATACAATCGCTCGGGCCCAAGATACACCTCGTATCCAACGGCATTGGAATTTGTGCCGATTGAGGCAGGTGTGGAGCAAACCCTGTTACAAAACCGAGATGAACGCACGCCATTGTCGCTGTATTTACACATTCCGTTTTGCCGTCACCTTTGCTATTACTGCGGTTGCAATAAAATTATTACCAAAAAAAATAGCGATAGTGGCGATTATCTTGAATATCTATTTAAAGAAATTCGCCAAAAACGTGCCTTGCTAAAAGGCAATCCTGTGGTGGAACAACTACATTTGGGCGGTGGTACACCCACGTTTTTGACGGATGATGAATTGGTAAAATTGTGGCAATTTTTGCAAAGCCAGTTTACTTTTAGCGATAAGCCGACTGCCGATTTTAGTATCGAAATCGACCCTCGTGAATTACGCCCCAATACCCTTGAGGTGTTGCGTGGCTTAGGGTTTAATCGTGTCAGTTTTGGCGTGCAAGACCTTGAGGAAAAAGTCCAAATTGCGGTGAACCGTGTACAGTCGGAAGAACTGATTCGCAACGTAATGACCGAGGCGAGAGCGTTGGGCTTTCGTTCGATTAATATTGATTTGATTTATGGCTTGCCTCATCAGACGGTTGCCAGTATGCAGACCACGGTAGAGCGGATTATTGATATCAGCCCAGACCGCCTGTCGGTGTTTAATTACGCCCATTTGCCAGAGCGGTTTAAGGGGCAACGCCAAATCAAAGAAGAGGATTTGCCAAGCCCAAGCAACAAGCTGACCATGCTCGGCAATACCATTAATGCCTTGAGTGAGGCGGGCTATCAGTATATTGGTATTGACCATTTTGCCAAGCCAGATGATGAGCTTGCCATCGCCCAACGTGAGGGCAAATTGCACCGTAATTTTCAGGGCTATACCACGCATGGTAACTGTGATTTGCTCGGTTTTGGCGTGTCTTCGATTAGTCAAATTGGTGATGATTATTTGCAAAATTCGACCGATTTGGCGGATTATCAAGCCAGTATTAACCAAAACCAACTGCCTGCGGTGAAGGTGATACGCTCTCGCCTGCCTGATGTGCTACGCCGTTATGTGATTATGAATTTGCTGTGCCATGATTATGTGGATTTTAGGGATTTGAATGCACGTTTTAGCATTGACCCGATGACATATTTTATCAGTGAAATTCAGCAACTTGGCGAGATGCAGGCGGATAAATTGGTGGATATGGATGCCAAAGGGATTCGGATTTTGTCAAAAGGGCGATTGCTAGGGCGGAATGTGGCAATGGTGTTTGATACTTATCTCAATCAAAAACATCAAAATCGTTTTAGTAAGGTGATTTGATAAATACTTTGGTTAAAAGATGGGTTAATTTTCCCTATTTCCACGAATAGAACGCCCCAGCTGTCTATTCGTGGTTTTTTTTGCTTACAAAGCTAACCCCAAAGCAGTATATCAATTTCGCCCATGAACCTAAATAATAAGTCAAATTGACAAAAAATAGGGATTACCCATGAGCGTTGCTACCTTTAACCCCCAAAACTCAACCAACCAAACCCATTTAGACACCCAACCACCCAAAACAGGCGGATGTGGCAGTGGCACTTGTGGCTGTGCAGGCGGTGATAAACAGGCTCACGAACATCATCACGAACACCAACATCCACATGAACATAACCATAACCACGAGTCTCATCAATCTACGGACGACATCGCCCGCCTAATGCCCACCACCGATGACCTCAAACGCCCCCATAGCGAAAAAGAACTCATTGACGAAGCGATGGCAGAACTGAACCGCCCTAGCAATCTTATCGCCAGTAGTCGCCAACAAATCCCCAATATCAGCGTCAATGGCGTGGTCATCGACCCCACCGCCATCGCCCAAGAAGTGCAATACCACCCTGCCAATAGCCAAGACGAGGCGTTATTTTTATCCGCCCAAGCCCTTGTCATCCGAGAACTGCTCAAACAAGCTGTATATGCCGACCCCACATTGGGCGAATCCGCTTGGCAAGCCGATGAAGAAACTGCCATCAGCGATTTGATTGATAAAAACGTCCACCCAACCACGCCCCATGCGGACACCTGTCGCCAGTTATATGAACAAAACCGTGACAAATTCGTCACGCCACCCTTGATGACGGTGCGTCATATCTTGCTTGCCAGTCCGCCAGACGCAGGGGACGAACGCATTACCCTTAAACAAAAAGCCAGTCAATTAATTGAACAATTACAAAATAGCCCCAACCGTGATGCCGAGTTTATCGAATTGGCACGCCAATATTCAGCCTGTCCGTCCAAAGAAGAGGGCGGTGAATTGGGCGAAATCGTCAAAGGTCAGACCGTGCCAGAGTTTGAACAAGCGGTGTTTGGCTTGCCTGTCGGTTTGTCGGTCAATCCCATCGAAACTCGCTATGGCGTGCATATTGTCGAGGTGTTAAGCCGTGAAGACGGTCAAGCCTTGAGTTTTGAGCAAGCCATGCCGATGATTGCCAATGAATTGACCCAACAATCGTTTCATCATGGTTTGACGGACTTTTTGTTCAAACTTAGCCATAATGCTGATATTCAAGGCATTAATTTGCAAATGAATGAAGAAAATGTGTATAGGGGTTAGTATCGATATCAAGTCAATAACGCTCAAGGGTAAGGCTTTATTTTACCTTTGGGCGAATCATGCTAGAATGCTGATAAATTTGTGACTATAGGCAAAAATACCATGACAAGCCAAATTAAAAGCGTTGAAATCACTAAGCTATTTGGGGATAAAAATGTGCGGTGGCAGTTGAACCATACCAATGTTTTGGTCGGCAAAAATGGTATGGGGAAATCGACTATTTTGCAGTTGATTTTAGGTTGCATCACACATAATCCAAATGATATTGAAATCACACTATGCCAAAAGGTTTTAATAACTCTAAACAGTGGAAATCAAATTACATTATCAAAAGAAATTGGTAAAAACAGTTTTAGAGAAATGCTTGATGCTATTGGTAAAGAAAAAATTAAAAACCAATTAATAAAATCCATTGAAGCAAATGAAGATATTCCTACTGACGTGAAGAATCAATTTTTAAAAGATTTAGATAATGAAGATTTTTTTGCTGAAGTTGAGAAAGAAGCGGTACATTTTTCTGCAACTAAACAAGAAGAAGTCACTAGAGTTGAGTTTATATCGACAATTAATTTAAATGCTAATTCGATTCGTGATATTGATTTTAGCGATGGTAAAACCGCCAATTTATTAGATTTTGAAATCCAAACCCAACTCAATCGGTTGTTAAAAATCAATGACCAAGCAATCAACGCTAACTTGCTGACTTCACTCAATGAAATGTTTGGTGAAAGCAACAAAAAGGTAGGATTAAACAGTAATTTTGAATTAGAGTTTTCTTATAAAGATGAGTTGTTGTATTTCCCACAATTATCATCAGGCGAACGCCAAGTGATTTATATTTTACTCAAAGTCGCTATTGCCAGTCATAACAACGCCCTAATCTTAATGGACGAACCCGAAATCTCACTACACCTATCATGGCAAGAAAAACTACTCAACGAAATCCGCCGTATTAACTCGGGCAGTCAAGTTATCATCGTGACCCATAGCCCTGCTATCGTGATGAATGGCTGGTTAGACAGCTTTGTGGATATTAACGATATTTTGGTTGAGTCTTGATAATGGCAGAGTTTAAGGATTACTTTACCAATCCCAACTATATCGGTGGCTACAACGCCATGCTATCGGGTGATGTCCGTGACCGCACACAAGGTATCGTGTATGTCGAAGATGATAGTGATATTTGGTTTTGGGAAAAATTATTTGACGTACACCATCCCAAACAATATACCTTTAAGCCTGCCAGTCGCACGGTGCGTGGCAAAACAGCATTACGCCAGTTTTATGCTGGGTTAAACGCCAAAGCTATTATAGCTAGAGATGCGGATTATGATTGGATTTTGCCCAATGGTATAGATGATTTAGACAATCCCTTTATCATTCATACCTATGCTTATAGTAAAGAAAGTGTGTTACTCAATAAAGATAATTTACAGCAATTTTTTAGCCAAATTTATCATACCATTCGCTATCATGTTGATTTATTAGGGTTTATCAACAAATATTCTCAAGCGGTGTTTTTATGGTTATGTTTGATAGTGCATAAAAAAGCCATTTTGTTACAACAGATTGATTTTAATACGTTAAATAAATATTTAAATCTGCTTACTTGCCAATTTGTACAAAATGATTTGACCTTTGATACAACGCCCATTGCCAGTATTCATCACAACATTAATCAATTACTGCAACAAGATAATATCACGCAACAAGACCTTGCACGTGCTAAAAGTTACCTTGAAGAATTTGATATTGATGAAGCGAATGCCTATCGTTTTATTTCGGGTCATGCCTTGGAGTCATTGATAAATGAGTTACAATCACAGCTTATCAACAAACTAAAAGAAAAAGAAATTGTTGAAATTAAACAAAACTTCGTTGGGACAGAAATCAGCGATAGAACCAAGCAGTTAAAAGCTATTTTTAGCACCTCATTTGCTCTTAATACCCACACTCGTCATTATTTATGCTGTGAAAACGATGAAATTCATCAAAAAATTCTAGCAAAAATCAGCCAAATTCAACCATTAAAAACCGAGTAAATCCATGATTACCGTATCCGAACTCAAATCCGCCATTACCGAGCGTTGCCAACGCTATTTAGCCGAACATCCGCTCAATCAGCGAGCCACCCAAACGCTACCGCTACTACAAGCCAAAAACCATATTTTGGCACAAGACATCACCGCCAGTTTTGACATTCCACGCCAAAACCTCTCCGCCATGGACGGTTATGCCTTTGCTAAAGGGTGCGAGCTTGCCGAACACACCGCTCTGACTATCGTTGGCGAATCGGTCGCAGGCAAGGCGTTTGACGGTGCATTGCAAGCAGGGCAAGGCGTGCGGATTTTTACAGGAGCGGTCGTGCCAAGCGATTGCGACACCGTGGTGATGCAGGAAAACACCAATTTTAACGATATTAAAGATAGTATTGATAAATCACAGCCCTACGCCATTACCCTAACTAAAACCGCCACAGTCGGCTCAAATATCCGCTACCAAGGCGAAGAAGTGCAAACAGGCGAAACCGTCCTAACTGTCGGCAAACGCCTAAACCCCACCGATATCAGCTTATTGGCAAATCTAGGCGTGGCTCAAGTGTCGGTATTCGCCCCTTTGACCGTGGGTATCATCGCCACAGGGGATGAATTGGTGCAAATCGGCGAGCCACTCACCCATTTGGCACAGATTTATAATTCCAATACCCCAACGCTGAAATCTTTGCTCAACGAACTCCCCATTATTATCAAAGATTATGGCATTGTTGCCGATACGCTTGAGGCGACTCGAAACACGGTACAGCAAGCGATTGGCGAATGTGATGTGATTATCTCAAGTGCAGGGGTATCAGTGGGCGATTATGACTTTTTGACTACCGTGATTGATGATTTGGGGCAAATTAACCATTATAAAGTGGCGATGAAACCCGGAAAGCCGTTTGTATTTGGTGAGTTTATTCAAAATGACAAAACCGTTTTGTATTTTGGTTTACCTGGTAATCCGCTTTCAACCGTGGTGGGTTGTTTGCAGTTTGTCAAACCTGCATTATGGCGACTGTCAGCGGTCAATGAAATGGATGTACCAAAGCCATTACGGTTGCAAGCCAAAACCACCCATAACATCAAAAAAGCGGTCGGCAGACAGGATTATCAACGGGCGATTTTTGCTCAAGACGATGAGGGGAATTTGAGCGTTACGCCGTTATCCGCTCAAGATTCACACCGTATCAAGCAGTTAAGCCAAGCCAACTGTTTGTTGGTATTACCGCAAGATAATGCAGGGGTACAGGCAGGTGAATGGGTGAAGATTGAGCCGTTTAGTTGGAATTTTTGTTAAATTCATGTACCACCAAAGTATTAATTTGGCGGAAAAAAGTTACTTTGGGCTAATACTTTTTTCCGCCAACCTTTGCTAAAGTAATCTGACACCCATTACCGAGGCAACGCCTAAAGTACATCATGAAAACCATCACCACCCACCCAATGCCCGTAGGCTCAAGCCCTACCGCTCATCGTTATGCCCCAAAATCAACGCTGGTGGACGGTTTTCATAGACAACTCAATTACTTACGCCTGTCAGTCACCGATTTTTGCAACTTTCGCTGTGACTATTGTTTGCCAAACGGCTATACCGCCAACGGTGGCAAACGCCCCGATAATGAACTTTCCCTGAATGAAATCAACACCTTAGTACAAGGTTTTGCCGAATTAGGTACAAGCAAAATCCGCTTAACAGGTGGTGAGCCGTCCATTCGCTCTGACCTTACCGATATCATCGCTTTGACCAAAAGCCACGGCATTGACACAGTGGCGGTGAGTTCTAACGGTTATAAACTCGGCAAACACCTATCCGCTTGGCACACCGCAGGGCTAAATCAGCTTAACCTTAGCATTGATAGCTTTGACCCCATGCTGTTTAAACAAATCACAGGCTTTGATATGTTGCCGACTTTATTGGGCGATATTGATACGCTACTCGACAGCACCGATATTCGCCTAAAAATCAATGGGATACTCAAAGCCGACACCGCTTTTGACAATTTATTATCCGCTTTAGATTATGTCAAAAATCGTCCTGTGACTTACCGTTTTATTGAATTTATGCAGACTTCGGACAATGGCAAGCTGTTTTTTGCCGAGCATACCAATGTCAGCCGAATCCGTGATTATCTACTAGAGCGTGGCTGGGTGGCACAGGTGCGAGCCAGTGATGCAGGGCCTGCGACCGAGTATCGCCATGATGATTATGTCGGCAAAATCGGCATTATCGAGCCGTATGCCACGCATTTTTGCGATTCGTGCAATCGCTTGCGAGTGAGCAGTCAAGGCAAGGTGCATTTGTGTTTGTTCGACAAGGCAAGCTATGATGTGCGTGAGTTTTTGGCGAGTGGTGATGTGATTGGGCTAAAAGGGGCGGTGCAGAATTTGATGCCGATTAAGCCAGAACATCATCATTTACATGAGCAAAATAGTGGGTTGATGAATAATCTGTCGATGATTGGTGGTTGATTTTGAAAACGCTACGCACGGATTGGGGGGATTTTCCAGACACCATTATTGATAGAAAACTGGGTGAAGCAACCACGCATCCCCTTTATCAGCAAGCCAAAGCTGGCGATGTGGCAAGTGCTTATCAGTTGGCGAAAGATTTGGTCAGTGAACAAGCGATTGATAAACTTAAACTATTGATTGGTAATAAGTCGGTGGTATTAGCCCCAGTTCATGCTGAAGAACAGACAGGTCGCAATATGATACCTATTGCCGTGGCGACTGTGTTGGCAAAAAAATTACACACCGCCGTTGATATAAATATTGTCCAAGCCACCAAAGTGTCAAGAACAGGCAGTGATGGTTGGCACCGCTTGGCGAACTCACCGAGCTTTAGCGGTCGTATTGAAGGTGACTATGTTATAATGATTGACGATACCCAAACGCAAGGTGGCACATTTGCCTCGTTTAAAGGGCATATTGAAAGTCAAGGAAGCCAAGTCATTGGCAGTTATGCCTTGACAGGTAAGCAGTATTCGGTTCAACTTCGTTTAAACCCCCAAACTTTACAAACATTGAGAAAAAGCTATGGTAATCTCGAAACATGGTGGCAAGAAACTTTCGGCTACGACTTCTCAAAACTCACCGAATGGGAAGCAAAATTCATCATTAATTCAGGTAAAACACCTGAGCAAGTCCGAGATAGAATCCTTACGGCAAAGCAAAGCTGATGCGTATTATCAAATGATGAAAATGTCTTAACCAAGTCTAAACACTGTATGAAAAATCTTACCCTACCCCAACATATCGGCACACTCACCGAAGTCCGAGCAGGCAAAGCCGACTTATTTACTCGTGAAAAATTGAGTGCGATTAACAAATATCCGATTAAAGAACCTGTCGCTGTCAATTACATGGGATTGCTGACGGACGAGCAAGCCGACCGCAAACATCACGGCGGACACCTGAAAGCCGTGCATCAAATGTCCACCGTCACTTATGACAAAATCAATGCCCAATTTGACCTAAACGTCAGCATTGGGGCATTGGGCGAAAACTTGACCGTGACGATAGACGGTGAGCCAATGTCTGAGGCTAATGTTTGTATTGGTGACGTTTATCGCTATGGAGACGATGATGAAAATAGCGTTAAGCTAAAAATCGTACAACCTCGCCGACCTTGCTACAAAATTGATGACCAAGTTCAGCAGTATGGCGTTGCCTCATTTTTGACGGATATCGGTGGTTCTGGCTGGTATTTTAAAGTCGTGCAAGACGGTGAGCTGATACAAGGCTTGCCTGTGTATTTGGTCGAACGCCCCTACCCATTTGCCGACCTTGCTACGCTGTGGCAACTGGCTAACCAAAAAGGCAATCTTGATAGCGACATAGTCGATAAATGGCTTGCGATTGATTGTTTAGAAGACAGTTGGAAAAAAGTGCTTGCCAAAAAACGCTTGTCGAGCGACTAACACCAAATCCAAAACACATACAGGGCATCAGCATTACGCCCCTACAAATGACAACAAGGAAATCAAAATGACCAAACCTGCCAAACCTTTTATCCCCCTAAATATCGCTGTACTCACCGTATCCGACACACGCACGCTAGACGAAGATACCTCTGGCAAATACCTAGCCGATAGCCTTGTCGAGGCAGGTCATACCCTTGCCGAACGTGCCTTGACGACTGACTGTATTTACCAAATCCGTGCCATGGTCAGCAAATGGATAGCCGACCCCAATATCCATGCGGTCATCACCACAGGCGGTACGGGTTTTTATATCCGTGACAGTATGCCAGAGGCGGTGTCGCCTTTGTTTGATAAAGAAGTGCAGGGCTTTGGCGAAATGTTCCGTGCCTTGTCAAAAGACGAAATTGGTATGTCCACACTCCAATCTCGTGCGGTGGCAGGCATGGCGAATAATACGGCGATTTTCTGTTTACCTGGTTCGACTGGGGCGTGTCGTACTGGTTGGGAAGGGATTTTAAAAGAGCAACTGGACAACCGTACTCGTCCTTGTAATTTTGTACCGCATTTGATGCGTGTGAATCCAACGCATGACCACTAAGACCCTCCCCCAACCCCTCCCTATGGGAGGGGAGTTCCTCCCCCTTGGGGGGAGGTTAGGTGGGGGCTTAAGTGGCATTGTCATTCTAGCAGGGGGTGAGTCCAGTCGTATGGGTTCGCCCAAGGCGTTATTAACTTTGCCGAATGGTGAAACCTTGCTAGATTTTCATATTCGCCATGCCAAAAGTCTAAACGTGCCTGTCATGGTGGCGGATAATGGTAAAGGTTTTTGCCAAGATAATCATGTGATGTTGGTGAAAGATTATTTGTCAAATGATAATACGGGCAAAGGGGCTGGGGCGTTATCAGCGATAGTAGGGGCAATGCAAGAGCTTTCACAAGAGCAAGATTATCTATTGGTGATAAGTTGTGATAGTTTGATTAGTACCAATCTGTTATTTGAGAAATTGGTTGCCCTGTTTAATCCAAAATCTTGCAATCAACAAGTCGATGTGATTTATGTCAAAGGTGAAAAAGATTATCCGTTACTTGGGTTGTATGCGATTGATTTAAAAGATAAATTGCAAAGTTATTTGGATAATGGCGGTCGCTCGGTGATGAGGTTCTTGAGTAAGGTAACTGTAAAAACCGTTGAATTGCCAAACGAGTGGAAAAGTTTGGCGAATTTTAATAATAAAAATGAATTTGAATTGGCTAAAAAATATTTAGAGGATGAAAAATGAGTGATTTTATTGTTGGAGAAAAATATAAAAGAGCGAATGTATGGGATAAGATAAATTTACCTGATGAATTAAGAGGTGGCGTTTACTTTAATGGTTATTTCAAATATAACAATGCTTATTATATTTTTACTAATATAGGAAGTTCAGGAAGAACAGGGCATAACTACAATAATGAATTTATTAGCCCAGATGAGTTGTCTTGGTATGCAAAAACTGGTTCAAAAGCCACACATATACAAATTATTGAGTTATTAGATAACAATACTAAAATACATATTTTTTATCGAACAGAAGATAGAGACCCATTTATATATGCTGGATTAGGTGTTGCAACTTCACATAAAGATGAAACACCAGTTCAAATTACTTGGAAAATTATAAATCCCAGTATTTCCTACGAAAATTTAAAACAAACAAGACCAATTCAAACATTATCAGAAGGCAAAACAAAATATATCATCACAAAACAATTTGAAAGAAACCCTCAAGCCAGAAAAGCTTGTGTTAAGCACTATGGTTATAAATGTGTTGTTTGTGGTTTTGACTTTGAAAAAGCTTATGGCGAAATAGGAAAAGAATTTATCCATGTTCATCATATCAATCCTCTAGCAACAATCAAAGATGAGTATATTATTGACCCCATCCAAGATTTACGTCCTGTTTGCCCTAACTGTCATGCAATGATACATCGTTCAAATGAAACACTTAGCATAGAAAACTTGCAAAATATTTTAAAAAATCAAGCTCAAATCAAGTAGATTATTAAATGACCCAAAATCAAACTTTAACCCACCTAGACACCAACGGCGATATTTCAATGGTCGATGTATCCACCAAAACCGCCACCACACGCACCGCCACCGCCACAGGGCAAGTCATCTTCCCTGCCGACATCTACACCGCCATCAAAAATGCAGACGGCATGACCAAAAAAGGCTCAATTACCCAAACCGCCCATATCGCAGGTGTCATGGGAGCAAAACGCACCTCAGACCTGATTCCCTTATGTCACCCACTGCCACTCGATAGCGTGAAAATGAGCTTTGATTATGACGACAGCCAACACGCTATCACAGTGACTGCCACCGCCAAAGTCACCCACAAAACAGGCGTGGAAATGGAGGCTTTAACCGCCGTGTCAGTCGCTTGCCTCACCATTTACGACATGAGCAAAGCCATTTCGCACGACATTATTATCAGCGATATCAAACTATTAACCAAAACTGGGGGGAAATCCGACTATGTCAATCCATGATACGCCAACCAATAAGCAAATTGAGGTTTTATATTTCGCCAGCCTTGCCGAACAAGCAGGTAAGGACGAAGAACGCCTAAGTTTTGACGGTGATAGCTTGGTCGCCTTGTATCAGCAATTAACCGAGCGTTACGGCTTTCGCCTTGCTCAGCACAAAATTGCGGTGGCGATTAACCATGAAATGACCGATTGGGATACCCCCATCCAACAGGGCGATATTGTCGCCTTTATTCCGCCTGTGGCGGGGGGTTAATTTAAATCCCCCTAAATCCCCCTTTTTTAAAGGGGGACTTGTTCCTCATATTAGATTGATGTGCAGGATAAAGCCCCCTCTTTTACAAAGAGGGGGTTGGGGGAGATTTATAGAAAATTAAATAATGCTTAATTTTTACATTATCTAATTTAACAGGCTAAGGATATATTGACACACCCAGCATAACAATAACCTAGAGAACACCATGAATTCATTACATAAAGGCTCATCCATTATCAGTATTAGCGAAAATGAAGCCTACGACCTCGCTATCCAACAAGGCTTTGCCCTACTTGATAAACCCATTGACGACAGAAGGCTAAAACTCGCCCTACTCAACGACCAAAGCGGTGCATTAGCCACTTTTGAGGGTTGGGTGCGTAACCATAACAACGCTCGCCCAGTCACCAAGCTGACCTATTACGGCTATGAAAAGCTGGCAATCAACCAAGGCAAAAAACTCATCGCACAAGCCAAACAGCAGTTTGACATCGTCAATGCGGTGGCGATTCATCGGATTGGCGATTTGGCAATCGGTGATATGGCGGTATGGATTGGCGTGACGGCTCACCACCGCTACCCTGCGTTTGATGCGTGCCGTTGGCTACTCGATGCCATCAAGGCAGATATCCCTGTGTGGAAGCAAGAGTTCTATGCCGATAGCGAAGAAAGCTTGTGGCTGTCGAATAACGGTTAACTATGTTATTTATCAATACACGTCCAACCAAGCGAGCCAAATCGCTAACGGCATATTTGCAACATCAACTCATTGATGTGATTGACTTACCGCTACTCGAACTGGTTGCCAAACCGCTCACTGCCAAAGAACAGCACATGCTACAGCATATTTTTCATGTCAAAGCGATTGTGTTGGTGAGTGAAGAGGCGGTGAATTATGGTTTATCAACCTTATCAACAATGGCTGATTTAGCGGATATCTCCAAACTACCGATTGTTTGGCTGGCAGTGGGTGAAAAGACAGCGGATTGTTTTCGCCAAACGTGGCAGACTTTCAACGATACCCAACCGCCAAACGTAACTTTTCCCCTCGATAAACATCAGCAAAACAACGAGGGGTTGCTAAATTTAGCCGATATTCAAGCCTTGAAGCAAGGCGATATGCTACAGATTTGGCGTGGTGAGGGCGGGCGAGAGCTGTTATCCAATCAGTTATTGGCAAAAGGTATTAAGGTGCAACTGATAAATTTTTATCAGCGAATATTGCCAACTGACACTATCAAGAAGTTTGATGATTTGCAAAACCAATGGCGAGAGCCAACGCCAAAAACTGTGCTGATTTCAAGTTTGACTGCTTGGCAACATTGGCAAACTTTATTAAATCAGCATCACCTTTCTCCACAGGATTTTCATTACCTTGTCTTACAACAACGCATTGCTAATTTGATGCCATTTGATTTAAATGTTAAAGTTATCAATGATTTACATGGTGAAACGATTTTGCAAATTTTAAATGATAATGCTTTGTAATTAGGATTTACGCAAAATGTCATTTGTAGGTTGGGTGTAAGCATGACACCCAACATAAAAAATTGAAAATGTTGGGTTTCGCATACTCAACCCAACCTACAAATCTTAAATTACATATTTAACAATGTCTGCATGGCTTTCGGCTGTGCCAATATTTTACTTTCATCGAATTTTTTCCAACTAAAAACTTGCTCTGCTTTGATTAGTTTTTTCTCAAGATTATCAATTTGGGTTTTGGATAATTGAATATCAAAAGCCGTCAAAAACCAATGAAAATGCGTAAGGCTATGTTTAATGGTCGTATGGTTTTCCAAGGTGATGTTGTCAAAATCTAATAATTTTTCCGCTTGTAAAAATTCAAAAATAATCTGTTCAGCCGTGGTGTATTCGTTGTCAAACACCTCATCTTTTTGCCAATTTTCAATCGTTTTTCCTGCTTTTTCCTTGCGGATAAACGCCAATGGTAAGCACCACAGCCCGCCCCAAATGCCATTGTCAGGGCGTTGTAGCCAAAGATTCGTTTCGCCATTGCTAAGTTTTAATGCCAATGAAAATTTGGATGGATTGGGGGCTTTTTTGGATTTCACAGGATAAAAAGATTGTTTGCCCTCACGATTGGCAATGCAATCCTCCTGTACAGGGCATAGCAAACAGCTAGGTTTTGATTTGGTGCAAAGCGTTGCTCCCATGTCCATCATGGCTTGAGCATATTCACCGCTATTTTGGTTAGGCGTTAGGCGGTCGGCAAGTTGCCAAAGCTGTTTGGTGGTGGCTGTTTTCGCAATATCACCGTCAATCCCTGCCCAACGAGTCAGCACCCGTTTGACATTACCATCACAAATCACGCCTTTTTCTTGGGTGGAACGCACGCCCATCGCCACAATCGCCCCTGCGGTGGACAGCCCAACCCCTGCGATACTTTCCCAGTCAGCAACGGTTTGGGGGAAGTCGCCAGTTTGCTCAATGATTTCAACCAGTTGCTTCGCCCCTTTGTGCAAATTTCTAGCACGAGCGTAGTAGCCCAGTCCTGCCCAATGCTCCGCAACCTTTTCCCAGTCTGCATTTGCCAAATCCTGCACGGTGGGAAAACTTGCCATAAACCGCTCAAAATAGGGGATAACGGTGGCGACTTGGGTTTGTTGAAGCATGACTTCAGATAGCCAAACAGGGTAGGGATTGGGTGTGGTTTGTTTGTGCTGTTGCCACGGTAAATCATGCCGACCGCTATGCTCAAACCATGTCAAAATTCGAGGGGCAAAACTGCCCAGTGACTTAGGGCAGTGAGGGTAATGTTCATCGGAAGCGGTGTTCAAAGTACCTTACTCAACGGTGACGGATTTTGCTAAGTTACGTGGTTTATCCACGTCTGTACCTTTTGCCAAGGCGGCGTGATAAGACAATAATTGCACAGGAATGGTATGCACGATGGGTGATAATACACCGATATGGCGTGGCGTACGAATCAGATGCACGTTGTCGTCTTCTTCAAATTGCGTATCCAAATCGGTAAACACAAATAGCTCACCACCACGAGCAGAGACTTCCTGCATATTGGCTTTGACTTTATCGAGTAGACTGTCGTTTGGTGCAATCACCACCACAGGCATGTTTTCATCAACCAATGCCAATGGACCATGTTTTAGCTCACCTGCTGGATAGCTTTCGGCATGGATATAGGTGATTTCTTTAAGTTTTAATGCACCCTCTAACGCAATCGGATAATGAATGCCACGCCCTAAGAATAACGCACTTGGCTTGTTGGCAAATTTACTTGCCCAAGCAGCAATTTGTGGCTCAAGGTTTAATGCGTGTTGGATGTCGTTTGGTAAGTTGCGTAATTGAGCGGTGTAGTCAGCGATTTGTTTTTCATCAACAAAACCACGGACTTTGCCCAATGTCACGGCTAAACCAAATAACACCACCAATTGAGTGGTAAAGGCTTTGGTTGATGCCACACCAATTTCCGCTCCTGCACGAGTATATAGCACCAATTCGCTATTGCGAGGCAAGGCAGATTCCATCACGTTACAAATGGATAGGCTATGCTTGTGACCCAATGATTGTGCATATTTTAATGCTTCCATGGTGTCTAGCGTTTCACCTGATTGCGAAATGGTGATAATCAACTGTTTTGGATTGGCAATCACATCACGGTAGCGATATTCACTGGCGATTTCGACATCGGTAGAGATTTTGGCAATGCTTTCAAGCCAATATTTTGCCGTTAATGCTGAGTAATATGACGTACCACAAGCCAAGATTTTAATACTGTCAATGTCTTTAAATACTTGTTCGGCATTGTCACCAAAGTTTTTGGGTTCAAATCCACCGTCCAAAAATACTTCAGCGGTATCCGCCACGGCTTTGGGTTGCTCATAAATTTCTTTTTGCATAAAATGGCTATAAGGCCCTAATTCTAATGATGCTAAAGATAATTCAGAGGTTTGGACTGGGCGTTCTGCATTTTGACCTGTTTTGTCAATCAGTTTAACCACGCCTTCGGCATTAAGTAGCGCGATGTCACCATCTTCTAAGTAGCTGATTTTACGTGTAAAGGCAATCACTGCCGATACGTCAGAGGCGATAAATACTTCGTCTTCACCAAAAGCCACAAGCAATGGACAGCCCATACGAGCCACGACCATTTCACTTGGATTGTCTTGGGCAATCACGGCAATCGCATACGCACCATGGAAGTTTTTGGTCGCTGATTGTACGGCATCAAATAAATTGCCACCGTTGTTTTGGTATTCGTGTTTGACACTATGAGCGATGACTTCGGTGTCGGTTTGTGATTCAAATTCATAACCAAGGGCTTGTAAACGGCTACGCTCGCTTTCAAAGTTTTCGATAATGCCGTTATGCACGACTGCAATCAAACCACCCGAAATGTGTGGGTGAGCGTTTGGTTCGGTTACGCCACCGTGGGTTGCCCAGCGAGTGTGACCAATACCGAGATGTCCGTGCAAGCCTTTTTCTTTGGCTGCGTCTTCCATCATCTGTACACGTCCGACACGGCGGACACGTTGAATTTTATTTTGGGTGTGGACAGCGATGCCTGATGAATCATAACCACGATATTCAAGGCGTTTTAAGCCATCTGTCAAAAAATCTACCACATTTGCATTCGTACGAATGCTACCGACGATACCGCACATAATTGTTCCTTAGTATCAAGTTTTGAAAATAATAATATTCTACTAATGTAAGGTTGCTTTGGTATATCTAAAACGATGAATATACCATTCTCATTGCAAAGCGATCCCCCTGTTTAAACAGTCGTTAGATTGCTTTGGAATGATTTATTTATTATAACCATGATATACTCGACAAGTATATAACTGAATTATAGGATATTTGAAATGTCAAAATATGTGTATCTGAATCAAGATTTGGTGAATGATAATAATTTGCATCAATTTGATGTCGGTATTATTCAGTCAGAGCTAGATAATACTGCCATTGTTCATTTTTTGAGGATTAATCAATATATTGAACTTGCTAACTCAGATTTAAGTCACTTTGACATTGCAGAAACGGGTGATAGATTCCAAAATAAAGTCTGTGATAGATGTTATAAATATCTTGATACCGAGACTTGTTTTGAGAATAACCGTCTAAAAAAAGGTGATGTCATCACAAAAAGACCATCGTGTAGGGAATGTCGCAAAATCAAGAATGGAAAAAGTATTTTAACGGCTCATAGAAAAATTTGGGAAGAAGCAAAGCCAAAAATGGGAGAATTATTTACTTGTCCAATTTGTCAAAAAACAACCGTTGTGGGTATTGTTAAAATTGTGTTAGATCATAACCACCACACTGGTGAAGTACGTGGGTGGTTATGTGAAAGTTGCAATACAGGTATTGGACGTTTTGATGATAATCCAGCGTTAGTAGAGCGTGCTAAGTTATGGCTTACTGGTGAGCTTTAATGCTTCATCTAAATGGTTTTGTAAGGCTCTCGCCATAACCCAACCTAATACAGGTGGTACAGCATTGCCGATTACTTTGTAAGCACCAACTAACGTTTTAGTGGGAAACGTAAAATCATCAGGGAATGATTGTATCCTAGCAATCTCTCTAATAGTCATACGGCGATTTTCAAAAGGATGTGTAATACCACAATTTTCAGGTTGTGCAGAAGCTGTAATTGTACCTGCAATTTCACCTAAGGCAAATCTTCTATAAAAATTAGGTGCATGATATTTTTTTGGATCATCATAAATTTTTTTAAATCTAGCAGGAAGTTCATTGGGGTTGATGTTTTTCCATGATTTTCCTTTGGTGATAGTTGCAGGCATTTGTTCGATGGGTACTTGTTGCTGAAACAATGGCAACATTTCCTTTCCATCCTCACACACGCCAATCATATCAACCATTTTTTGACCTTGTGGTGAGTATTTCCAATAGAGATCATATTGTGGTGCATCTTTAGGAATATCGCAAAGGATTGAACCTAATAATAATGGATAGGTATTACTTGAAAGGCTTGGTAGATTATAATCTAAAACAACTTTGTTTAAATCTTTAAAATCAAAGGCTTCTAAGTCATCTCTTATGCCAATAATAATATATCTATAGCGATTTTGAGGTACGCCATAATCGCTTGCTTTTATGAGTTGCATGGAAACTTTATAACCTAGACTTTCCATGCGAAGCCTAATTTCCTCAGGAACAGTAATGCCATTATTTGTTTTTGAAGACATAATACCACGTACGTTTTCAAACAAAAAAGCTTTGGGTTTTTCTGAAAAATTATCTATTGCATAATTAATAATACGCTCACATTCATACCAAAGCGTACCACGACCATTATCATCATTTACCCCTTTCCTATTGCCAGCATTAGAAAAAGGTTGGCATGGAAATCCTGCTAATAAGATATCAAATGGCGGAATATCGTTTGATGCAATATTACGAATATCACTTTCTAAAATTGAGTGACCTTGAAAATATTGGTTATTTGATTGGTAAGTATGTACAGCATCTTTATCAATATCATTTGCAAAGATTATATCGAAGTTATTTCTCTCAAAAAAATTGTCTTTAAATTGAAAACCACCTGTAAAACCTAGATCCAAACCACCACAGCCTGAAAATAATGAAGCAACTTTATATTTTTTCATAAATTAATTTTCCTGTGGCAATAAGATCTTATTTTTAGCTATCGTGGTAATAAAACTTTTTTCTGCTAACCAAGCTAAGACAATATTTCTTACTACCTCAGCATCTGTATCCCCAAACTCACCTTTCAAATATTCTAAAGTAGCTATTTGAGCATCAGAAAATGAAACTTGTATTTTTTTAGACATAGTATTAATTTAATCCCAAAAGATTGTTTTAGGATTATATTTGGAATTTAAAAAGATGTCAATTGCTAAGGCTTTTTAACAGGTCTTATCCACCCATCAATCACCACTTGTTTACCACGAGCGACCACCAATTTATCCGCCTCACAATCCTTGGTAATGGTACTGCCTGCCCCCACCGTCACTTTATCACCAATCGTCACAGGGGCGACTAGCACCGCATTTGAGCCAATTCGCACATCATCGCCAATCACGGTTTTGAATTTATTCACCCCATCATAATTAGCAGTAATCGTGCCAGCCCCAATATTGGTACGCTCACCGATTGTGCTATCGCCTAAATACGTCAAATGATTGGCTTTTGCCCCTTGTGCCATTTGGGTGTTTTTGAGTTCGACAAAGTTGCCGATATGCACGTCATCAGCAGTCACGGCATTGGGTCGCAGACGTGAGAAAGGTCCAATTTGGTTGCTTTCACCCACCACGGCATTGTCAAACAAGCTATACGGCTGAACCACCGTATGACTTGCGATTTTAGTGTTTTTGATGATACAACCTGCCCCAATTTTGACGTTATCGCCAAGTTCACAATCGCCCTCAATAATCACGTTGATATCAATCTCGACATCTTTACCAACGGTGAGCGAGCCACGTAAATCAAAACGGCTAGGGTCAATGAGATGCACGCCTTGTTTCATCAACTCATTGGCTTGGTGGGTTTGCCAAGTGCGTTCCAAATTGGCTAGCTGAATACGGTCGTTTACGCCCTCGATTTCAAACTGAAATTGCGGTGATACGGTGGCGATTTCAATGCCGTCATCGACCGCCATTTTGACGATATCGGTCAGGTAATACTCGCCTTGAGCGTTGTCGTTGGTTAAATTATTAAGATATTTATGCAAAATTTCATTGGCAACGCAGTACACACCGCTGTTGATTTCGCTGATTTGTTTTTGGGTATCGGTGGCATCTTTTTCTTCGACAATCGCTACCACTTTACCATCTGTACGGATAATACGACCCAGCCCAAATGGATTAGCAAGGTTCATGGTCAGCATGGCAAATGGGCTGTCGGCAGTGGTGAGTTTTTCGAGCGTATCCGCTCCAATCAAAGGGACATCGCCTGATAAAATCAAGCTTTTACCTGTTGTAGGTAACACAGGCAATGCCATCTGCACGGCATGACCTGTGCCAAGTTGTTCGGCTTGCTCGACCCAGTCAATGTCTTCTTGCGAAAAGGCATTCTTGACTTGCTCACCCTCAAAGCCATACACGATGATGTTTTTTTGGCTGTTGATTTTTTTGGCGGTGGCTAAAACGTGCTGTAGCAATGGCTTACCTGCCAAAGGTTGTAATACCTTAGGCTTGGTGGATTTCATGCGTGTGCCTTTGCCTGCTGCCATGATGATGGTGGTGAGTGTCATAAGAGTGCCTTTTTTAATTATTTATCCTAGATATTTTAACATAAATTTTGTTTAGGACTTACGCAAATTTTGAATGTATCTTGCTAAATAAAGACGCTAGACCCCTGCATTCGCAGGGGTGACGAAATATAAAAAGAGCCGTCATTCCCACGAATGTGGGAATCCAGTGTCTTTTGCGTAAGTCCTATTGTTGAAAAATTAGTTTGTCATTATTAGCTATCTAATAACGCCTGTGCTTTAGCAATATCCAGCGTTGCCTCATAAATCGCACGCCCTGTAATAATGCCCTCAAGATACTCGCTATAAGGTTTTAAGTTTTCAATATCTCGCAAATCGGTCACGCCACCAGATGCAATCACAGGAATACCGCCCTCTTTGGCAAGATTCACGGTTTGTTCGACATTCACGCCTTGCATCATGCCATCACGAGCGATATCGGTATAAACAATCGAGGACACCCCTGCATCAGCGAAGCGTTTGGCTAAATCCACCGCTTTGACATCGGTGACATTCGCCCAACCGTGGGTCGCTACCATACCGTCTTTGGCATCAATACCAACAATGATATGCCCTGCAAATTTTTGGCAAGCTTCTTCGACAAACTCTGGGTTTTCTACCGCCTTTGTGCCGATGATGATATAGGTCAGCCCTGCGTCCAGATAATGCTCAATGGTGCTAAGGCTACGCACACCGCCACCTAGCTGAATCGGTAGGGTAGGGTGGGCTTTAGCGATAGCGGTGACCACGTCTTTATGCACAGGTACGCCATCAAATGCCCCATTTAAATCCACCAAATGCAAGCGTCTTGCTCCTTCATTGACCCAACGGCTTGCCATAGCGACAGGGTCGTCACTAAAGACGGTGTCATCTTCCATACGTCCTTGTTTTAGGCGGACGCATTTGCCGTCTTTAAGGTCGATGGCAGGCAGAATTAAGGTGGATTTTGCGTTAGGCGTTGTTGAGTTCACATTGGAAGTGGGCTGAGTCATGGGATTTCCTTGGACGTTCCTTGAAGTTGGGCGGTAAAGTGGTTTTTTACAACGAATGGTTAATTTTACCGTATAATAATCGGTTTGGTGAATTTTTTTAACTAGGATTTACGCAAAAGACGCTGGATTCCTGCATTCGCAGGAATGACGAAGTTATTAAGATTAATGTCACCCCTGCGTAGGCAGGGGTCTAGTGCCTTTATTGAGCAAGATAAATTAAAATTTGCGTAAACCCTATTAACATGAATACCAGCAGTTGCGGATTCACAGCAATATCCGTGCGGTTTTGGCGAGTAAGGAAAAGATGATGTCTTGGTATGTGATGATTGCGTTGGTGTTTGTGGTGGGGTATTTGGCGATTGCCTTTGAACACCAAATTCATGTAAATAAGGCTGCCAGTGCGTTGTTGACAGCGATTGTGCTGTGGGTGCTGTTGACGTTTGGTATTGACCAGTTGGGCGTGCATGGTTTGGCGACTGGGCATGGCGAGGGCGTGCATTTTGTGGGTGAGCAGTTGCGTGAGCATTTGGCAGAAATTGCCGAAATCCTGTTCTTTTTGATGGGGGCGATGACGATTGTGGAATTGGTCGATGCCCATGATGGCTTTCGTGTGATTACTGACCGCATTACCACCCAAAATGCCACGAAGTTGCTGTGGATTATCACTTTGTTGACGTTTTTCTTGTCGGCATTATTGGATAATTTGACCACCACCATTGTGATGGTGTCGTTGGTGTCGAAGCTGATTGCGGATCAAAAAATGCGGTGGTATTTCGCAGGGTTGATTGTGATTAGTGCCAATGCAGGTGGGGCATGGTCGCCTGTGGGCGATGTGACCACCACCATGCTGTGGATTGGCGAACAGATTACGGCGACAGGGATTATATTGAATGTATTTTTGCCAAGTATCGTATGTACGCTTGTACCGTTGGTGTTGGTGAGTATGCAGTTAAAAGGGCAAACCGTGACCACCCCCAGTTTGATGCAGTCGATGGCGACCAGTGAGCGTGAGGATTTGGCATTGCCATTGGCGGAACGTATCGACCAGCTTCGAGCCACCGTCAAAGCCACCGCACAGCAAGAAATCAGCTCTCGTAAGCGTATTACGGTGTTGGCGTTGGGGCTTGGGGCGTTGGCATTTGTGCCGATTTTTAAGACGCTGACGCATTTACCGCCGTATATTGGGGTGTTGTTTGGCGTGGCGGTGTTGTGGATGGTGACGGAGCTGATGCACCGTCATCAAGACGATTATATTCGTGAGCGTATTGGTGTTGAAGGGGTGTTAAGTCGTATTGATATGCCGAGCATTTTGTTTTTCTTGGGGATTTTGTTGGCGGTGTCGGCATTGGCGACTGGCGGTGTGTTGAACGATGTGGCTCATTGGTTGGATAGCCGTTTTGGTAATGTGTATGTGATTAATGTGGTGATTGGGCTATTATCCTCTATCGTGGATAACGTGCCGTTGGTGGCAGGGGCGATGAATATGTATCCACTAGCGACCGATGCCAGTATCGCCCAAGCCACAGCAACTGAGGTAACACGCCTTGAGTTTTTCCGTCAAAATGGGCTATTTTGGGAGTTTTTGGCGTACTGTGCAGGGACTGGCGGTAGCTGTTTGATTATCGGCTCGGCGGCAGGCGTGGCGGCGATGGGCATGGAAAAAATCCCCTTTATGTGGTATGTCAAACGCATTACTTGGCTAGCGTTGTCAGGGTATTTGGCAGGGGCTGGGGTGTATGTATTGGTTGAAATATTTGTAGCATCATAATGTTACATTCAGTATCAAGGGCTGAAATAATCTAGTAGATATGTTAATCTATTGTTTAAAATTTATGTAATTCCTAATTTAAAAGATGATGGCAAAATGATACACGGATATTGGCTATGATTGAGATTAAAAAGGGCTTGGATGTGCCAATCGCAGGCAGTCCGACACGAGAGATTGGACAATTCATGCCCAAGCAAGTGGCGTTGCTCGGTGCAGACTATATTGGTATGAAGCCGAGTATGCTCGTACAAGTGGGCGATACGGTGGCAAAAGGTCAGCCGTTGTTTACCGATAAAAAACGAGAAGGCGTGATATTTACCGCCCCTGCTTCAGGTAAAGTCGTGGCAATCAATCGAGGCGAACGCCGTGTGTTTGAAAGCCTTGTCATCGAGATAGATAACGGCATTGAGCCAATCCGCTTTCGCCAGTATGCGTCACAAGATTTGCTCAATTTGCCTCGTGATACTGTGGTCAAGCAGTTGGTAGAATCGGGGGAATGGACGGCATTTCGCACTCGCCCATTTAGCCGTACCCCTGCTGTGGACAGTGAGCCAAAAGCGATTTTTGTCAATATGATGGACACCAATCCGTTGGCGTTTGACCCAATGGCATTGATTGGCGAAGACTGGCAAGGGTTTAATGATGGGTTGGCAGTGTTGTCAAAGCTTGCCCCAACTTTGTTTGTTTGCCATGATGCCAAAGCCAGTCAAGCGGTGCAAACCAACGCCTTGCAGTCCACGAATATTCGTTATCATGCGTTTGCAGGTAAGCACCCAGCAGGGCTAGCAGGTACGCATATTCACTTTTTAAACCCTGTGGGGCGTGGGGTGACGGTGTGGACGATTGGTTATCAAGATGTGATAGCGATTGGCAAATTATTTACCACAGGCGAGCTGTACAATGTGCGTCTGATTGCGTTGGCAGGGCCTCAAGTGACAAATCCTCGCTTGATGGTGACGGAGCGTGGGGCGGATTTGTTGGCATTGACCCAAGGTGAATTAAAGGCAGGCGACAACCGTGTGATCTCTGGCTCGGTGTTGTCGGGTCGTCAAGCCATTGATAATATGGGCTATTTGGGGCGGTTTCATCACCAAGTGTCGGTGCTTGCCGAGGGGCATGAACGCCCTGCAATGCACTTTTTTAGCCTAGGGGCAAATCGCTTTTCACAAATGCCGATTTATATTTCACAATTTTTTAAGGGCAAAAAATTTGCCATGACCACCAGTAATAACGGCTCACCTCGTGCGATGGTGCCGACTGGAAGCTACGAGGCGGTGATGCCGTTGGATATTTTGGCGACCCAGTTGTTACGAGCCTTGATTGTCGAAGATATTTTGGTGGCAGAAGATTTGGGTGCATTGGAGCTGGATGAAGAAGATTTGGCATTATGTACTTTTGTTTGTTCGGGTAAATATGAGTATGGTGATATTTTACGAGACAATTTACACCGCATTGAGATGGAGGGGTAAAGCGTGAAGTTTATCCATGATTTATTTGATAAGGCTGAACCGCATTTTACGCACGGTGGTAAATACCAAAAGTTTTTTGCCGTGTATGAGATGTTTGACACGTTTTTTCGTCAGCCGAATACCACCACTTATCATGCGTCCCACGTTCGTGACGGTATTGACCTCAAGCGAGTGATGATTACCGTTTGGCTGTGTGTGATGCCTGCGATGTTTTGGGGGATGTATAATGTGGGGCATCAAGCCCTGCAAGCGATTGCACTCAAAGGCTTACAGCCGACTGGTTGGCGGACGGTCATTACCGATTTGGTGGGGTATCAAGCCGATAGCTTTTGGTCGGCTTTTGTGTATGGGGCGATGCAGTTTTTGCCGATTTATATTGTGACCTTTGTGGTGGGGATTTTTTGGGAAATTTTATTTGCCATTTATCGCAAACATGAGGTCAATGAAGGCTTTTTTGTCACGTCAATTTTATTTGCCTTAACTTTGCCACCGAATATTCCGTTATGGCAAGTGGCACTCGGTATCACGTTTGGTGTGGTGGTTGCCAAAGAAGTGTTTGGCGGTACAGGTAAAAACTTCCTTAATCCTGCCTTGGCAGGGCGAGCGTTTTTATACTTTGCCTATCCTGCGTATATTTCTGGCGATACGATATGGACAGCGGTTGATGGCTTTTCTGGGGCGACCCCATTGGGGCAAGCCGCCGTTGGAGCGACCGTTGATGGCTTTAAAGACGCTTATGGTCAAGGTCTGAGTTGGTGGGATGCGTTTTTTGGCAATATGCAGGGCAGTGTGGGTGAGGTGTCAAAACTGGCGATTTTGCTAGGGGCAGTTGGTCTGTTGTGGACAAAAATCGCATCTTGGCGAATTATGCTGGGCGTGGCGATTGGGGTAGTCGTTACCAGTTTATTGTTTAATATATTTGGCAATCCTGCGAATGCGTTGCACCAAATGCCGTTTTGGTGGCATTTTGTGCTAGGTGGCTTGATGTTTGGCTTGGTATTTATGGCGACTGACCCTGTGTCTGCCGCCATGACCAATGTCGGACGCTGGTGGTATGGGATATTGATTGGGGTGATGACGGTCATCATTCGTGTGTTTAACCCTGCCTTTCCAGAGGGCATCATGCTAGCGATTTTATTTGCCAATTTATTTGCCCCCTTGTTTGATTATTTTGTCACCCAAGCCAATATCAAGCGGAGAAAACGTTATGTCAGAGGCTAAAACATCCAAGGCGAAAGACAGCAATCTACGCACGCTGACCGTGGCACTGATATTGTGTTTGGTGTGTTCGGTGATGGTGTCGGTGGCTGCCATTAGTATGCAACCCAAACAACAACAAAACATCGAGATTGACCGCAATAAAAACATCTTGATGGCTGCCAATTTGTTTGACCCTGCCAAACAAACCAACGCAGACGCACAGCAATTATTCAAAAATGTCGAAGTGCGACTGGTGGATTTAAAACAAGGCAAGTTTGCCGATGAGCAAAGCCTCAAGGCCGTGGGCATCACCGATGTCAATGCGTATGATGCCATTGAAGCGGTTAAAGACCCAAAATTGAGCGATGATGTGGGTGAGGATGACCCTGCTCGTGTCGGTGCTACCCCAAAATTTGCCAAAGTATATCTTATCAAAGACCCTACAGGAAGCATCAAAAACGTGGTGCTACCCATCAATGGCTATGGGCTATGGGGGCAAATTTATGGTTTTATCACCCTGAAAGCTGACATTAACACCGTTGAAGGGATTAGTTTTTATCAGCATAAAGAAACCCCCGGTTTGGGTGCGTTGATTGAAGAAACCAAGTGGCGAAGCCAGTGGGCAGGCAAGCAAGCCTATGATAACACAGGCAAAATCATCACAGGTGTGGTCAAGTCAGGTTCACCCAAACCCAATCCCAACTATGTGGATGGGGTGACAGGGGCGACCATCACCAGTGCAGGGGTGAATAATATGATTCAGTTTTGGCTGGGTGAGCGAGGCTACAAACCCTTTTTAGACAATCTACGCACAGCGAAGGCGGGCTAAGATGGCAACAGATATCAAAAAAATTCTATTTTCCCCCATTATCGAAAACAACCCCATTGCGGTACAAGTGTTGGGGATTTGTTCGGCATTGGCGGTGACCATTAGCATCAAAAATGCGTTGGTAATGAGCCTTGCACTGACCTTGGTGACGGCATTTTCGAGCTTTTTTATCTCGATGTTACGCAACCATATTCCGTCCAGTATTCGTATCATTGTGCAAATGGTGGTGATTGCTTCGTTGGTGATTGTGGTTGACCAAGTGCTAAAAGCCGTGGTGTATGATGTGAGTAAGTCGCTGTCGGTGTTTATCGGCTTGATTATTACCAACTGTATCGTGATGGGGCGTGCCGAAGCGTTTGCCATGAGCAATCCGCCAGTGCCGAGCTTTTTGGATGGTTTGGGCAATGGTTTGGGCTATTCGTTGATGTTGGTGTTGGTGGCGATTATCCGTGAGTTATTTGGTAATGGTTCGCTGTTTGACATTCAAATTTTGCAAAAAGTCACCGATGGCGGTTGGTATGTGCCAAATGGGTTATTGCTATTGCCACCTTCGGCATTCTTTGTGATTGCGTTGTTCATTGCTTTATTGCGGATGAAACGCCCTGAGCATATTGAGCCTGCTGAATTTGTCATCAAACCCCAATCCAAACGCATGGTGCATACCGCCCACGACCCACATCGTGACAAAACAGGCAAATAGGTAAATAAGGACACAAGCATGGAACATTATATTAACTTATTTATCACCTCTGTCTTTATCCAAAATATGGCATTGGCATACTTTTTTGGTATGTGTACCTTTATTGCGGTTTCCAAAAAAGTATCCACGGCGATGGGTTTGGGTATTGCGGTTGTGGTGGTGATGGCGATTACTGTCCCACTGAATAATTTGCTGTATCAATACTTGCTCAAAGATGGGGCATTGGCTTGGGCAGGTTTTCCCAATACTGACTTGAGCTTTTTGGGATTTTTGAGCTATATCGCTTTGATTGCCGCCGTGGTGCAGATTTTAGAGATGTTTTTGGATAAATTCGTCCCCAGTCTATACAATGCGTTGGGGATTTTCTTGCCCCTTATCACGGTCAACTGTGCCATTATGGGTGCGGTGCTGTTTATGGTCGAGCGAGATTATAATTTTAGTGAATCGTTGGTATATGGCTTTAGCTCAGGCTTGGGTTGGGCATTGGCAATCACAGCGATGGCAGGTATTCGTGAAAAATTAAAATACAGTGACGTGCCTGCACCGCTTCGAGGGTTGGCGATTACTTTTATCACCGCAGGACTGATGGCTTTAGGCTTCATGTCGTTTGGTGGTATGACGCTATAAGGAACACGCTATGCAATTTGGAACAGTATTTGGTGGCGTTGCCATGTTTACCGTCATTATTATGGGCTTGGTGGCGGTAATTTTATTGGCACGAGGACGCTTGGTCAATACAGGCAAAGTCGCCATCACCATCAACGATAACCCAGATAATAAAGTCGAAGTCGAAGCAGGGGGCAAATTATTACAAACCCTTGCCAGTGAAGGTATCTTTTTATCCTCAGCCTGTGGCGGTGGTGGCACGTGTGGTCAATGCCGTTGTAAAGTGCTATCGGGTGGTGGCGACATTCTGCCTACCGAAGAAGGGCATTTTAGCCAAGGCGAAATCCGTGACCATATGCGTCTTGCCTGTCAAGTCGCTGTCAAACAAGACATGGCAATCGAAATCGACCCAGAATTTTTTGATGTCAAAAAATGGGAATGCGAAGTCATCTCAAACGATAATGTCGCCACCTTTATCAAAGAATTGGTACTCAAAATCCCAGAAGGTGAAGAGGTCAACTTCCGTGCAGGTGGTTATGTACAGCTTGAAGCCCCACCGCATGAAGTGCATTACAAAGACTTTATCATTGACAAAGAATACCATGAAGACTGGGATAAATTTAACCTATGGCAACACGTATCCAAAGTCGATGAGCCTGTGGTGCGAGCCTATTCAATGGCAAACTACCCAGACGAAAAAGGGCTGATTAAATTTAATATTCGGATTGCCAGTCCACCACCCAGAGGGGGCGAGGGCATTCCGCCTGGTAAAATGTCGTCTTGGGTGTTTAGCCTCAAAGAGGGCGATAAAGTCACCGTTTCAGGGCCATATGGCGAATTTTTTGCCAAAGATACCCACAATGAAATGATTTTCATTGGTGGTGGTGCAGGGATGGCCCCTATGCGTTCGCATATTTTTGACCAATTAAAACGCCTTAACGCTGACCGTAAAATCAGCTTTTGGTACGGTGCAAGAAGCAAACGTGAAATGTTTTATGTCGAAGATTATGACCGTTTGCAAGAAGAGTTTGACAATTTTGAATGGCACGTTGCCCTCTCTGACCCCATGCCAGAGGACAACTGGGACGGCTATACAGGCTTTATTCATAACGTCTTATACGAAGAATACCTAAAAGACCATCCAGCCCCAGAAGATTGTGAATTTTATATGTGTGGGCCACCTGTTATGAATGATGCCGTCATCAAAATGCTCAAAAGTTTGGGTGTCGAAGATGAAAACATCATGCTCGACAATTTTGGTGGTTAATCTAAAACATGACCGTTTTTACGCATTTTCATAGCTTGTAGGTTGGGTTGAGCGTGCGAAACCCAACGTTATCAATCATGTGTGTTGGGTGTCATGCCTCCACCCAACCTACTTTGACGTAAGCCCTCATAAAGTATAATCACGGTATCTCATGCGACACTATTTCTCATTTCCGCTTCAATCACTGACCTTTGCCACCTTTTGCCTTGCCCTTACAGCGTGTCAGCAACCGCCTAACTATGGCAAAATCGAAGGCAAAACCATGGGGACAAGCTATCACATTAGCTTTGCCCTGCCCAAGGGAGCGGACACCGCCCAAATTCAACAACGCATTGATGCCCGACTGGTCGCCATCAATAAAAGTATGTCAACTTATGATGATACCAGTACCATCATGCAGTTTAACCGTGCCAACGTGGGCGAAGTTATCAACATCGACCCAGATTTTGTTCAAGTCATGGCAGATTCCAAACAAGTTTATCAAGCCTCAAAAGGAGCATTTGACCCAACGGTATTGCCCTTGGTCAAGCTATGGGGCTTTGGTGGTAAAATGACCGTGGAACGTCTTAACGCCCCACCGAGCCAAGCCGAGATTGAGCAAGCCAAAGGGTTGTTGGGCTTTGATAATGTGATTGTCAAAGACCAAACCATCCAAAAAACCAAACAAGGTGTGGCGTTGGACTTTTCGGCAGTCGCCAAAGGCTATGGGGTCGATGTGATTGCCAATGTGCTAAAAAATGACTATAAAATCAATGATTATATGGTGGAAATTGGCGGTGAAGTCGCCACCCAAGGCAAAAATCCACAAGGGCAGGGCTGGCAGTTGGGCATTGATGCCCCAGTGCTGAATAGTACGGTCACTGACCGCCAAAATATCGCCATCATCGCCCAACCCACCAATGCCAAACTGAACATCGCCACCTCAGGCAATTACCGCAATTCATTGGTATATGGCAATGAGCGAATCAGCCACACCATCGACCCTACCACAGGTAAGCCCATTGTGGGAGGAGCTCCCTCTGTCACCGTGGCACATGATACCACCTCATTGGCAGACGCATGGGCAACCGCTCTCACCGCCATGCCGTATGACAAGGCATTGCAACTTGCGACCAGTCAAAATTTGGCAGTGCTATTTGTGGTGCATAAACCCAACACAGCCACCCAAGACAGCCATCGCCTTGAGGATTGGGACGTGGTAGAAACCCCAGCGATGAAGGCATTACGAGCCAACAATGCCAAACCTTAACGCCCTGCAATAGAGAATCACCATGCTTCAGCAATTTTTACCCATCTTTCTTGTGACCTTTACCGTGTTTGTGCTGTTTTTTGTTTTTTTGGGATTGGGTTATATTTTTAAAAAACAACCGCTAAAAGGCTCTTGCGGTGGCGTTGCCAATCTGATGGGCGATGAATATTGCCAATTTTGTGGCAATGACCCCAATAAATGTGCCGAAATCACTGCCGAACAACAAGCCAATGGTATCAGCGAAAAAGCCAAAACCTTGGGGAAAGCGGTGAAATAATCCACCATTTTGACATATACAAATCCAACAGAAAAATCTAGGCTTTTTGCTAAAAATATGTTAAAATGTTGCCCTTTTTGGTGTACCTAATCAATACACAGCGTATGGGTTTAGGTCAATTAGGCTCTAACCACTGATTTTAAAGTCATAGAGAGAATAGTATGGTAGTTATCCGTTTACAACGTGGCGGCGCAAAAAAACGCCCATTTTATCAAATCGTGGTAACCGACTCACGTAATCCACGTGATGGTCGTTACATCGAAAACATCGGGTTCTTTAACCCACTAGCCAAAGGTCAAGAAGTACCTGTACGCATTGACACTGACGCTTACCAAGCATGGATTGGCAAAGGTGCACAACCTTCTGACCGTGTGGCTTTCTTGTTCAAAAACTACACCAAACAACAAGCCTCTGCCTAATTTTTAGGTCAATACTAAACTTGATAGGTCAATAGTCATGGCAAGCATTCCATCAGACAATCTCGTTAAAGTCGCAACGCTGAAAAAGCCTTACGGCATACAGGGTTGGCTGTGGATTTTTAGCGATACTGAAGACCGTGAAGCCATTTTTAGTATGAAACCTTGGGTCATCAACACCGCTATGGGTCAAAAAACCCTCACGGTAAAAAACTGGCGACCCCAAGGCAAAGGTTATGTGGTACAGCTCAATGAAGTCCCTGACCGCACCATGGCTGAAACCATGTACAATGTCAGCATTTGGTCGGACAAAGACGGTCTGCAAGCACTTGCCGAAGACGAATATTATTGGGCAGATTTGGTTGGACTGACGGTCATCAGTGAACCTGATAACGTAAGTCTAGGTCGTGTCAAAGAGTTATTTGAAACTGGCGCACACGCCATCATGGTGGTCGAACCCACCGCTGAGAGTGTGGACGCTGAAGAACGTTTGATTCCTTGGCATAAACAAACCATTGTATCGGTCGATTTAGCCAATAAAACCCTTGTGGTGGATTGGGGACGTGATTACTGATGTTTTTTGCGGTTATCAGCATTTTGCCTGAGATGTTCGCAAGTTTGACGCAGTATGGCATTACCGCTCGTGCGATTCAGCGTGAGCAAGCCGAAGTGTTGCTGATAAATCCTCGTGATTTTACCACAGATAACTATCGGCGAATTGATGAACGTCCGTTTGGGGGCGGTGCAGGCATGGTGATGATGGCAACGCCACTGGCAAGAGCCATTGACCACGCCAAAGCCCAAGCCCAAGAGCGTGGCATTGTGGTCACGCCAAACACTTGCCCTGTGGTGTATTTATCGCCCCAAGGTAAGACGTTGGATGAAGCAGGCGTGCTGAATTTTGGTCAATATGACGGATTGATTCTGTTATGCGGACGTTATGAAGGCATTGATGAGCGATTGATTGAGCAATATGTCGATATCGAGTGTTCGATTGGTGACTATGTGCTGACAGGTGGCGAATTACCTGCGATGGTATTGATGGATAGCGTGATAAGACGCTTGCCCAATGTGATGGGCGATGAGTTATCCGCACAGCAAGACTCATTTGTCGATGGGTTGCTGGATTATCCGCAATACACCAAGCCGTTAGACTTTGGCGGTATGGCAGTGCCTGACGTGTTATTGACAGGACATCATGCCAATATTGCCAAGTGGCGATTTGTCCAACAAGCCAAGCGTACCCAAGCTCGCAGACCCGATATGTGGCAGGCCTTTAGCCCAACTAAACAGCAGTTAAAATGGCTAAAAGAAGCAAATTTTTAATTTATTTTTCTAATTTGTTAAAGATGTTAAAAATTAGCTAGCCAAATAGATTTATCCACTTGACGGATTAACAGATTCGTACCTTTTTGGGTACATTTATTAATGGGAAGTATGCGATTTTGGCATGATTTGACACAACAAACAGCCGATAGCCTCTGTCCCCGATGAGGAGTTATCTCATGAGTAACAAACATCCTTTAATTCAAGATATCGAAAACGCTCAACTTAAACAAGACGTGCCAAACTTTGCCCCTGGTGATACCGTTGTGGTACAAGTAAAAGTACGTGAAGGTGACCGTGAGCGTCTACAGGCATACGAAGGCGTGGTCATTGCCAAACGTAACCGTGGCTTAAACTCAGCTTTCACCGTGCGTAAAATCTCAAGCGGTGTTGGTGTTGAACGTGCATTCCAAACCCACTCACCTTTGATTGCTAGCATCGAAGTGAAACGCCGTGGTGCAGTCCGCCGTGCCAAACTTTACTACCTACGTGACCGTTCTGGTAAATCAGCTCGTATCCGTGAAAAATTATCAGCTCGCAAAGACGAGGCATAAGCCGAAACTTTGTAAGATAGTTTTACGACATCGCCTACAGGGTGGTAATGGATTAAAAAATCGATTATCACCACACCAAAAAAGACAAAAACCCCCAAATCAAAAATTTGGGGTTTTTTGTGTTGCATAATACAACAGATATTGTAGGGGTGTATTGAATACGCCCAATTGAGTGATTGCAAATAAAGGGCGTAAGCATTACGCCCCTACAGTTTGTTTAACTACTCACAGCTTGAATAAGGGCAAATCTTGGCAAGCATTGCCCATCGACCTCAACCATTTCTTCAAACATGGCAAGCGGTCTGACCCACACATCATAGCTACCGTATAAGGTGCGATACACTACCATCGGCTCTTCGGTTTCGCTATGGGTGGCAAGGTGCAACACTTGGTAGAAATTGCCTTTATAATGCTGATAAATGCCCAGTTGTATCATAGCCTGTTACCTATATTAGGCACTCGGTGCTAAAAAATCCGCAAAACTGGCATTACGTTTTTCCAACTCTTTCATTTTCTTTTTACTCACACCGCCCAACACTTCAATGGCATGGCGTAAGCGTTGTAAGGTCATATCCGCCCCAATCAAATACATCGAATTCATCACAGGCGTGCTTGATTTTGACCCAGCAATGGCGATAAAGAACGGCGACATAAAGTCACGCAATTTAATCCCCATTTCCCCTGCCAACCCTGACAACACCGCTTGGATATTTTCCTCTGTCCATGCAGGCATGATTTCAAGTTGCCATTGGGCGAACTGCAAAATCTCCACCGTTTGCTCAGTCGAAAGCACTTTATGCTCAAAATCCGCCTCGCTAATATTTGGCAAGTTTTGGAAATAAAACCCTGACCAATTCACCACATCAGACAAGAGATTGATACGTGGCTGAATCGCCTTGGCAATGGCAGTGAGTTTGTCGCTGTCATTCGCCCAGTCGAGGATTTTGGCTTTGAGGTCTTCGGCAGTCAACGAACGAAGCCATTCACCATTGAGCCATGTGAGTTTTTCCACATCAAAAATCGGGCCGCCCAATGACACACGCTTGATGTCAAAACTGGCAATCATCTCATCTAAGGTGAATTTTTCTGCTTCATTTGGCATGGAATAACCCATACGCCCCAAGTAGTTGAGCAACGCCTCTGGCAACACACCTGCATCACGGTAATAGGTGATTGAAGTGGGGTTTTTGCGTTTTGACAATTTTGATTTGTCTGGGTTACGCAAAAGTGGCATATGGCAAAGAACAGGCATTTGCCAGCCAAAGTATTTATAAAGAAGCTGATGTTTTGGGGCTGAGTTAATCCACTCTTCGCCACGAATGACATGGGTAATTTCCATCAAATGGTCATCGACCACGTTGGCAAGGTGATAGGTCGGCAAGCCATCGGTTTTGAGAAGCACCTGCATATCCACTTGAGCATAAGGGATTTCGATTTGCCCACGGAGCATATCGTCAATCACGCACACGCCCTCATTTGGCACACGCATCCGAATCACGAATGGCTTGCCTTCTTCGGCAAGTTTATCGGATTCTTCACGGCTGACATTCGCCCAACGTCCGTCATAGCGTGGGGTTTCGCCCTTTGCCATTTGCTCGGCACGCATTTGGTCAAGCTCTTCAGGCGTGGCAAAACAGCGAAACGCATGACCTGCGTCCATCAATTGATAGGCGTAATCTTTATAAATCGACATACGTTCGCTTTGGCGGTAAGGGGCGTGTTTGCCACCAACGTCTGGGCCTTCTGACCACTCCAAGCCGACCCAACGCAATGCGTCCAAAATCATCTTTTCGGATTGGGCGGTTGAGCGAGTTTGGTCGGTGTCTTCGATACGCAGGATAAATTCACCGCCGTGGGCTTTGGCAAAGGCGAGGTTAAACAGGGCGATGTAGGCTGTACCAACGTGGGGAAAGCCTGTGGGTGAGGGGGCAATGCGGGTGCGGACTTTTTGGGATGTGGTAGGTGTGGTCATGGTTTTCTCAGTTAGACTAAAAATAAAGGATAAGTCACCAAGCAATATTATTTATCTTAAATCTTGTAGCGTGGGTTAGCGATAGCGTAACCCACGGATTTTCAGATTATTAAAATCGCTCGATTACTTATGTTAAAAATAAGTAGGATAAAATGCAAAAGTTGGGGATATTATAGCGGATTGTTAATGTTTTATGAATTTAATCTGGCGTTAAAATCAATGTTCGATTAATAAGCGATTCATTTTCACAAGTTTATTACGAATAGGATAATCGTGAAAAGTTTTCCATTGCTTTGGCACAGGTTGCACGCCACGATAATGCTCACCCCAAACCGCACTTACTCTGCTTTGTTGAATTTTCCAAAAAGCCCTATTTCGCTGAATAAAGGCTTTGGTTGGCTGAGTATGATTTGTCAAAATATCCAATGCAACTGATTGAATTTCATAGACATAACTACCAACCTCAGCCATGATAAAGGGAATAGCAATGTCAAAACCGTTATCAAAATTATCTAATGCCTTCAAATGCCTTTCACGCACGAAACCATTATAATGCTGACTAAAAATACAATGAGCAATCACTTGTTGTATGAGATTAAATTGGGTGAAATCGATAATGTCTTCAGCGTAACAACGACTAAATAGGGTATGTGGCTCGAATATTTCATCTAAATAATTGAAGTCATAAGTGTATATATATTGAAGTCATAAGTGTATATATAATGATTATTACCTGCCTCAAAATTTAATCGCTCATAAACAAAAGCAACATCTTGATGATATTGCTTTGGAAACGCATTAATAAACAATGTCTTATGTTCAAATGACCAATGCAACTGATTTAACATTCATTTTCATCCTAATATTGAATAAATCGTGGCATTGTTGGCATCACAAACATAAAAGCAATTATTTCGCCAACATCGCATCAAAATCATTGACGAATTTTTGCAAAAACTGTTTCGATTTTTGGTCATTCATCTCGCCTTTCTCATCAAAAATCTGACCCACATTGGCAAAATTCGCCATGGTCGTGCTGACTTGACTACCCAACATAAACAAAATCTTTTGCAAATCAACCGCCGACAAACTACCAGCCCAACCGCCCATTGAAGCCGTGCTAATCGCCACTTTTTTGCCCGCCCACAGATTATTGCCTGACGGACGAGTGGCAATATCAATCACATTTTTGGCACATGCAGGCAAACTGCGATTATACTCTGGAGTAAAGAAAATCACCGCATCGGCTTGTTTTATTTGCTTTCTCACACGCTCGTAGCTATCAATGGTTTGCTCATCAAAATCTTGATTGTACAATGGCAAGTCATCTAGTTTAACTTCCTCAATTTCCCAACTGGCAGGGGCAATGGCTTTGACCTGTTCAGCGACTTTGCGGTTAAACGACTCTTTGCGTAAACTACCAATAATAAAAGCGATTTTCATGGTATTTTTCCTTTATTGTGTTTTGGTTAATGATTTTTATAGCATAAAATCGCCCTCATCATAGCAAATTATTGGGCGAGAATTTGAAGTAGCAAACTTTAACCAACAATTTTACACACAATATTAAAATACCTCAAAAATCCCTATTTAGCATTACGATGTCGAATAATTTCAACAATCATCGGCACAACTGACACCACAATAATACCAATCATAATCCATGAAAAATGCTGTTTGACAAACGGCAACTGCCCAAAAAAATACCCCAACATGGTAAAACCGACCACCCACAGCACCGCACCAATGATGTTATAACGCACAAATTCGCTATATTTCATCCGACCCATCCCACCGACAAACGGGGCAAACGTGCGGACAATCGGAATAAAACGGGCAATGATAATGGTACGACCGCCATATTTTTCATAATAATCATGGGTTTTTTGTAGATAACTTTGCTTAAAAATCTTCGAGTTGGGGTTGGCAAATAACTTCTGACCGAAATTTTTACCAATTTCAAAATTGACAAAATCCCCCAACACCGCTGCCACGATAAGCAAACCCATTAACACAAAAATATTCATATCGCCAACAGCGGCAATTGTCCCAGCGGCAAACAACATCGAATCTCCGGGTAAAAACGGCAATACCACCAAGCCTGTTTCACAAAACACGATGGCGAATAAAATCGCATAAATCCAGTTGCCATAATTGTTGACCAATTCCTGCAAATGGTCGCCAATGTGCAAAATAAAATCAATCAGCCACATACAAAGTTTCCAATTTATCGTTAAGAATGAAGAACATCGCAAATTTGGGTGCAAAATGTTAGCTATTATAGCCGAAAAACCCAAAAAGTCTGTTTTTTTCTTGTTTTAGCTATTGACAGGTGGTTTAGTTTTCAATAAAATACGCCCACTCTTAGGCAAAGCAACCTAAAGACTGGGGCTATAGCTCAGTTGGTAGAGCACTTGCATGGCATGCAAGGGGTCAGCGGTTCGACTCCGCTTAGCTCCACCAGTTTTTAATTGCTTTTAGCACCTCGTGCGATTGCGTCCCCATCGTCTAGAGGCCTAGGACATCGCCCTTTCACGGCGGTAACCGGGGTTCGAATCCCCGTGGGGACGCCACTTATTCAGCCAGTTTAGCCATAAACTGGCTTTTTCTTTGTCTGTTTCTAGCTTGCACTCAAGAATTGTGTTAATTGGGTCAAGTCCTACATAGTCTGCTAACTCACCAATCAAGCTATCATCAGGTATTCTACGCCCTGCTTTGTAGTCTGCTAGTCTTACACGTTGTATTTTCATAATTTTGCCAAGTGCCACTTGGCTACCTGCTTTTGTTTCTGCTTTCTCAATTAATTTTAACAACATGGTTTATTTTCCTTGCAATGTGTACCAATTATGGTAATATATATGTACCAATTTTGGTAATTTTTTTGACTGAAAGTGTACCAAAATTGGTAACGTTACCAATCTTGGTTACAACCCACCATCTTAACACTAGTAACGGAGTGTATCAAATGACAAATTTTCGCAATGATTCAAAAGCAGTAATTTACAAAGTCACCCCTAAGCGTACCAGTCAAGTATCTGTGTTTTGCCGTACTTTTAAAGGTACTGATTACATTGATGTGTTTTTTGATACAGATGGTCGTTGTTCTTTGACTGCTGACCATTTAGACGCATTAAAGGCATTAAAAACTGTTGGGGCGATTGTCAAATATGCAAAAGCTCACCATGTTTCTGATGATGTCTTGTTCAAAATTTCCCCCACCGTTACCACTGACAACGAAATAACCGAAAGTGACGCTAATTGCGGTGATATCGGTTTGGGTGTTGTCGCTAGTGAGGGGGAAGCCCTACATGAGGTTATTAACCCTCCCCCTGTCGCTGTGTCGGATTCCACTACCAGCGACACCCCTATTTACTCATTCTGTAATCAACCAAAAGAAAAATATTGTGATATCTGTGCTGATAAGCACTATTTTGCTATTAAGCCTCCTAAATCGGAGGCAATCGTATGACGTATCAAGAATATTTTGGCTATCTATTGATAGCTGATGGTCAAATGTGGCGATTTATCACTTCTTTATGCCTATTAATGGTATTTGCTTTCTTTATTGGGAGGGCTACCGCTCAATAAACAGCTTTATAGGTGTTTTGGGGGTGGTGGGACTAAGTGACGACAGCCCAAAGCGTCTTGATTGTAGTCGGCTACTGGTGGGACTAGACAAAGCCGACAACCGTATGAGTGACCTATGTTAATTGGTTGTAGTGTGTGCCGTACGCTCTATGATGGGGAGTTTACACCCTCGGAGTGGTAGGACAGTTGCTTGACGTGTGGGGATAGACCCATAGCCAATTTGTAGGGCGTTGTGTCGGTGTCTAGGCGGTGATACAAGCCGTAAACACAACAGCAGGGGCATTGTACTGTGACCCTGTGCCGATGTGCGATGGTGCGACCCTTTGGGCGTGTCTAGCAAGGCGAAAAACTCTAGTTTAACCTGATTTTTTTAAAAATCGGTTATCTAGGGTGAGTATTTCGCCTCTTGCTCCAATGCTCTCCAATGAGCGTATGACCAGAGGCGGACACCTTGCGACTTATCCATGACCCCACATGACCCCCTAGCCGTCAAACGTTTAAACGTGGGGTAACCCAAATCCCCCTTGAGTTTAAACGTTTATGACGGCTAGAGGGGGCATAAAGTGGGGTTGTGGGTAAGTCAACACAACAGAATTTTAAAAAGAAAATTCTCTGGTCACAGTGTTTGCTAAGAACGAATGAATAGGGGATCAGATCAAACGAAAAAAAAACAGGGACTAACCCCACTGGTAATACGGGGTATAAGTTTAAGAATCAACACAAGCCTAGTAAAACCCAAATAGCCATGCAAACCCAAGACTACGCAGACTTAATCAAATTCAGCAAAGACTTTGACATTGCCAAGTCAAAAGCTATGGCTATGCTAAACAAAGACAGCTACACCCCAAAACCACAGCAACAGCACAACAGCGACTACATACCGTTTACCACAGCTGACAACACGCTACTGCTTGACATTGGAACACTGACCGCACTAAACACTCATTTGCCACAGATTAACCCATTTCGTGCCACGGCTAACACTTACAAAAACTATCCACTAAACACTCTCAATGCAACCGTGGTTGATGATGAGATACTAAATGTTTTACCTGCTCGTCCCATTGAGGGGCAAATCTGTGTGATTGACTGGCTCAACGTTACTATGTCTGACACCAGTTTTGACGATAGCGACACCCTTATCATGACTTCGGCAAGCCTCCGACAAACTCGCCTAATTCGCAACGTCTCAAAACTGCTACAAGATATTTTGGGCTTTGGCATAGAAACCCAATGCAACGCTGGCATGCACTTTTACGATAAATCCTATCGCCTGGAGCATAACGCAGGCTTTGTTAGCATTGGCGGTCAATCTGACACGATTCTGATTAGTCTGAGTGGTAAAGGTTGTACCTATGCAAAACATGGTTGGCAACTTGATTTACACGCATTTTTAATGATGTATGCCAAAAATCCCAAAATTACACGTATTGACCTTGCTGTAGATGACTTTAATGGCTCGCTACTGTCGTTTAAATACTTTCTATCTCAATATGACATCGGTGGATTCAATAACGGTGGTCGTAACCCTAACATAGAACTTCAAGGAAACTGGCGTAACCCCATTGGCAAAGGTCGCACCATGTTTGTCGGCAACCGCAAAAGCCCTGTCTGTTTTCGCCTATATGAAAAAGGTATGCAACTCGGTGACCCAAATAGCCCATGGCTTCGTGCCGAATTGGAGTTTAAAGCGAAGGGCATATTGATACCGCTTGATATTCTGCTTAATCCGTCACCGTTCTTTGTCAAAGCCTATCCCTGTTTCCATATATTTGACAATCACGACTTTGGGGAACAAAAACTAGAACGCATCGAGCGTGAAAAACTTATCAGCTTTGACAAAGCAATTGACATCACACGCAACCAATTTGGGCGTTACCTGTACGCCTTTCTCACAGAATTTAAGCAACACGGTTTAACCGCTGATGACTTGCTAAAAGTCCTCACTACTGACATTAACAAAAAATACCCTGAACGCATTGATATGTTATCAATTCCAGAGTTTTTTAAACCTAAACTAAACTAAACTAAACTAGGAGCATAACCCATGGCTTTTGACATCTCAAAACCAATTACCGTAAACAACATCACCTATGAACCGCAAGATCTTACTCAAGGTACATTGCTAGTACATGGTGTTGAACCTACTGACTTTGAACAGTGGACTTACTGTAACTTGCTAGCACAGCATAAAAACGCCAAACAATCAGACAACTATCATGCCGTTGGTACAGCTCAGGGTTCATACCTGTATTCTGAACTATCTGACATGGTGCGATTCTATGAACATCAATACCCATGCTATGTACCAGTTGTCACCACAAAAATTGCTGATAAAAAAGGGCGTATGCGTGACTTAGTACTACACGTTGACTTTGACAACATCAGAGAATTACAGCTTGTACCACGTCAAGATAGAAAACCAACAGCTAACGCACAATCAGCTGTTATCACTCAAAAATAAAGGAATTTTGTAGTTATGGCTTATGTGTGTCAAGAGTTGGAAACAATGCAAAACACTTATGGTGGCTATAATTGCAAAACGTGGGTCACATATCAACCAGTCAATGTAAATCCCAAAACCTTTGGGGCAATCACCCCAAAAGAATCATTTATAGTTGGTATGTGGTTAATTATTGCTTTTGCTATTTTTATTGCTTACATGATTATAGTAAAAGCTATCAAAATTGCTTGATAACTAAGGAGCTACTATGCCTCAAGCACAAAATCAAAAAACCATTGTCACAACACCGCTTTACACGAAGCTTGACAATTTCAAAGCCTATGCAAAGTCAGTTGCTGTTCCTGTAACTGTAGTAGGTTTTGCATTAACCTCTCAATCAGCGTTTGCGGATATTCCAGATATTGATATCCCCTTTGAAGCATTGTCTGACAAAGCTGTCGACTACATGAAAAAAGGTCTTTCGGCTGCCGTCAGTGTCTTGGGCATTGGTGTAATTGCTGTGGGTGGCTTTAAAGGTTACGGATTACTTAAACAAGGTATTCGTAAGGCTTAATCACCAAAGGTTGCAATTTTTGCAATATAGCCTTACCTTAAAAGGTAGGGCTATTTACTAATGTAAGGTTTTATAAATGGTAGATGGTCCTAGTGTTTTAAACTGGTTACCGATTGGCGTTGTACTTCTCGCTATGTGGTTAGTTATTAAATCAATTAAATGAGACTTTTACTATGCTTAAAAATTTACTTATGATTATTTTCGTTTACCTGCCAGCATTGTTCTTTTGGTGGGGTTTGTTTTTACTTGTTAAAGATTTAAATTTATTATGAAGCAAATAATTGTCAGTTTATTAGCATTAGTATTAGCCCTCGTTACACCGCTATCTTACGCTTTTGCTCCATCATCAGTTACTACAGGTGAATGGATTAAGGGGCAAGGTGTAGAATTGACAAAAAAAGGTACTACAATCATCAAATCACCGACAACGGCTAAAATAGGTAAAACCATTATTAGCCGTACGCCAGCAGGTTTATTTGTGATGTGTGCATCATCATCAACATGCCGAAAAGTCGCCAAAGAAGCCATAGACGAAATATTGGACGGTGCTGAATGGTGGTTTGACGAAAAAGACGGCAAAGTAAAATATAAGGGTGGTGAGAAATCATGTGTAGCTTGGAATGCTGATGGTGTAATTTATAGATCTGAATCTCAAGCACGTGAAGCTGGTTATAAAAAAATAAGACGTGTTTATGGATATACCAATGGGCAGGAGTATAAGTATTCAGTTAGAACTGATGCGGAGGGTAACACTTGGCTATCTGGTCATACTATTATGTATTATTGTGCTGAATGGGGCAATGAATCCACATTATCTGAGGAGCAAATAGCCGAAAAAATCAAAGAACGTTCGGATAGAGACGATAAAGACGCTCAAGATTTTTTAAAAGAAGTAGCCAAGAAACAAGCGGAAGATGGCGACTTTGATGATGATTTTAACAATGCCAAATGTGACAATCCAAACTACAAAAAAAATAGTGATGGCGAATGTGTACCTGATGACGATAAAGACGACACAGATGACAAACAATGTCCGTCTGACCATTATAAAATTGGTGATACCTGTATCAAAAAACCTGATACAGATGATGACGGCAAATGCGAATGTTGCGAAGACTTGCTACAAGCATTGAAAGCCATGAATGATGTTAATCAAAAGTTTTTTAACTCATCGCTTGAAAATGACGCAAAGCTACTAGCCGAAGTCAAAAAAACCAATGACAGACTATACAAAATTCAGGATGAACTAGAAAGCTTGGTAGAGGAAGCCCAACGCACTAACCAAAAGATTGACGACTTAGCAAAACAGCAAAAGCTTGATTTTAAGGAACTCAAAGAAAAAATTGATGATTTAAAAGATACCTTGCATCAAGATAATCAGCAAATCATGGAAAAGCTTGACACTGTTAACAAAGAACTTGATGAGATAGACGACCAATTAGAGTTAATGACAGAAAAGTTAGATGAAATCATCAGCCAGTTAAAAAAAGCCAATGACAACATAGAAAAAATGCACCTATGTACTGCGACTGAATTTAACAAAAAAATCTGTGAATTTATTGACGATATCAAATCAGTTTTTAATGACCCTTATGATGGCAGAGACAGGGATGACAAAGACGAGGATAGCAAATTACCCTCCTTGCGTGATGATGACGACAAAAAAACTAATACCGTTATTAAATTTAGGGATAGTTGCCCTGACGACTTGGTAGCTAATTTCTCTGATCCGTTTGGCAACGCTTATAGCCTTGTACTACTTGATAATGGTAAATTTTGCACATTCCTAGTTACGTTTATTAAGCCTGCTATGGTGGCTATATCATCGCTTTGGGCAATCTATATTTTAAGAGGCACAAATGTCTAGTTCAAATCTAGTCGATTTAATACGTTCCGCTAACCGATTCTTTGTTAAAGATGCTTTGATAGGTGCTGGGCTAACCCTTGGCACTGGTGGGGCAATTCTTGCAATTATTAATACCCTTATAGACAAGTTTCGTGATGACGTCACCAATTTACCGCCTATGGTATTGCAATATGCTGCGTTGGCTGGCTTTGATTATTCTATCAGCATTGTACTTGGTGCAGTGTCTGCCAAAGCTATTCAAGATTCTAGTAAATTAATTTTACTTAGGAATTGACATTAAGGGGGGCGAGTAGGAAGAATGACGACCGAAGCCCTCCGATAAGGGCAACTATGATCTATTTTATGACAGGTACACCAGGTAGCAGAAAAACCGCTTATGTTGTGTCATTGCTAGATAAAGTTGAGACTGAAAACAAAATCAACCTTGTTAAAAATGTATCAATTTATCAGCATAATCTAGAGTTGATTAACAAGCATAATCTGCAATCAGATTTAACCTATTATGTGCGTGAAACTGGCACAGGTGATACCCTAAAGCAACAAATAGAATTGCTTGATGATGATTATTATCATTTTATTTTGCAAGAATTTGACGAATTAAGACCAGAGTTTTATTTTGCTCGCACCATGCAATTTAACGAAATGTTAAATCGAATTGTTGAACGTGAGGGCGATTATGGCTTTAAGTATCTGCTACCAGTTCGCACCATTTACACCAACATCAATGCTCTAAAAATCGACTATGTTAGGGCAAATCAGTTAGATTGGCGGAAGTGTCCAGACGGCTCAATTGTTGTTATTGATGAAATACAGCTAGTTAAGCCTTTTGATGATGAAAAGTCTCGTGGTAACCCAATTATTGAGGATTTATCAGTACACCGCCATCGAGGCTTTGACTTTTATGTCATCACTCAACAGCCGATTAAACTTCATGCTACAATTCGTGGACTTGTGCATTTGCATTGGCATGCAACAACCCCATTCGGTTGGTATACACGCATATATCAGTACGGACAGTATGAACAAAGTCCCAATGCTGTTAGGGTACGTCTAGGGGCTGAACGCTCGTTTAAATTTAATCCGCCTGATCGCATTTTTAAGCTATACAAGTCAACCACTATCGATACGTCTCAAAAACGTATCCCATGGCGGTTACTATTGTTCTTAGGTGCAATTATGGCTGTGGGCTTCTCTATGCTTGCCAGTGCGTTTTTTTTAGCTACCGATGAACCTAGCGAAACAAAAGCCCCTGCTTCTGCCCCTGCGTCAACCACAGCTACGACAATTAACCCTTTTAACATGGATATCATGGGCTATAAGTCCAATGCTTCGGCAACTGACTCAACTATGTTAGCTTCTGCCCCTGCCGTTGACTATACACAGCTACAAGCCAAAGCTGACTATGAGTATCAGCAAATGCTACTTAATACGCCTGTGAACGTCATTGCGATTGGTGATAAATGCACGGCATACAATAAGGATGGTATGTACCTTGCTATCTCAAAACTTGATTGTCTAAAGTATGCTCATGGTGACAAAAAGACTTTAAAAGTTAGCCAAGTTAATCAATCTATGCAAGCGGTAACTATGCCACAACCGCCAATACAGCAACAACCAGTACCGCAACAACCGCTGACAACTGCAAACACTCAAATTGCTGTAGCATCAAATCCTTTTATGTGATTGTTTTATTGTGGCTTATAAGCTACAATAGTTTAGGAGGTATTATGTATACGTTAAAAAGAACCAGTGAATTTAACAAATGGCTTAAAAGTCTGAAAAATCCAATTGCTAAAAAGTCTGTTTTAAGTCGAATTCATCGGCTTGAAGTATTTGGGCATTTTGGCGATATTGATAATGTTGGCGATGGTATTCTTGAATTAAGAATACATAACCATGGTGGTATTCGTGTCTATTTGATGCAAAAGGGCGATACGATTATTGTACTGTTGTCGGGTGGTGATAAGTCAAGCCAAGATGATGACATTGTTAAGGCGAAAAAGATAGCAAAAGAATATGGGGTACTTGATGATGAAGAAACTAACTGAATTTAATGTCTTTGATTATTTTGAAACAGATGAAGAAATCATGGACTATCTGAATGATTGTTATAATGAAGAAGATGAACGTTTATTTATGTCTGCTATTAGTCACTTGATTAAAAAGAAAGGTGTTGCTGAGGTTGCTCGTTTGACTGGGTTAAACCGTGAAAGTTTATATAAGACTGTCAACGGTACGACATCGCCTACATGGTTCACGATGCAACGTATTTTAAAAGCATTAAACATTAATTTAACTTTTAATACAAACCCTCAATTTGCTTAATACTAATCTTGTTGTATGGCAATTTCGCCATGCAACAGGGTTTTACCTATGAATTTCCTCTATATTTTAGACTTTTATAGTCGAAATGGTCTTTATCAGTCTAACCATGACTACGCAGAAAAGTTTGACAAACTTCGGTTTTTTGCCAATCTGTCAAAAATTACCATTGATGACATTCACGACTATTGCACCCTCCGTAACATCCAAGGCGTTAAAAATAGCACAATAAATAGAGAGTTGACCATTGCACGCTCTGCTATTAACTACTATAACAAGCATACAGAAAGCAATTTAAGAAACCCTTTTAATGGTTTTAATCTCTTTGAGTCTGATTTTTTACCAAGGTATTTGGACAAAAATGAATGTGTGTTGCTTTTGGAAGCTTGTAAGCAGTATGCTAACCCTGCCTTTTATGTCTATATCAGTTTGCTACTGCATACAGGTTCACGTAGTGGCGAAATTTTAAGTTTAGAGTGGGATAATGTGAATATTGATTCTAAGTATTTAGTGATTAGAAATAGCTTATCAAAAAACAAGAAAACTATTTATAAACCTTTGAATAATCAGGCAATTTTAGCTTTTAAAGAATTGGGGGTTTATCATCATAAATATGTGTTTTATAATCCTAAGACAGATGATCGTTATAAGACATTTAGACGTGCGTGGTTGTGGGCGTTGGAACACTCAGGGTTAAGTTGTCGGATCCATGATTTGCGTCATACATTTGCAAGCCTTCTAGTATCTCAAGGAGTGCCGTTGTATCATGTGAGCCAACTATTAGGACACTCAGACACACGAATAACACAGCGTTATTCACATTTAAGCCCTGATAACTTGTCGTCTGTGGTTGATTTAATAGCATTTTAAAGCTTTGGTAAATGGATAATATAAAGATAAAAGCCCTTTCACGGCGGTAACCGGGGTTCGAATCCCCGTGGGGACGCCACTTATTCAAAAAAACCACCATATTTGGTGGTTTTTTTATGTCATAAATTCTCCTCAGCTATTACCACTTATTTTAACGATTTTTCTCTTGTACTTTTGCTAAATCCCACAATCTATCCATTTCCTCAAGCGTTGATGTTTGGGGCGTTTTGCCGATTTTTGCCAATTTATCTTCGATAAAACCAAAGCGAGATTTGAATTTATGCACCGTTGTTAAAGTCGCTGTTTCGCTATCAATGCCTAGCTTGCGAGCCACATTCACCAAGGCAAAAAAGCAATCGCCCAATTCTTTTTCTAGCTCCAGTTTTTGGGCAGGCGTGGGTTTTTCGCTGTCTTTGGGTAAGATTTCTTTGAGTTCGCTGATTTCTTCGTCCAGTTTATCCACTGCACCGCTCACCACATCCCAGTCAAAGCCCACGCCATTGGCGGTTTTTTGAATATCTTGGGCTTGCATCAGTGCTGAGCCTGCTTTGACGGCATCGAGTGTACGGCGTTTTTTGCCTCGTTGTTCTTTCTCAGAATATTCAATCGCTTTGATTTCGTCCCAACGTGCTTTGACTTGCTCTTCGGTGGTGTATTTTTCGGTTTCAAAAACATGCGGATGACGGCGAATCAGCTTCTCTTGTAAGGCAAAAATCACATCGCCCATGTCAAATTTGCCCTGTTCATTGTATAGATGAGCATGAAAAATCACTTGCAGTAGCACATCGCCCAATTCACCTTTGATATCCTCAAAGTCGCCACTTTGAATGACCAATTCATAGGTTTCTTCGATGGCGTAAGGGATGAGGCTGTGGTTGGTTTGTTTTTTGTCCCAAGGGCAGTCGGTGCGAAGGCGTGCCATCAGGGTGAGAAGGTCGGTAAAGCTATTAGTCGGTGTCATAAGATGCTCGAATAAAAAATGATTGGTTTAGTATAATGGAAATATACGAACTATAGCATCATCGAGAAATGATGCAGTATATTCTAAAAACTACTGATAATTCATAAAATGAATGAGTAATCCCATACCAAACATATCAAAAATGGCATGTGCTAAGAAAAAAGGTACGAGATTTTTGAGGTATTTTCGAGCGATTAGAAACACAATACCTAAGGATAAAATAATAACAGCTGAAAACAATCCTTGGTAAGTATGAAATAAAAAACGAATTACTAAGCTATAGGCTATCGCTAAGGTAAGTTTATCTCGTGAAACAGCAAAAACTAGCCCCATGAAAAATATTTCTTCATAAAAACCATTCAACAGCGATAAAATAGCAAAGCTAACAGATAGATTGGAATGGTCATCAATCATAGTGTTAGATTGCTCCAGTAATGTCGGGTTCGAGGTCAAGTCAGGCTCATTTATCCATAAATACCAATACTCAAAGTATTGTAGTAAATCTGCTACCAACCCAGCACCAATAACTAATAGTATCATTTGTAATGGTACTTTGATATCAAGATAAATTGGCAGAGATTTATAATTGAATTTTCGATAACGAAGGTAGCCAAAAGCAATGGCTAAGGTTATTAGCTCAATAACAATCGCTAAATAGGTACTTTGGCTGTCAAAACGAGCAACCTCTCCCAGTCCTTCGTTAGACAAAACAGAAGTAAAAAAAGCATAACTTGAGCTAATAATTGGGTAGGCAAAAAATATGACCGATAATATGAAAATATCAGAAAATGTAAGGTTGTTTTTCAATGAACTAGAGCGAGTATTTGAAAGTTGTGTCATAAAAAATGCGAAGGCTAAAATTATTGTATTATAGCAAACTGTGGGAGCAAATAGGCTTCGTAATGATGAATGTGCCTTGAATAACACCATCATAACAAATATGATTTCATGCTATACTCAACGCATAAAGTATATTTATTAACACCCAAGATTAAGACGGATAATAAAATGAGCATCTTCCAACCCATCACTATTTCATCTTTCAAAGCCTACGACATCCGTGGCGAACTTGGCGTAAACCTTGACGAAGCCATCGCCTACCGTATTGGACGAGCCTTTGCCGAATTTTTGAACCCCAACGCAGATAAAAAAGCCATTGTGATTGGTTGTGATATCCGCCCATCAAGCGAATCATTGAAAAAAGCCACTATCGAAGGCATTTTGGACGCAGGCACGGATGTGATTGACTTGGGTATGACAGGCACAGAAGAAGTGTATTTTGCCACCAGTCATTATGATGCCATCGGTGGCATTGAAGTCACAGCCAGTCATAATCCGATTAATTACAACGGCTTAAAACTGGTGCGTGAAAACTCCAAGCCCATCAGTGCTGATACTGGGCTTGCCGATATCCAAAAAATCGCTGAACAAGGCGACTTCAAAACCGTTGCTAACAAGGGCGAATACACGTTCAAAGAAGACAAAACCGCCTATATCGACCATTTGATGAGTTATATTGATGTGGCAAGTCTCAAGCCCCTAAATGTCGTGGTAAATTGCGGTAACGGCAGTGCAGGGACGACCATTGATTTGATTGAGCAACGCTTTCAATCTGCCAATGCTCCGATTAACTTTATCAAAATCAACCACGAACCAGACGGCAGTTTCCCCAATGGTATCCCCAATCCGATGATTATTGCCAATCGTACCGTCACCGCTGATAAAGTGGTGGCAGAAAAAGCGGATTTGGCGATTGCCTTTGACGGTGATTTTGACCGTTGTTTTTTCTTTGATGAAAACGCCCGTTTTCTTGAGGGAACGTATGTCGTGGGCGTACTTGCCAAAGCGTTTCTTGATAAAGAGCAGGGGGCAAGCATCGTCTATGACCCACGCAATATTTTAAACACCGAAGCCGTGATTGCCCAAGCCAAGGGCAAGGCAGTGATTAGTAAGTCTGGGCATTCTTTTATCAAGCAAGTGATGCGAGAATCCAATGCTGTGTATGGTGGCGAGATGTCGGCTCACCATTATTTCCGTGATTTTAACTATTGCGATAGTGGTATGATTCCGTGGTTATTGGTCATTGAATTGCTATCAAAATCAGGTAAAAGCCTGTCAAAACTGGTCGATGAAATGATTGAAGCCTATCCGATTTCGGGCGAAATTAACTTTAAACTCACAGGTATCACCGCCCCAGAGGTGTTGGCAAAGTTAGAGAGCGAATATCGCCAGTTTGACGACCAAACCGCCAGTGTTGATAAACTAGATGGTTTATCAGTAAATTTCCCCAATTGGCGGTTTAATGTACGAGCGTCAAATACCGAGCCGTTGATTCGCCTCAATGTCGAAAGTAAAGGGGATAAAGCGTTATTGGATGCCAAAACCACCGCTTTGCAAAATTGGATAATCGCCCAAGGCGGTAGCCCTGCCGACCATTAAGGGTTTGATTGACCAAATAACACTAAAATTTTGACCCAAAAAATGCTATGATACGGCAACTTTTTCTAATTTTTTGATATTAATTTGATATTAAACAGGTGAATGTTATGGCAAACGTACAAGCAGAACTAGCACAAGTACAACACATCAATGGTGAGCTTCACACCAACGCCCATGCACGCATTGGCATGGTGGTCGGACGTTTTAACAGCTTTGTGGTCGAAAGCCTTGTCGATGGGGCGATTGACACGTTGATTCGTCATGGCGTGGCGGGCAAAAATATCACGGTCGTGCGTGTTCCCGGAGCTTGGGAAATGCCATTGGCAGTGGCTCGCATGGCACAAACCAACCAATACGATGCCATCATCGGTCTAGGTGCGGTGATTCGTGGTAGTACGCCACACTTTGACTTTGTCGCAGGCGAGTCTGCCAAAGGTTTGGGGGCGATTGGCTTGGATTATGATGTACCTGTGGTGAATGCGATTTTGACCACCGACAGCATTGAGCAAGCCATTGAACGCTCTGGCACAAAAGCAGGCAATAAAGGCTCTGAGGCGGCGATGGTTGCTCTTGAGATGATTAATGTATTGGGTCAAATTGACGCTCAAATGGATGACGAATAAGGCAATCGCATGACAGATTTAACAAATACCGACAATGCCATTAATTATAAAACCTCGCTCACGGCGATTCGTAAAGCTCGCCGTTTTGCGGTGCAGGGCTTGTATGAATGGCTGTTGACAGGCAATCCGAGCCATGAAATCGAAGCCCATACTCGTGCCGAAAATGCCATGCACACCGTGCATTTGGGCTATTACCATGAGTTGATTAGTAAAATCATCGCCCAAAGTGATGAGTTGATTGCGTACCTTGAAACACTCCTTGACCGCCCTTGGACTCGCCTTGATAAAGTTGAGCAAGCCGTGCTGTTGGTCGGAACGTACGAGATGAAAAATAGTTTTCAAGTGCCTTATAAAGTGGTGCTGGATGAGGCATTGCAACTCAACACGCATTTTGGTTCGGTTGATGGGCATAAGTTGATTCATGTGGTGATGGATAAAATTGCCAAAGACGTGCGTCAGCCAGAAGTGCAAGCGGATGCCAAAAAGGCGGAAACTGTACCAGTAGCCATAGAGCCATCAGCGGATTAATGATGTAGTAAGGTGCGTTTTACGTACCTTTTTATTAATACCTTTTTCCAAACCTTTTTGGCAAGTATCTGTCTATAATGTTGGTGCGTATGACGCACCTTACCTACTTTTATCAATATGTCCGAATTTTCCCTCATCTATCAACATTTCAAAAATGCCACCGCACGCCATCCTATGACCAAAACAGGGATAGGCGATGACTGTGCCGTGAGCCGTATTCCGCTCAATGCCGAACTCATTAGCTGTGTCGATGTGCTAGTGGCAGGGCGACATTTTCCGTTATCCACTTCCGCCTATGCCATTGGCTATAAATCCGTAGCCGTCAACCTGTCCGACCTTGCCAGTATGGGGGCAACCCCCTATGCGATTTTGCTCGGTATCAGCCTACCAAAGCCCCTCGCTAATGATGATTGGTTGAGTAAATTTGCTCAAGGCATTGCCGATTGCTGTCAGCCGTTTGGGGTTGAGTTGATTGGTGGTGATACCACAGGGTCAGAAGTTTTAACCATTTCTGTGACGGCATTGGGATTTGTACCACAAGGGCAAGCTATTTTAAGAAGTGGGGCAAAGGTCGGTGATGTGATTTGCGTGAGTGGTGATATTGGCAATGCCAGTTTTGCGTTACAACAAATTTTTGCACAAGAAGAATCAGAAAGTAGGGGCGTATTGAATACGCCCTTACAAAACGTACTTTTACAACAATCTCTTGATTTACCCCAGCCACAAGTCGCCTTGGGGCAAAAACTGCGTGGTTTTGCTAACAGTATGATAGATATTTCGGACGGTTTGGGGCAGGATTTGGGGCATATGTTGCAGGCAAGTAGTGTGGGAGCAAAAGTTTATTTAGATAAAATCCCAACGCATCCAATTTTGCAAAATTTACCAAATCTTGAGAAATGGCAACATCAAATGAATGGCGGGGATGATTATCAGTTATGTTTTACTTTATCCAAAGACAACTTTGAACGGTTTAATCAGCGTTATCCGAATGAAATCTTTGCTATTGGTGAAATCGTGACAGACAAAGGTTTGGCGTTATTGTATGATGGTGAAATGGTTGATTTTGATATTAATGGTTGGCAACATTTTTGAGGTGTTGATATGAAAAAAACGATTCTACTTTCAGCATTGTTACTGGTAAGTCATGCCAGTTTTGCCAAAGACAATACTGCACAGTTTCAACGATTTATACCAAAGGGTTTTCATCTCACTGAGCATGATTGCAAAGGTGATTTCAATAAAGACGGTCAAACCGATTGTGTGCTGATAATTAAAGACACGCAAAAAGCTGGGTGGGTTAATGATGAGACAACTGAAAATAAGCCGATAGACCGTAATCGTCGTGGTATTATTGTACTGTTCAAAACACCCAACGGCTATGAGAAAATATTAGAAAACAAAGCAATCTTTGCCTCAGAAAATGAGTGGGGCGGTGTCTATTTTCCCCCAGACTTAACCGTAGAAAGTAAAGCAAATAAACTTGTTATTGACTATACGCATGGACGATATGGTTCTTGGAGTTATACCTTTGATTACCGTCAATTAAATGATAAAAAAGATTTTTACTTAATTGGTTATGATTCGTCTGATAATGCTGGACCACTTGTTCAATCAACTCATAGTGTCAATTTTTTGAACCAAAGATACCGTTATCAAAAAAACTTAAACACCAACCCTGATGACGATACTCAAAAATTCAAAACCACTTGGTACAATTTACCAAAAAAAACACTACTCAAGTTAGTTGATATTAAAGATATCGATGATGTGGGTAAACAGCTAGATGAACAACTTTATTACATAGTAAACCCACATGACCAACCATAAACCTGATATCCGCAAAGCCAATCTTTGTCCACCCTGCCCACCAACCGCCACCGCTTGGGAAAAGCTGATTTATTGGCTCGGCATTGGACTGGGTAGTGGTTTACCCAAAAAAGCCCCCGGTACATGGGGAACGGTTGGCGGTTTGATTGTCGCTATACCACTTATGATGCTGGGTTTTTTGGGATTTTTGGTAGTCATTATTTTGGGCTGTCTAGTCGGTAGTTATATTTGTGGTAAAACGTCTGACTTGATGAATGTACATGACGACCCGCATATCGTATGGGATGAATGGGTGGGGATGTGGATTACGCTGTTGCCAATAGTTTGGGTTATTCCTTTATTTAAGATACCTTGTGTCGATGGGAATGATTTAATGAGTTGTAAACAACAAGTGATTATTTATATGCTAATTTTGGCGTTTATACTATTCCGATTTTTTGACATCATTAAACCCTTTCCGATTAAATGGGTGGATAAAAATGTCAGTGGCGGATTCGGCATTTTGATTGATGATGTGTTGGCAGGCGTGATGGCAGGGGGTATGTTATGGTTCATGTTGGCTTTTTTAACATCAATGTAATGTAAATTTTGATTTTAAGACTTTTAAACAGGGCGTCAGCACTCCCCATGCTATACGCCACAAAATGCTAAATAAAAACAGCCTTATACTCTTGCAACAGGTTGTTGCAACGCATCAGGTAATGCCAACACCGTCAAATTGGCTTGTTGTATTTCCTCTGGGCGAGCCACCACCAAGGCTTCAAAACCATTGTCAGTTTGGATTTGATTCACTACTTGGATTTTATCGGTTAAATCGCCCTCGTGTTGGTACGCTACACGGTGTAGCCACGCCTTCGGACTGGCTTTAAACCAAAGACGGGCGATAATTTCTTGTCCCAAATAACAGCCTTTATCATAATCCACACCGCCACGCTGATGCAGGCGTAATTCTTGTGGTTGGAATAGCCCTTGGGCGGCTTGGGTTATCCAATAATTGCCTTGTGCGATGCTCAAGGTTTGCCAATTGGGGTCATCGGCAGTGGCTGTGAAAGAAAAAGTGGGTTCGCCATTTTCCACCACTGCAAAAATGGGTTGGGCTTCAGATAGGCTGATTTTGGAAAAAGCCCCATATTTTTTGACATGTTTGGCAAAGCTATCAGCAAGTTCATTGGCTAATACGATGCTAAAGCCATCAACGGTTTTATTCAGCCAAAGCCCAAATTCGACACGCCCCTTGAGATTACTAATGGCGGTAGCTTGGTATTGGTCAGTAATTTTCTGCATATTGGCAGTGATTTGACCTTGCAAAAATTTTTCGGCATCAGTGCCTGTTAGTTCAAAATGGGTAAAAATCGTCATAAGTTTGCCTTGTTGATTGGGTAGAAATATATTTTGATATATAAATACTTGTCGCTTGAGGGGCTTTTAGTCTTACACAGTTGGGCAAAATCTGCAACTTTAACCCCTTCAATCAGCCAATATTCACGGTTTTTGCTACAGTTTTTAAAACATTGCCAATGGTTGATGGTGTATAATAGGTCGATTATTTAGACTGTTATCAATGATTAGGAAATAACCATGAGCCTACCTCCTTGCCCAAAATGTGGCGAAGTCTTTACTTATCAAGATGGCGACCTGCTGATTTGCCCCATGTGTAGCCATGAATGGCAAGCAGGCGATACGGCTGAAAGCGACACGCAAGCAGTCATCAAAGATGCTGTGGGTAATATTTTGCAAGATGGTGATAGCGTCACCGTAATCAAGGATTTGAAGGTTAAAGGCTCATCCACCCCAATTAAAGTCGGTACAAAAGTCAAATCCATCCGTCTGTTACATGATGCCCCAGACGACCATGATATTGATTGTAAAATTGATGGTTTTGGGGCGATGAAGCTGAAATCCAGTGTGGTCAAAAAAGCCTAATAGTTATGGCGGTTTATTAGGGATACGCCCTAAATCCCCTAAATGGTTGAAACTTCTTCTAATTCGTTTGCAATTTACGTTGTAGAGGTGGATTGAAACATACCCAAAAATTAGGTAATTCCCAAAAAATGCGGTACAATAAACCTATTTTGCGTAAAATAATTTTGGCTGATTTTAGGTAGTAGGTAAACGTGACCGCTTTAGCAAATATTCGTAATTTTTCAATTATTGCCCATATTGACCACGGTAAATCCACCTTGGCTGACCGCATTATCCAAATGTGTGGCGGGCTAGATGCTCGTGAGATGCAGGCTCAAGTCCTTGATTCGATGGACATTGAGCGTGAGCGTGGCATTACTATTAAAGCCCAGTCGGTGACCTTGTATTACAATCACCCCAATGGCGAGCGTTATCAATTTAACTTTATTGACACGCCAGGGCACGTGGACTTCTCGTATGAAGTGTCACGTTCACTTGCCGCCTGTGAAGGGGCGTTGCTGGTCGTTGACGCCGCTCAAGGTGTTGAAGCCCAATCGGTTGCCAACTGCTACACCGCACTTGAGCAAGGTTTGGAAGTGCTGCCTGTTCTCAATAAAATCGACTTACCCCAAGTTGACCCAGAGCGTGTGATTCAAGAAATCGAAGACATCATCGGTATCGAAGCGATGGAAGCCCCTCGTGTATCTGCTAAGACAGGCGTGGGCGTGGATGACTTGTTGCAAGCGATTGTGGAAAAAATCCCTGCCCCAGTGGGCGACCGTGATGCACCTCTGCAAGCCTTGATTATTGACTCTTGGTTTGATAATTACCTTGGCGTGGTATCGCTGGTGCGAGTCCGTCAAGGGACATTAAAGAAAGACGATAAAATCTATATCAAATCGACCAAAATGTCGCATCCTGTGACCTCGATTGGTGTATTTACCCCTAAGTCACTCGAAACCAATATCTTAGAAGCAGGTGAAGTTGGCTTTGTGATTGCAGGGATTAAAGACATCGGTGGTGCACCTGTCGGTGATACCATTACCCATACCAAAACGCCTGATGTCGATAGTATTCCGGGTTTCAAAAAAGTCAAACCGCAAGTGTATGCAGGGATGTTCCCAGTCGATTCGAGCGATTTTGAAGCCTTCCGTGAAGCCCTACAAAAACTGCAAGTCAATGATGCGGCTCTTTTCTTTGAGCCAGATACCTCAGATGCGTTGGGCTTTGGCTTTCGCTGTGGTTTCTTGGGGATGCTTCACATGGAGATTATCCAAGAGCGTCTTGAGCGAGAATACGACCTAGACCTGATTACCACCGCTCCCACGGTGATTTATGAAATCAAAAAACGCAATGGCGACATCATCCAAATCGACAATCCATCCAAGCTCCCAGATGTCGGCACGATTGATGAATTTCGAGAGCCGATTGCTCGCTGTCATATCCTTGTCCCACCCGACTATCTCGGTAACGTGATGACCTTGTGTATCGAACGCCGTGGTATGCAGGTCGATATGAAGTTTATGGGTAATCAAGTGCAACTCACCTTTGATATTCCGATGGGTGAAGTGGTGATGGACTTTTTTGACCGCTTGAAGTCGGTTTCTCGTGGGTTTGCCTCATTGGATTATAGCTTTGAGCGTTTTGAAACCGATAAACTGGTGCGTGTTGATGTGCTAATTAACGGTGAAAAAGTCGATGCCTTGGCGATGATTTGCCATGCCGAACAAGCTCGCTATCGTGGTAATCAGTTGGTCGAAAAAATGAAAGAATTGATTCCACGTCAGATGTTTGATGTGGCGATTCAAGCGGCGATTGGTAGCCAAATTATTGCTCGTAGTACCGTGAAAGCCATGCGAAAAGACGTCTTGGCAAAATGTTATGGCGGTGACGTATCTCGTAAGAAAAAACTGCTGTCAAAACAAAAAGAAGGTAAAAAACGCATGAAACAAGTGGGACGAGTTGAGATTCCACAAGAAGCGTTTTTGGCTGTATTAAAAGTGGATAACCAATCATAATTTCGTTGAAATGTGGTTTTTATCGTAGTTTAAATTAGAAATAAGATAGTTTGGTAGGGGCGTATTGCATACGCCCAAAATTTCAAAATATTATTTCTAGGTTCATTCAAATGGGTGGTAAAGCGTAACCCACGACCCACGAAAATTGACAGCAAAATTGCTATGTCAAACAGAATGTTAAAGGGAAAACCCAATGGATTTTGATTTTAATTTAGTTCTTGTACCTCTAACCCTTGTTTTGGGGGCGATTTGGCTACTGGATAAACTGGTATTAAAACAGAAAAAAACCAAAGGCTTAGAACAATCAACCGCCCTAGTGCGTTGGGCGTATGATTTTTTTCCCATTTTAGCTGTGGTGTTGGTGGTGCGTTCATTTATTGTTGAGCCATTTAACATTCCATCATCATCAATGGTACCCACTTTATATACAGGCGATTTTATAGCCGTTAATAAATATGCCTATGGTATTCGCTTGCCACTCATCAACACCAAAGTGGTGGATTTAGGCAATCCGCAACATGGCGATGTGGTTGTTTTCCGCTACCCTGAAAATCCAAAAATTTACTACATCAAGCGTGTGATTGGTGTGGGTGGTGATACGGTGAGTTTTAACAATGGCGTACTCAGTGTTAATGGGAAAGCTATCGCCACCGTTCCTGCGAACTATACCCCTGACCCCAAGATGACCGCCCAATTATACCCAGCAGGGCAGACCGAAACAGGGCAGGCGATTACCCTAGAACAAGCCCAAGCGATGGGCAATCAAGAAGAGCAATCGGCTAAATATGTGCAAGAAGCGGTAAGTAGTGAACATACGCATAATGTCCGTTATTTGGGTGACCAATGGTATCCGTATGCCGAATTTTTACAAAAAGTATCACCAACCCTTAACCAAACCCAAGGGCAACAATGGCAAGTGACCGTTCCCCAAGGGCAGTATTTTGTGATGGGTGATAACCGTGACCGCAGTGCCGATAGCCGTTTTTGGGGCTTTGTGCCAGATGAAAATTTGGCAGGTAAGGCAACTTATGTTTGGATGCACAAACAAACTGGCTTGAGTGTACCGACTTTCAATCGTAACGGTGCAATTCACTGATAACGGTTGACGTTTCTTGCGTAGTTGGGGTAAATTGTAAGGACAAACATTATGTTTGTCTATCAACTGGATGCCATACGTTTTGATGTTTGATGTTTAATTAATTTCCTATATTAATAATGATAATTTTGGAGCAAACCATGAATTTACCTAGTCAACAACGAGGTGCAAGCGTTTCAGGTATTGTGATTTTGATTGTACTGATTGTGGTATGCGGTAAAATCGGTATGGGCATTATTCCTGCCCAAATCGGTCACTATCAATTAAAAAAATCGGTGGCATGGGAACTTAAAAAATCCAATGATAATAAAGAAACTGATAAACAGTTTTTGAATAATTTGATGTCACAGTGGAATATTAATGGTTATACTCAAAAGCCAGAAGAAGTGATTGAAGTAGTGGATAATATGCCAGGGGCGATGAGCGTCAAATTGAATTATAGCGAAGTCAATAATTTCTTTGGGAATGTGGATATTGTCAATCGTTTTGAAGATACCATTACTGCAGAAGATGCCAAGCTTGCCAAACAATAAGGTAACATCGCCTTGTTGTGAATTTCGCTAAACCCTTATGTTCGCCAAATGATTAATGATTGACATGACTGATATTACACCACCCATTTTTGACCAAAAAAAACTACCGCCCCAAGTGCGTCAACTGACAGCGTTGTTTTATCAAATGGGTTATCAGTTTAGTAATATTAACTTACCAATTTTGGCATTGATGCACCGCTCGTATGACAGCGAGCATAACTATGAACGTCTTGAGTTTTTGGGCGATGCGTTGCTCGGTGTGGTCATTGCCGAAGCCTTATTTCAACGCAATCCCACGTATAATGAAGGGCAGTTGACTCGCATGCGTGCCACTTTGGTGCGTGAAGCCACCTTGGTAATTATTGCCAAAAACTTGAAGCTATCAGACTATCTGATTTTGGGTGTCGGTGAGCGAAAAGGCGGTGGCAGACAGCGTGCCTCGATTCTTGCTGATGCGGTGGAAGCGCTGATTGGGGCGATTTATTTGGACAGTGGCGATTTTAATACGGTCAAAGCCTGTGTTTTGGCGTGGTTTAGTGAGCTGTTTGATAAAGTCGATGAACAAAAAGTGCTAAAAGATGGCAAAAGTCGTTTGCAAGAGTTATTGCAAGCCCATCAAATTGCACTGCCACGTTATGAGCTTATTGATACGTTGGGCAATGCCCCCAATCAAACCTTTATTGTAGATTGTCATGTTAATTTTAGCCTTGATAATCAAATTTTTAATCATAAAACCAATGCTCAAGGCGAAAGTCGCCGTATTGCCGAACAACGCTGTGCTGAATTAATGCTATTAGAATTAACCAAACAACTTAATTAATGAATACCCAAATTTATGAATGAAACCAACGCTATGTTAGACCCAAATGATGATGTCATCGCCCAATTTTTTAACCCAAGCCAAGCTGAACCCGAGCGAGCCGAAGACTTTCGCACAGGTTATGTGGCGATTGTCGGTCGTCCGAATGTCGGCAAATCAACCTTGATGAACCATATTTTAGGTCAAAAACTGTCGATTACTTCACGCAAACCACAAACCACCCGCCATCGTATTATGGGAATTTATACCGATGAAGCCATGCAGGCGGTGTTTGTCGATACGCCGGGTATCCACGCCAAAGAAGTACGAGCCATCAACGAACGCATGAATAAGGCGGCCACCTCTGCGTTGGTCGATGTCGATGTGGTGCTGTTTGTGGTCGATGGGCTAAAATGGGTCAGCGATGACGAGCTGGTGTTTGCCAAAGTGCAAAACCTTGATGTGCCTGTGGTTGCTGTGGTAAATAAAACCGATACGGTTGATAGCCGTGTCGAAATGTTTGCGTTATTGCAAAAACTACATGATACAGGCGTGTTTGCTGATATCGTGCCAGTTTCAGCATTGCGTGGGCAAAATTTGGACGAATTGCTAAAAGTCATTGGTAAACATTTACCAATCGCCGAGCCGATTTATGCTGCCGAGCAGGTCACTGACCGTTCTGAGCGTTTTTTAGCCAGTGAAATGATTCGTGAAAAAGTCATGCGTAGTTCAGGCGATGAGATTCCGTATGACTTGACCGTGCAAATTGATACTTTTAAAGATGAACCTGCCCACCAAGACCCAAAAACTGGCAAATGGCGAAAAGCGGTGACCTTTATTGATGCGACCATTTTTGTCGAACGTCAAGGGCAGAAAGCCATCGTCATTGGCGATAAAGGCGAAAAAATCAAACAAATTGGCATTGATGCACGGCAAGACATGGAAGCGATGTTTGGCAAAAAAGTTATGCTGACTTTGTGGGTGAAAGTCAAAAAAGGTTGGTCGGATGATGAAAGAGCCTTAACCAGTTTGGGCTATTAAAAAAGCGTGCGAAACCAACCACTCACAGGCTACGTTTTACACCAAAAACCGCATGGTGAAAGTCGTAGTCTGATTTATTTTTTTACCCAAGAATGGGGCGTGGTACATGGCATTGGTAAAAAAAACTTGCCGTTATTTATGCCGATTGCCTTGTTTGCCACAGGTAAAAACAGCCTTAAAACCTTTAGCCAAAGTCAAGTGATAACATTTAACACATCATTGACAGGGCAGGGGCTATTTGCAGGGCTATATCTCAATGAAATTTTGCTCAAATTATTACCAGTTGAAGAACCGCTCGGCGAATTATGGCTAGGCTATCAAGGCACGATTCAGCAGATTTCACAACTTTTTCAAACTTCAACTACAGATGATTTAACCCTATTAAAATGGCAATTACGTCAGTTTGAAACCTTATTATTTGATGAATTGGGTTATGGCTTGGATTTTAGCGTGGATTCGTTTGGTTTATCTTATCAAGCCGAACAAGTTTACCGTTATCAACTGCAACAAGGGTTTGTTGATCTGTTAGCATTGGATAAAGCAGATTTTGTGGTGACAGGCGAGCAAATCCAGCAATGGCAAGCGTGTTTGCAAGACACTGCTATTTTTGAGCAAAGTTTGGCAAACACACCGCAATCAACGACACATGTACTCAATCAAATGGGTGGTATCTATCGCAATATTTTGGATAATTTGTTAAATTATCAGCAGTTACAAAGCCGTGAATTGTGGCGACAATTTTTGCAATATCAATAATTTATAAATAAATAGGCAAGCCCATGAACAAACCGTTATTAGGTGTTAATATTGACCACATTGCCACGCTCCGCCAAGCACGAGGCGTAAACTATCCAGACCCTGTTGAAGGAGCGTTAATTTGCGAGCAAGCAGGGGCAGATGGTATTACCTTACACTTGCGTGAAGACCGCCGTCATATCCAAGATGATGACGTATATCGCTTAGCAAAGGTGATGACCACACGCATGAATTTAGAGATGGCAGTGACCGATGAAATGCTTTCCATCGCTTGTGATGTCAAGCCTGCATGGGTATGCCTTGTACCAGAAAAACGCCAAGAGCTCACTACTGAAGGCGGACTGGACGTGATTGGCAATGCGGATAAAATTGCCCATGCGATTGCAAAACTGCATGCCGTTGGTACGCAAGTATCGCTATTTATCGACCCTAGCCACGACCAAATTGCCAAAAGTATTGAATTGCAAGCCGATGCCATCGAAATCCACACAGGGGCGTATGCGGAATATTGGCTGGCTAATGATGAAGATGCGGTTGATACTGAGTTGATTCGTATTCGTGATGCGATTGGTTTTGCCAAAGCCACTCAGCCAAGTTTGTTGGTGAATGCGGGGCATGGTTTGACACGTTATAATGTCGCACCGATTGCGAATTTTGAAGGTATCCATGAACTCAATATCGGTCACGCCATCATTGCTGATAGCGTATTTATGGGGTTAGAGAACGCCGTGAAAGCCATGAAAGAAGCGTTTTTTTAACAGTTAGTCGCTTCATCACTGTCTTTTTTCAATTTAATAATCCCTGTTTTGCTAAAACTAATTTTAAACTTATATTTATTGTCACCATCCGTTGGGCAATATTTGATGCTCCCCATATAGCCGATGGGTCGCCCACTGTCAGGTTTCATAATAATATAGCTTTTATTTAGTGCTACACTAATCGCTACTTCACCAAAACGATTGTCTAAGGTTTGTATTTGTTGAGTGGTTTCAGTGGGGCTGTCGATGCGGTGGTTGTCATTTTTATCAATAAAACTAATGAGTTGTGTGCCATTAGTTAGGACACATTCGTAGTTGTCATTGGCAACACATAAGGTAATCGGTGACTGATAAACCAAAGCTAATTGCTTAGAATTATTTAAAAAACTATGTATTTTGGTTGCAATAGTTTTGCTTTCCATATTTTTAAATTCATCAAGTGCCATTGGACTAATCAAACCTAACAAAATCACTAGAATTGCTATGCTTGTTAATAACTCTACCAAGGTAAAACCTTGATTTATATCGCTAAAATAATATGACAACATCGTAACATATCCTTATGTTTTCATGCCTTTTATAAAATTTCCATTCAATTCAGTGAACAATTATACACTAAAAAGCATTCGCAATCACCTTAATCCTCGCATTATTCCAATAATTTGATAGTAAGGCATTACCAAAACTCAAAAAATGTTTTTTAAAAAAGCTGATTAAACGCTTAAATATTAATTTAAAGTAAAGGAATGTGAATAAAATGTAGTTTTTAGTGATAAACCTTGGCGATGAGCTAGTAAAATAAATCGGAGTATATTAAAATTTAAAGCATGTCAAAACCCAGTCTATGAATGTTTCTTTAGATTTTGGTTTTTATAAGGCATATATGCGTGTTATAAACCAAGCTATTGTTTAATAACAATCATAACATAATTGTGATAATCGTGTAATAATGTGTAGCAAAGTAAAAAAAAGCGTTGTAAACTTACTTTGCAACCGTTAAGCTATATTCAAAGTATCAACATTGCTCGTTTGTATAGTAACATTGATTAAACAATGCGATGTTGTGAGTTATTTTAGTTGTTAACTTAGACTACCCTTTGGAGGAAAATCCATGAAGTTAAATAAAATCGCTTTGGCTGTTGTTGCAGCCGTTGCTATGCCAGTTGTTGCCAACGCTGGTGTTACTGTTACCCCATTAATCCTAGGCTACCACGTTGCTGAAGGCATCAATGATACTGCTGATAAGCAAAAAGAGCAATTTGGTGGTTATGCTCAAAAAGATGGTCTATACACGGGTGCAGGCTTTGGTATCGAGTTGACCCCAACCGTTGCTCTTGAGTTAGAATACGGTGAAACTTCAACTGATTCAGTTGATGCTAAGGGTAACACTCAAGAAAACCCTACTTTTGAAGAAAAAATGTACTCAGGTAACTTTACCGTTGGTACTGAAACCTTCACTGGTTACACCAATAGCAAAGTAAAACCATACGTATTGGTAGGTGCTGGTCAATCAAAAACTTCTCTTGTAAGTGGTAATGAAAAAGCAACCTCAACTGATACCATTGGTAATTTAGGTCTTGGTGCTTACTACCGTCTAAATGATGCGTTGAGCCTACGTGGTGAAGCACGTGCAATCCACAACTTCGACCACAACTGGTGGGAAGGCATGGCATTGGCTGGTTTGAACGTAGTTCTAGGTGGTCACTTAGCTCCAGCAGTAGCCACAGTAGAGCCTACTATTGTAGAGCCTGTTGTTGTTAAAACAGACGGTGATGCAGATCAAGACGGCGTCTTAGACAGCGTTGACCAATGTCCAAATACCCCGTTAAATGTCGTAGTTGATGCAAATGGCTGTCCAAAACAGTTAGATCAAACTGATGCCCTACGTATGGAACTTCGTGTGTTCTTTGACAATGACAAAACTGTCATCAAAGATCAATACAAACCAGAGATCCAAAAAGTAGCAGAAAAAATGAATGAATATCCAAATTCAACTGCTTCTATCGAAGGTCATGCGTCAAAAACTGGTCCATCAGCACGTTATAACCAACGTCTATCAGAAGCCCGTGCAAACGCAGTGAAATCAATGCTTGTTAACCAATACGGCATCGCTCCAACTCGTGTTAGCACTGTGGGTTATGGTTATGACCGTCCTATCGCAGACAACAACACTGCTGAAGGTCGTGCAATGAACCGCCGTGTATACGCTATCATCACTGGCAACAAAACTGCCACTGTGACTCAAACTAAAGATATGAACGTACAATAATCTTTAGTGGCGATACCATAGATCCAAAAAAGTCACCCTTTGGGGTGGCTTTTTTGTTGCTTGTCAAAAAATTCATCAATATTTCACGATTCGGTGTTATACTAGCCATCATTTTTCCCCTACCTGTTATATAGTCAATATATAGCCCAGCTATTTTCTTAAACGAGTTATTTTTTTATGTCAGATTCAATCAAAAATTTACGCAATATTGCCATCATTGCTCACGTTGACCACGGTAAAACCACCCTTGTGGATAAATTATTACAACAATCAGGCACATTCGGTGAGCGTGCTGCCGAAGTTGAGCGTGTTATGGACTCTAACGCCCTAGAGCAAGAGCGTGGTATTACCATTCTTGCCAAAAACACGGCGATCAAATGGACAAATCCTAAAGACGGTGTAGAATACCGTATTAATATCGTGGATACCCCCGGTCACGCCGACTTTGGTGGCGAAGTAGAACGTGTGATGTCTATGGTGGATTGTGTACTATTATTGGTTGATGCGGTCGATGGCCCAATGCCACAGACCCGTTTTGTGACCTCAAAAGCCTTTGCTCGTGGTCTAAAACCGATTGTCGTGATTAATAAAATTGACAAACCCTCGGCTCGCCCAGATTGGGTTATGGATCAAGTGTTTGACTTGTTTGACAACCTTGGTGCGACTGACGAGCAGTTGGACTTCCCCATTGTTTATACCTCAGCGATGAATGGTATTGCAGGTCTTGCCCCTGATGAGCTAGCGGAAGATATGCAACCATTGTTTGAAACCATCGTGAATGTGGTCGAAGCCCCACAGGTTGACGTGGATGGTTCATTCCAAATGCAAATTTCTAGCCTTGACTATGATAACTTCAAAGGCTTGATTGGTATTGGTCGTATCCAACGTGGTTCAGTCAAAACCAATACCCCTGTTACCATCATTGATAAAGAAGGTAATAAGCGTAACGGTCGTATTCTACAAATCATGGGCTACCATGGTCTTGACCGTATCGAAGTACCGATGGCACAAGCAGGCGATATCGTGTGTATCACAGGGATTGATGGTCTGAATATTTCAGACACTATCTGTGACCCACAAAATGTTGAAGCCTTGCCTGCGTTGAGCGTTGATGAGCCAACCGTAAGTATGACGTTCCAAGTCAATAACTCTCCGTTTGCAGGTAAAGAAGGTAAATTTGTCACCTCTCGTAATATCCGTGAGCGTCTTGAGCGTGAATTGATTCATAACGTGGCATTGCGTGTGGAAGACACTGACAGTCCTGACAAATTCAAAGTATCAGGTCGTGGCGAATTGCATTTGTCAGTATTGATTGAAAATATGCGCCGGGAAGGTTTTGAGCTAGGCGTTTCTCGTCCAGAAGTTATCGTGCGTGAAATTGATGGTGAAAAACAAGAACCGTTTGAACACGTGATTTTTGACGTAGAAGAACAGCACCAAGGTGCAGTGATGGAGCAAATGGGCTACCGTAAAGGTGAATTGACCAATATGGAAGTCGATGGCAAAGGTCGTATTCGTATTGAAGCCACTGTCCCATCTCGTGGTTTGATTGGTTTCCGTTCAGAGTTCTTGACCATCACCTCTGGTACAGGGATTATGACGTCAAGCTTCTCACATTATGGTCCAGTCAAAATGGGTGATGTGGCGAAACGTCAAAATGGTGTGTTGATTTCAATGGTGAATGGTACGGTATTGGGTTACGCCTTGTTTAACTTACAAGAGCGTGGACGTATGTTCGTATCACCACAAACCGAAGTGTATGAAGGTATGATTGTCGGTCAAAATTCTCGCAGTGATGACATGGTTGTCAACCCAACCAAAGCCAAACAGCTTACCAACGTACGTGCCAGTGGTACGGATGATGCGATTATCTTGACCCCACCAATTATCTTTACCCTTGAGCAAGCCCTTGAATTTATTGAAGATGATGAGTTGGTAGAAGTCACACCAAAATCAATCCGTTTGCGTAAGCGTTATTTGACTGAAAATGACCGTAAACGTCAAGGCAGAAAATAAGGATTGCATCTAAGCTGGTACAGTATTGTTACCAATTTATGAGCATCAACTTACGAAATGCTACAAAAAGCCTGTAATAATTACAGGCTTTTTTCTCTATGATAAGCGAAATTTTATCGTTAAAATTTTCTTAAAAATCCCTGCTTAAAAATAGGGATTTTATCGCTTAACTTAAATCGCTATTAATTGCGATGGCTGGGATATGTATCCCCTCTATTTGAGGACAGTATTATGAGTATGATGCAAGAGTTTAAAGAATTTGCCCTAAAAGGCAATGTGATGGATTTGGCAGTGGGTGTAATTATCGGCGGTGCGTTTGGTAAAATCACCACGTCATTGGTCGAAGATATCATCATGCCAGTGATTGGTGCGATTTTTGGCAAGGTTGATTTTGCCAATATGTTTATCTTGTTGGGCGATGTCCCTGCAGGTACACCAGAAACCTATGAGGCGTTAAAAAAAGCAGGCGTACCCATGCTTGCGTATGGTAACTTTTTGACCATTTTGATTAATTTTATCATCTTGGCATTTGTGATTTTTATGTTGGTGAAATTTATGAACCGCATCCGTAAAACTGCAGAAGAAGCCCCTGCCGAGCCAAGCGAAGAAGTGGTATTGTTGCGTGAAATTAGTGCCAAATTGAGTAAATAATTCCAATTCCAAAAATTAAAGTCGTAGGGGCGTAATGCTTACGCCCTATTGAAGATTTTAAATATTGGGCTTATTCAATAAGCCCCTACAAATACGATATTTATCGGGCTTAGTATAAGCCCAGTTTTAGCAATAAAAGATTTGAAATAAAAAGCCTTAATCCACCCAGATTAGGGCTTTTTGCTATTTTGACGTGTTATACTAAAATTTCTCTTTTCAATGAATGACCAAATTAACCATAGGCATTTTGTGAGTAAACATATTATCGTGTTGGGCGGTGGGGTAGTCGGTGTCACCACCGCTTGGCAATTATCCAAAGCAGGCTTAGAAGTGACGCTGATTGAGCGAGAAAGCGAGGTCGCTTTGCAGACTTCGTTTGCCAATGGCGGTCAAATCTCAGTCTGCCATGCCACGCCGTGGGCGAATCCTAGCACACCAATCAAGGCAATGAAATGGCTATGGCGTGAAGATGCTCCCTTGTTGTTTCGTTGGCAACGCTTGATAGGGCGAGAGTTTGACCGTGAGTTATGGCGGTGGGGCTGGCAGTTTTTGCGTGAATGTACTGCCAAAAATGCCGATGCCAATTTGGTACAAATGGTGAATTTGGGCTTATATTCTCGTGCCGTGCTGGGTGAGGTGCGAGCCGAAACAGGCATTGATTATGACTGTTTGACCAAAGGCATTATGCACTTTTATACCAGTGAGGCGGAATTTGCCACCGCAATCGCCCCCACTGAGCGAATGCAACAGTTGGGTTGTGATAGGCGTTTAATCAGTGTCGCTGAGGCGGTTGGGCTTGAGCCTGCGTTAGCCAATATCGAAGCCAAACTGGTCGGTGCGACCTATACCGCCCTTGATGAGTCGGGCGATGCCAAACTATTTACCCAAGCCTTAGCCAAGCAATGCCAACAACGAGGCGTGAGGTTTTTATTATCCCATCAAATCGAGCGATTGGTGTATCAACGACAACAGATTATGTCTGTACAAGTCACCGATTTAACCACCCAGCAAACCCATCATTTATCCGCTGATGGCTATGTATTGGCATTGGGGAGTTATAGCCCACTGCTTGCCAAGCCGTTGGGGGTGGATTTGCCGATTTATCCTGCCAAGGGCTATTCGGCGACTTACCCTGTGCTAAAGCCCAACCAAACGCCTTATGTCAGTCTGATTGATGATGAGTATAAACTGGTATATTCACGACTTGGTAATCGACTTCGAGTGGCAGGCACAGCCGAGTTTAATGGGTTTAATTTAAGTTTGAATCCGATTCGTTGCCAAGCGATTACTCAGCGAGTGGGGGCGGTGTTTGGCGATGCGGTGGATTTAGCACAGCCGAATTATTGGACAGGCTTGCGACCCATGACTCCATCCAATGTGCCTATTATTGGGCGAGCGGTGAATCGTCAAGGGGTGATTGATAATTTATACCTCAATACAGGGCATGGCACGCTGGGTTGGACGCATAGTAATGGCTCTGCTAAAGCCATCACCGATATTATTTTGGGGAAAACGCCAAATGTGGATTTTGGGTTTGTGGGGGTTTAATCCACCAAGCTACTATGCGGAAATTCTATGGTAAATGTCGAGCCTTTCCCGACTTTAGAGTCGACTTTGAGTTTGGCATGGTGTTGATATAGCACGTGTTTAACAATCGCCAGCCCCAAGCCTGTACCGCCTGTTTCACGACTGCGACCGCTATCAACTCGATAAAACCGTTCAGTTAAGCGTTCGATATGGCGAGGCTCAATGCCGATGCCGTTATCCTCCACACTAAAACACACGCCATCGTCACAATTGTGCCAACTGATACTGATTTCACCACCTTGAGGGGTGTATTTGATAGCATTGGTAATTAGATTGCTTAATGCACTTCTTAGGTAATCTTCATAACCCAAAATATGTTGCTGACTGTCAATGTGCAGATGAATGAGATGGTCAAAGTTTTTGTTATACATTTGGGCATCGTCAAACAGTTGGGTCAGCAGTTTTGGCATATCGACATTGACAGGCTCTCTGGGTTTTTCGTTATTTTCAAGGCGTGATAATAGCAATAAGTCATTGATAATATTATTCATGCGATGACTTTGTTGCATCATTTGACCGAATGCCCGTTGCCAACGTGGGTCGATGTCAGGCTGTTCGCTGAGGGTTTCGACATAGCCCATAATGACGGTAAGGGGGGTGCGTAACTCGTGCGACACATTGGCAACAAAGTCTTTACGCATTTGCTCAAGGTGTTGCATGCGAGTGACATCGTAAATCATCATCAGTTTTTCTTGCCCAAATTGGGTGATTTCACATTGCACAAACCGCTCGGCATCTTGCCAGTGGGTGAGGCGAATACCATCCAAAAAATCTTCGGTATGATGATAATATTGATGAAATAATGGATTGCGAATAATAGTCAAAATATGTCTGTTTTTATCGGATGGGGTCAGGGATAACATACGGTTGGCAGATTTATTCCACCATAGCAGACAGTCACGCTCATCAATCAAGATAATGGCATCATTCATCGCCCCCATTGATTGACGTATTTTTTTGACCAATTCGATGGTTTGTTGATGGGCTTGTTGTTCTTGGCGATTGATTTGATACAAACTACTGGCGATGATGTCTAGATTGGTTTCAAAATTGGGCGGTGGCTCGTCCGTGTGGCGAGTTGCCCAGTTTTTGAAGCGTTGTAACATCAACAAAAAATACAGCTCATACGCCAATAAGCCAATCGCTAGCCCCCAGCCCCATTGATGCAACACGCCACCTGCCAATAGCCCTATCAATGCTACCATGAGCATTGGGATAAGCGTTGACCATAAGTTGATTTTTTTGGCGGTCATCTAGGGGTATCCCATGCTATGCCGTTAAGGGGTTTTATTAGAAAAACGGTAGCCTGTACCACGCACGGTTTGGATATAATCAGCAAATCCAAACGGCTCAAGCACCTTTCGTAAACGGCGAATATGCACATCAATGGTGCGATCCTCGACATACACATTACCGCCCCAAACTTGGTCAAGTAGCTGAGTGCGAGTGTAGGCACGCTCAGGATGGCTCATAAAGAATGCTAATAAACGGTATTCTGTCGGTCCAATTTCGACAGGCTTACTATTGGCACTAACACGCTGGCTGGCGGGGTCTAACGTTAACCCATCGATATTAATTGGCTTTTCGCCTGACAAGGCACTGCTACGGCGTAATACCGCCTTAATACGAGAAACCAATTCACGGGTCGAAAACGGCTTGGTGATATAGTCATCTGCCCCTGCATCCAGACCTTGGACTTTATTATCTTCTTCGCCTTTGGCAGTGAGCATGATGATGGGAATTTCGGACAACATTTCGTCTTTTTTAAGACGGCGACACAAATCAATCCCTGATAAACCGTTGGGCAACATCCAATCCAGTAAAATCAAATTGGGACGGTGGTCTACCACCAAATGATGGGCTTGGGCGACCTCCGAAGCTTGCAAACAATCAAAGCCTGCCATTTCAAGGGTGGTGATAATCATTTCACGGATCGCAGGCTCATCTTCGACCACTAAGATGGTTTCATTTTTCATAAGTTTCTCAATGATTTAGGACTTACGCAAAAATGATAAATGGTATAAAACTGCGTCAGTCCTATTATGATTGCCAAAGGGCAGGGAAATATGACAGCAATATTACAACCGAAAAATATGACAATAATGTGACAAAGTCTGGGCTAGGCTTGGATTTCATCACTAATTTAGCCGTTCAACTCAAAAATAAAGTTAATCGGACCATCGTTGCAACTGCTGACCTGCATATTTGCCCCAAATTGCCCTGTGGCGACATTCGGATATTGCTGATTGGCGTATGCCACGATTTGCTCGAATAACGGCTCGGCAAGGCTAGGGTGCATGGCAGGCTTGAAGTCTGGACGGCGACCATTTTGGGTATTGGCGAGTAGGGTGAATTGCGATACGATTAATAGTCCGCCTTGCACCTCGCTGACGTTTTTATCCAATTTACCCTGTTCATTTTCAAATACACGGTACGTGAGGATTTTATCAATCATCTTTTTGCCAATATCGAGTGTGTCTTCATGCCCCAGCCCTAGATATACCAACACGCCTTGGTTGATTGCTCCCACGCTGATACCATCGACTTCGACTTTGGCAAAATGGACTCGTTGCATAACAGCTTTCATGGTATCCTCGTTGGCGTGGTTTTAGTGATAAGGGCTTGATAAAGGGTTGATAGGGTTTAATATTATGGGGTTTTTGATTATAATAGTCCGCTGTGCCAAACGGCAAGCGTATTTTTCATTTGAGCCAACATTTTGAGCCAACTATGACTGTATTTACCACGTTACAAAACCTCGTTCCCCAACAAACTTTGAGTGAAGTGGCAGGTAGACTTGCCCAAAGCCGTCACCCTTGGGTCAAAAAAACCTTTATTCGTACCTTTGCGACAGCTTATGGTATCAAATTGGATGAATATGAACGCCGTAGCCTGTCACAGTACGACAGCTTTAATGACTTTTTTACACGTGAACTAAGGGCAGATGCACGCACCATTGATGCGGATACTGACAGCGTGGTATGTCCTGCCGATGGTAAAGTATCACAAATCGGTCAAATCAACGACCAACAACTGCTTCAAGCCAAAGGCAGAACCTACAGTGTCGCCCAATTGTTGGGAGATTTTGAGCTGGGTAAAGCCATGACCGATGGCAGTTTTGCCACCATTTATCTTGCCCCAACCAATTATCACCGTGTGCATATGCCATTTGAAGGGACATTGGTTGAAACCATCTATGTACCCGGGCAGTTATTTTCGGTCAATAACGAAACTGCCGAAAATATCCCAGATTTATTCGCTCGTAATGAACGCTGTGTTTGCGTGTTTGATACCGAATTTGGTAAGGCGTGCGTGGTGCTAGTGGGGGCGATGATTGTCGCAGGTATTGAAACGGTAGCGACAGGCAAAATCAAACGCAGTGACAAAGTCCAACGTCAAACCCATGATGTCAAATTGGCAAAAGGCGATGAATTGGGGCGATTTTATCTCGGCTCAACAGCGATTGTTGTGTTGCCAAAATCGGCAGGCACAGCGTGGACAGCAGGTTTATATAATGGTGTACCTGTAAAAATGGGACAGAAATTGGGGATTTTTACCAAATAACAGGCGGTAAAAGGTTTTGATAAAAGGGCGTAAGCATTACGCCCCTACCAAACAAGTGCTTATAATTTTTTTGCTGTTAACAATAAAATCTCGTAGGTATGGTTGGGGCGTTGAATGTGACTGACTACCTCACAACTGACCTCACCAAATCCCATCGCAGTGGCAGTTTCTACCAAAAAACTTGGCTCAAAACCATGATGAAACACGCCTGTATCTTCGCTATGAAAACTGCCATCTTCGGTCGCCAAATCCGCCAATGCAATAAAGCCCCCTTGATTTAATAATTGCGAAAATTGGGCAAATAAGGCATTGATATCTTTAACATGATGCAACGTCATCGAAGAAATAATCCCATCAAAAGTGTGGTCAAAATGCACCTTATCATTGACCAAATCTTTTTCGATAATCGTCACTGCACAGCCGTGTAATTTGCCATGTGTATCAAGTTTTTTGCCAAGTTCGCTATTCATACTGGGCGATACATCAATGGCGGTGATAGCGTGGACGTGTGGGGCAAGGCGTTCTAATAGCAAACCTGTGCCAGAGCCAAAATCCAATAGCTTCATGGTGGGGTCAAGTGTGATATGTTGACGAATGGCTTGAGCGATGTTGTCAACGTTTTGTACTCTGGGGCTGGATTGGTCAAAGGTACTGGCTTTGTGGGCGAAATAATCTTGGCTCATGGTGTTTCCTAGTCGTCATATTCATTTTATTTTACCTGCGTTTAAGGCTTGGAACAAAGTTTTTAGTCCATAATTACTAATATTCAACATAAACTAAATGATTAAAACAGTTATTTTAGCTTTGATTATTTATAATAGGCGGTCTATTTTTTATAGTGACGCAAATCAGAAACCTTACTTTGACATGTTGGGCGTATTCAATATGCTCTTACAAAAATGTGTTATTTCTAGATTAAACGACTTAGGGCTTACGCAATTTTGGATAACTTTGCAAATAAAAAAGACGCTAGACCCCTGCCTTCGCAGGGGTGACGAGCAATTAAAATCTTTGTCGTCATTCCTGCGTATGCAGGAATCCAGTGTCTTTTGCGTAAGTACTATGACTATACCTTCCTGCCTCTTGAATACGATATTTTACCATGACTGACTCATCACCCACTGAACAACTCACTGAAACCCCTTCAGCCCCTCACCATGATATGGACTACCCAACGCTTTGGATTATGATTTTAGGGCTGATTATCGCCATTGGGCCTTTATCCATTGATATGTATTTGCCTGCAATTCCTGCGATGGCGAGCGATTTTGGCATTACCACGGCGTTGATGTCCAATTCTGTGCCTGCGTATTTTGTCGGTTTGGTGGTAGGGCAGTTGTTTTATGGCCCGATTTCTGACCGTATTGGGCGGATTAAGCCCTTGTATGTCGGTATGGTGCTGTATGTGATTGCCTCCGTCATCTGTGCCACCACGCACAATGAATATGTGCTGTTTGTCGCTCGTACCGCTCAAGCGTTGGGGGCGTGTGTGGGGGCGGTGGTGACTCGTGCGATGGTGCGTGACCGCTTGCATCCCAAGCAGATGGCTAAGGCGTTTTCATTGATGGTGTTGGTGATGGGGATTGCGCCGATTCTTGCCCCAAGTCTTGGTTCATTGATTTTAAAAGCCGCTGATTGGCGAGATATTTTTTGGTTTTTGGCAGGATTTGGCGTGTTAAATATCGTGCTAACCAAGCTATTTTTGCATGAAACCCTCAGTGATAACAACCGCAATACCCAACCAATTGCACAGCTTTTGGGGCAGTATGGGGCGTTGCTTAAGGATAATACCTTTAATTATCCTGCGATTGGGGCAGGCTTGCTGATGGGTGCGATGTTTGTGTATATCAGTGCCGCCCCAGAGCTGATTATGGAGGGGTATGGGGTCACGCCACAGCATTTTAGTTGGATTTTTGGGATGAATGCGGCAGGGTTTATTGGGCTGACACAGGTCAATCAATTTTTGGTCAATCGCTTTCGTTTGGTGATGTTGCTACGCTTTGGGGCAATCGTGCAGGTGATTGCGTCTGGCTGTCTGATGGCGTTGGGTTTGATGTATGGCACACAGGCGTGGTTGCCGTTGGTGCTTGCGAGTATTTTCTGTTGTATTGCAGGTCTTGGCTTGACTCAGCCGAATGCAGGGGCGATTGCGTTGGCGTTTCAGAAACGCCGTGCAGGGATGGCGAGTGCGTTGCAGGGGTCGCTGAATTTTATGGTGGGGATTTTTGGTGGGTTGTTGTTAAACTTTTTCCCACTTAATGCGGTGGCAAAATTGGGCGTGACGATGTTTATTTTAATGGCGTTGGGAACGTTGTTGGCGTTTAAAATTGACAAAAATCTCGATGTAGCGAATGTGGATTAATCAAACCGATAAATATCCATCCCCAAACTATAATGAGCAAAACTTTCATGCACCACGCTCATCATATCACCTGCCCCCATTGCAAAAAATAACGGCAATAAATGCTCAGGCGTGGGGTGGTTGTGCTTGGCAAGCGGATGACTAGCCCAGTCGAGTGCTTTGGGCTTATCGTGTTTTAGCTGATTAATCAGCCAATGTTTAAACTCGCTCGTTTCATCTTCAACCTCACAGCTATCAAACCGCACTTGGCGTAAATTATGCGTGACACTACCAGAGCCAATAATCAACACTTGCTCTTGTCGCAATGAGCTGAACACCGCTCCCAACTGATAACAGGCATAACTGTCAAAATGATACGGTAACGAAATCTGCACGATTGGCACATCCGCTTGCGGGTATAGGTGCATGAGCGGTGTCCATACACCGTGGTCAAAGGGACGTAAGCGATTGACGCTCGCCTGTATGCCAAGACTTTGTAACTGATGAGCCAAGCTTTCGGCAACGTCTGGCTCGCTTTTGGCAGGGTAGTCGATTTGATAAAGTTCACTGGGGAAGCCATTAAAATCATGCCAAGTCGCAGGGGCAGGGTTACCATTAATTTCAAGATGCTGACTTTGCCAATGAGCCGACATCATGATAATTAACTTGGGTTTTGGTAGGTTCTGCCCAATTTTATTCATCGCTTGGGTAGTGGCATTATTTTCTAATGCTATTATCGGTGAGCCATGCGAAATAAACAAACTCGGCAAGGTCTGTAAAGCAAAAGGGGAGGTTGGTAATAAATCTTTGATGGATAAACTATTTTCTTGATGTTGGTTCATTAGAATTTCTTTAAATGTTTAGTGGATTGTTGATATAATATATAAAGTTGGTTTGGTGGAAAACAATAGGAATTACGCAAGTCGTGAATTTATTTTACTGATTAAAGACGCTAGACCCCTGCATTCGCAGGGGTGACGAGTAATTAAAAATTTTTCGTCATTCCCACGAATGTGGGAATCCAGTGTCTTTCATATAAGTTCCAAGGTTATGAAAACACCAATCACCAAAAATAAACGGTAGGGGCGTAATGCTTACGCCCTATATTTGAAATGATGTAATTGGGCTTATGCAATAAGCCCCTACAGACCAAACACGCCAACCCCATCTAAAAATAATCCCCTCGATGATACGGATGATGGTTAATAATGGTCATCGCACGGTACAACTGCTCCATCAATAGCACTCGTACCAACGGATGCGGTAACGTCAAGTTTGACAATGACCATTTCATATCCGCCTTTGCCAATACTTCTTTGCTAATGCCGTCCGCACCGCCAATCACGAATGCCATATCATCGCCAATCTGCATATTTTCTTGGATTTTTTCGGCTAAATCTTCGGTTGACCAGTTTTTGCCCCGCACATCAAGGCAAATCAAACGTTCACGTTTAGCAGACTGGTGGGCTTGCAAAATCAAACCGCCTTCGGTGATGGCGTATTTTTCCAGTTCGGCAGGTGAGGGATTTTTGGTGCGTTTACAGGCAGGGATTTCGACCATCTCGGTGGTGAGCATGGGTTGAATGCGTTTGTGGTAGTCATCAAACCCTGTTTGCACCCAAGCAGGCATTTTTTGTCCAACGGCAAGAATTCTGGCTTTCATAATATTCCTATGGTGAACTTAGGTTTACTATTCACAATGCGTTTTACGGTAGGGGCTTATTGCCTCAGCCCAACAGTGAAAATATTGAATAGGGCGTATTCAATAAGCCCCTACGATTTTAAATTTGGAGTTTGGTAATTTTAATTTGTAACGAACTATTATAGCATGGTTGCTTCGTGCAAAAAGATAAGCCAACAGACAAAAAAACAGGTAACATAAGCCTAACTCCACTTTTATCAAATCAATATTATCATGTCAAAAAGTCCCCATTCGACCAACTATGCTAAACAAGATTATGCTAAAAAAAGTCAAGACAAACAAAATTCCGACAAAAAGCCTGACAAAAAACCCTCACTGCTATGGCGAGTTGCCAAATGGTCGGCATTAGCGACCGCCACCACAGGGGCAGTCACTACTTTAGGCGTGGTCGGTGGCTGGCATTACCTCAAAAGCGATGCCAAACACCGCCGTCAACATTTACAAGGCTATCATAATGAAGTCAGTGTACAGAGCTATTGTGGGCGTATCGAAAAAACCCCCAACGGGCTGACGCTGGTCACCGATGCCACCAGTTATCACCTGCACGACCCAATGGCAATTATTGATGATTTAGCTAAAGAAGCAGGCATAACGCAAGCCCCACGCCAAAAGGTCTATCATTTTGATGGCTGTGTGATGGCAACCATTAGCCCAAAAGGGCATTATGGCTATTTGGGGCATTTGCCGTATCAATTGACCGTGGTTGAGCCTTATAGCCCTCAAGGTGAGTTTTACCAAAGCTAACAGCAACCATCGCCTCAATCAAGTATGTTAATTTTTATAGAAGTCATCTTATGCAAACCATCATCCATTATTTACTCGCCATTGATGCCCTCAAAAACGTCAATCGCCGAAATTACATCACCCCTCACCCCAGCACAGGCGAGCAACGCCTTGAAAACTCTGCCGAGCATTCTTGGCATTTGGCGATGGCGTGTTGGGCGTTTAATGCGTATTTTAAACTGGGGTTAAACCAAGAAAAATTGCTAAAAATGGCATTGGTGCATGATTTGGGTGAGATTGATGCTGGCGATACGTTTTTGTATGCCGATAACCGTGCCACCGCCCATGTGGGCGAGCGGATGGGCGTGGTGCGATTGGCAAATTTGGCAGGGCAGGTCGCACCGCCCTTGCAGGATGAGTTACTGAATTTATGGGATGAGCAAGAGGTGGGCGACAGTCAAGAAACCAAACTGCTCAAAGCCATCGACCGTATATTGCCGTTTATGCTAAATATGGTCAGCCAAGGTGGGGCGTGGCGTGACCATGCGGTGAAACGCTCACAAGTGGTAAAAGCCCAAGCCTTTATTGAGCAGGATTTTCCCAGTATTCATGCGTGGATAACTGAGCAGATTGACGTAGCGGTGGTGAGTGGGTGGTTAGTTGATGATTAACCTCAATTTAATGTTAGGCTTAACGCAATCAGATAATTTAAAAATAAAATGTTCTTAAGGTAAGGTGCATCATACGCACCTGTTGAAGATATTTGCATTAAATATAGTCGTTTAAACTAGAAATAAGACAGTTTTTGTAGGGGCGTATTGCATACGCCCAAAATTTAAAGTCTTATTTTTGATTTAATTCACTGTAGTGCGTGAAACGCATCTTACACAATTGATAAGGGCGTATTCAATACGCCCCTACAAATTTGTCTTACTTCATTTAAAAGAATAAAAATTAGCTGACTTTTGGCTCTTGATTATCATTAATCACCGCCTCATTCACCGTGATGGTCTTGCCTGCTTGCATTGAAGGCAATTCATACATGGTATCAAGCAACGCATTTTCGATAATTGAACGTAAGCCCCTTGCCCCTGTGTTGCGTTTTAATGCTTGTTTGGCGATGGCAATCAATCCTTCTTGGGTAAATTCAAGTTTGGCATTTTCCATGTTAAACAAGTATTCGTACTGCTTGACCAAGGCATTTTTGGGTTCAGTCAAAATCTGAATCAAGGCCTCTTCGTCCAACTCTTCAAGTGTTGCCACCACAGGCAAACGTCCGATAAGTTCTGGAATTAGACCAAATTTAATCAAATCTTCTGGCTCGACTTGTTTAAATAATTCACCGATTTTTTTGGTATTGTCTTTGGGTTTGACATCCGCATTAAAGCCAATGCCTGTTTTTTCGGTGCGTTGCTGAATGACTTTATCCAACCCTGCAAACGCCCCACCACAAATCACCAAAATATTGCTAGTATCGACTTGAATCATCTCTTGATTGGGGTGCTTGCGTCCGCCTTGCGGTGGCACATTGGCGACTGTTCCCTCGATAAGTTTGAGCAAGGCTTGTTGTACACCTTCGCCCGATACATCACGAGTAATCGATACATTTTCACCTTTTCGGCTGATTTTATCGATTTCGTCAATGTAGATAATGCCTCGTTGGGTCTTTTCGATATCGTAATCCGCTGATTGTAATAGCTTTAATACGATATTTTCCACGTCTTCACCCACATAGCCTGCTTCGGTGAGGGTGGTGGCATCGGCGATGGCAAAGGGAACATCTAGCACACGAGCCAAAGTCTGAGCCAGTAGGGTCTTACCAGAGCCTGTCGGTCCAATCAGCAAGATATTACTTTTGGATAGCTCAACCATCGCATCATCTGCCCCAGTGTTGACAGGCACTTCAGGCTCATCACGCAACACATCAGCGGCTTTTAGGCGTTTGTAGTGGTTATACACGGCGACTGCCAAGGTTTTTTTGGCACGGTCTTGCCCAATCACATAATCATCAAGGTGTTTACGGATTTCTTTGGGCGTGGGCAATTTGCGGTCTGCCCAGCTTTCTCTTAATGCGGTGGCAACTTCGGTGCTAGTATCACCAAAAGTTTCTTCAATCAAGTCTTCACACAGCTCAATACATTCATTACAGATATTGGCATCACCTTTGGGGCTGGCGATTAGTTTGACGACTTCAGATTGGGCTTTACCACAAAATGAGCAATGCGGTTCAAACAATTTTTTCATGGAGTACTCTTTTTGGTAAGCAATAAGACTTATCTTTTCTTTTATAGTGCATTAAATCAAGCATAATACGTTGATATTTTGGGAGTATGCAATACGCCCCTACAAAATTTGTATTATTTCTTATTTAAACGACCCTATCAATTACGCTAATGTTGGGCGTTTTTGTAATACTTCATCGACCAAACCATAGGCTTTGGCTTCTTCTGCATCCAACCAATAGTCACGTTCTACATCACGTTCGATTTTTTCGAGCGGTTGACCTGTGCGTTCTGCCAAGATTTTATTCAATCTGGCACGGATTTTTAGGATTTCTCGGGCATTGATTTCGATGTCAGTGGCTTGACCTTGTGCCCCGCCTGATGGTTGGTGAATCATCACACGAGAGTTTGCTAACGCATAACGTTTGCCTTTTTCGCCTGCCGCCAACAAGAACGACCCCATGCTATACGCCCCACCCATACAGATGGTTGACACTTCGGGTTGAATGAAGTTCATGGTATCAAATACCGCAAGCCCTGCACTCACTGAGCCTCCGGGGGAGTTGATGTATAGGTTAATGTCCTTTTCTGGATTTTCGGCTTCCAAAAATAATAACTGAGCGACAATCAAATTTGCCATGTGGTCTTCGACTTGACCTGTCAAAAACACCACACGTTCACGCAATAGGCGAGAGTAGATGTCAAATGAGCGTTCACCACGAGCTGATTGTTCCACAACCATTGGCACTAATGCTGATTGTGGCTGTACCATACCACGTGTCAAGGTATTTTGTACTTGACTGGTGGTAAAGGGTGAATCTAAGAATTTTTCTAACATATATTATCCTTGTTTGTCGTTATCTTAAATATGCAAAAACCCTTATAGAATATAAGGGCATTGCGTATTGAAAACAAGTGAATTATCTCACGATAGTGAATTAAATTAGCGTCATACGTTGAGGTGTGGGGCGTACTGAGTACGCCTTTACAAATGCTGTGTTATTGCTAAGTTAAATTACTATAAGTAAGTGAACAAAATTAAATATGGTTTTCCGTTCGCCCTGAGCTTGTCGAAGGGTAGGAAAACCGTTATGGTTCGACAGGCTCACCACGAACGGTTTTTTTATAATTTAAAATTGTTCACCTACTTAAACATCCATCAATATCGGTTTACATCAAGCCTTGTTGTTGGCTTGCCAATAGGTCTTGATAAGATACTTCTTTGTCAGTCACTTTACCTTGAGCAAGGATAAAGTCGACCACTTGGTCTTCCAATACCACAGCTTCGATATTGGCACGTTCTTGTTGGTTGTTGGTATAATAATCAACGACTTCGGTTGGGTCTTCGTAGTTTTCTGCCATGTCGCTGATGAACTTGGTCACACGCTCTTGGTCAACTTCGATTTTGTTTTTCTCGATAAGGCTAGCAATCAATACGCCCAAACGTGCAGAACGCAAGGCTTGGTCTTCAAACAATTCGTTTGGCAACATGTCTTTGCTGAAGTTATTTGGGTTTGCACCGAATTGTTGGGCAAAACGTTGTAACATCATGTCACGTTGACGCTCAATTTCTTGTTCTAGCATTGAAGCAGGGATTTCGATTTCGTTTTTGTCAAGCAACGCATTGAAAGTCGCTTCTTTGGCTTGTGAGCGAGCGGCATTTTTTACTTCACGTTCCATATTTTTGCGAACGTCTGCTTTTAGCTTATCCAAACCGCCTTCTTTCACGCCAAATACTTCAAAAAATTCGTCATTTAGCTCTGGTAAAGTGGCTTCTTCAACGGTTTTAACATTGATTTTGAATTGGGCTTGTTTGCCTTTTAGGTTTTCGGCTTGGTAATCTTCTGGGAAAGTCACCTCAATGACTTTTTCTTCACCAGCTTTCATGCCTTTGATACCGTCTTCAAAACCCGGAATCATACGACCGCTACCAATCACAAGGCTAAAGTCTTCGGCTTTACCACCGTCAAACAATTCGCCATCAATTGAACCTTCAAAGTCAAATTTCACTTGGTCGCCTTCAACCACTTCACCTTCTTTGGCAACGAAAGTTTGGCGTTGTTTTTGTAGGTTTTCAATCATGGTATCGACATCGGCATCGCCCACAGTGGCGACTTGACGTTCAACTTCTACTTCGCTCAAGCCTTGTACTTCCACGTCTGGGAATACTTCAACGGTGGCTTGGTATACCAAAAAGTCATTTTCAAGTTTGACATCATCAATGTTTGGCATACCCACGGCACGGATGTTTTCTTGACGAATCGCATCAAATACGGTATCACGAATGGTATCATTGATGACTTCTTGTTGGATACCTGCACCGTATTGGGCACGTACGTGAGAAACTGGTACTTTACCTTTACGGAAACCGTCAATTTTGGCAGTTTTAGCCACTTGTTGAATGCGTTTTTCGACACGGCTTTGTAGGGTGGCGACTGGCACTTTTACGGTAAGTTGGGTTTGTAGGTTTGATAATGTGTTGGTGGTAACTTGTAAGTCTGACATAATTGCCTTCCATTCCTGTAATTGAGAACAATAAACGATAAAAAAATCTGTGGGTCAATTTTATCGGTTCATGTAAATGAGCAATAACACCGAATTGTAGGGGCGTATTGCATACGCCCAAAAAATCGACAATCGTATGTTTGGTTTAATTTACGATAAAATTCAACCGAAAGTGATATAGTATAAATTAAAAGCCTATTAAAGTAAAAAATTTGTTGCGATTTGTCCCAATAAATCTTGCATTGCCATGCCTCGATGGCTGATTTGGTTTTTTTCGGCTTTATCCATTTGGGCGGTTGTTTTTTGTAAATTCGGTAACCAAAATAATGGGTCATAGCCAAAGCCGTTTTCGCCTTGTGGGGCTTCCAAAATTTCCCCTTGCCAAATGCCTTGAGCAATCAAGGGGAGGGAATCTTCGGCATGACGCACCAACGCCAATACGCAGACAAATTGCCCCACAATCGGCTTACCTCGAAACGGCAACAGCTCACGCAATAGTTTAGCATTGTTGGCTTGGTCTTTATTAATGGCAAAGTCTGGCTCATCTTGGGCATAGCGAGCCGAATAAATCGCAGGGCGACCTTGTAGCACAGGCACGCTAATGCCAGAATCGTCCGCCATCGCAGGCAATCCACTCAAACGACTGGCATAGCGAGCTTTGATTAACGCATTTTCGACAAAGCTCAAACCGTCCTCAACCGCATCGCCAATGCCAAATTCGGATTGCGGTAGCACTTGGATTGGCAGGTTAGCTTGATCAAATAAATGCTGAAATTCAAGCAATTTACCTTGATTGTTACTGGCGAGGACGATTTTGTCAAACATGGTTGTTCCTTTTGAATTTTTTTTGATGATTAATCTTGCCACGCATCACGGTTGGCTTCATTTTTAAGTTTAGGGAATAAATCTGGGTCGAATTTAATGTCACCCAATGGCTTACCCGATTTTAACTGACGTTCATAATCTTTGATAATCCGAAATGCCACTGGCGATAGCCACACAATCGCAATCAAATTAATCATTGCCATCAAGCCCATACTCAAATCAGCAAAGTTCCAAATCGCAGGTAAATCCGCCACTGCCCCAATCATCACCATCGACAATAACGCAATTCGCAATGCCAAAATTGCCAGTTTTGAGCTACGTTCACCTGTGATAAATTCGATATTTGACTCACCATAGCTATAGTTGGCAATGATGGAGGTAAAGGCAAAAAAGAAAATCGCAATCGCCACAAACGTGCCACCCCAACTACCGACATGGCTACTCATCGCTTGTTGCATGAGCTGAATCCCTGTCAATTTGGTATCATGCTCGACTACGCCTGATAATAGCACAATCACAGCAGTAGCAGTACAAATCACCAAAGTATCAATAAACACACCCAACATCTGCATAAAACCCTGTACCGCAGGATGGTCAGGGTAAGATTTGGCACTGGCGGCAGCATTGGGGGCAGAACCCATACCTGCCTCATTAGAAAACAGCCCACGGCGAATCCCATTCATCATCGCCTCTTTCACGGCCCAACCTGCCACACCGCCTGCGACTTGGTCAACGCCAAATGCACTCTTAAAAATATGGGCAATCGCTGAAGGAAATAGTGGTAAATGCGTGGCAATCACATAAAATGCCAAAATCACATATAAAATCGCCATCACAGGCACAATCAAGCTTGCCGCCCTTGCAACGGCTTTCATCCCGCCAAATACAATCGGTGTGGTAATTGCCACCAAAATTAGCCCCATCGCCCATGTGGGAATACCAAAGGACTGATTAAATGCCAAAGCAATGGTATTGGCTTGCACACCATTAAACGCCAAACCAAACGCAATCAACAAACACACCGAAAAGATAATGGCTAACCATTTTTGGTGCAAGCCTTTGGCGATATAATACGCAGGACCCCCACGATACACATTATCTTTGTGCGGTTCTTTGTAGGCTTGGGCGAGGGTAGACTCAATAAAACTGGTGTTCATCCCCACCAAAGCAGTGACCCACATCCAAAATACCGCCCCCGGCCCACCAGACGCAATCGCAATCGCCACACCTGCCAAGTTACCTGTACCCACTCGGGCTGCCAACGAGGTCATCAAGGCTTCAAATGAGCTAATACCGCCCTCTTTACCGCCTTGATGGGAAATTTTTAACAATCGCCATAAATGTCCAAAATAGCGAAATTGTAGCCCTTTGGTGGCAATGGTAAAAAATAAACCGACCCCAACCAACAAATACACCAAAACATTCCAAATAATGCCATTGGCATCATTCACTAAAGCATTAAACCAATCTAACATACCAAACCTTTGTATTAAATGAACAAAATAAGCTTATATTCTAAACCATTTATTTAGCAAAAGATAAAAAAATCTTATCAATCCTCCTAAAATTCCCTACCAATGACCCATAAAACCCCAATAAAAAAGCCGACTTTCGTCAGCTTTTTTTGAAACTTAGGGCGTTATCATATCAAAAATACAGCACCAAAATTAAACGATGGCGTATTTGATGACAGATACTTTATTATAGACCTGCAACAGCTTTAAAACCAGCTTCGTCAAAATCATCACCATGTGTCACAACGATGGTTTTGCCATCTTCACTTACGTTGACAAATTTTACGCCTTGTACATTTTCTGCTTTATTAACAATGGCTTCTGCGTCTGCTTTACTAGCAACATTGGCATCATATTTAGTTTGTGGCATAGTTGTATCCTTCATTTTAGTAATAAATAACGGTGGGTAACTCAAGGTGAATGCCCATGAAAAAATAATACATAAACTATCATATTATCCATTCATCGTACCTTAATTAGCAAATATTTTATACAGAACGAAAGTCAGTTGTCTGCTAGTATTTTGTAAATCTGATAAGAGGTTAAAAAGTTGGGATAATAGGAATTACGCATTAATATATTTCACCGCATCGGGTGTCCAATGGCTGATATACTGCTGTACATCCGCTTTTCGCTTGGGGTCGGCAATCAAGTATTTGGCGACAAACTGGGCGATAATCAGCAAATTTTCATCACGCACCAAGTCGCTAATATAATAGCTGTCAAAGCCTGTTTGACGTTTACCAAGCAACTCGCCCGCCCCTCGCAACTCCAAGTCTTTTTGGGCGATGACAAAGCCGTCTGTGCTATCACGAAGCACATTCAGCCGTTCAATCCCTGTTTCGGATAAAGGCGTTTGGTACAGTAGCACACAAAAACTTTTGGCAGTCCCTCGCCCCACTCGCCCACGCAGTTGGTGCAGTTGCGATAAGCCCAGCCGTTCGGCATTTTCAATCACCATTAGTGACGCATTCGGCACATCCACACCCACTTCGATGACAGTAGTCGCCACCAATAGGGCGGTTTTGCCTGCCTTAAAATCCTGCATCACCGCTTGTTTATCCGCAGGTTTCATTTTGCCATGTACCAAGCCAATCTTGAGGTTTAGGCGGTCGTCAAGGTCATCATAGGTGGCTTGTGCCGATTGAGCATCAAGGGCGGTGGATTCTTCAACGAGCGGACACACCCAGTAGGCTTGCTTGCCCTCTTGGCAGTTGACGGCAATCCGCTCGATAACCTCATCACGCCTATCACGGCTGATGGTGACCGTGGTGATGGGCGTACGATTGGGGGGCAACTCGTCAATGATGGAGGTATCCATATCACCAAACGCACTCATGGCAAGGGTGCGAGGAATCGGCGTGGCGGTCATGATGAGTTGGTGTGGTGTGGTGTGAGCCAGCCCTTTGTCAAGCAGAGCCATGCGTTGCTCCACGCCAAAGCGGTGTTGCTCGTCAATAATCACCAGTCCCAATTTGGCAAAATTGACATTTTCTTGGAATAAAGCGTGCGTACCGATGACGATTTGCACTTCATTATTCGCCACCGCTTGTAGGGCTTGCTCTCGCTCTTTGGCTTTTTGCTTGCCAGCGAGCCAACCCACGCCAATGCCAAGCGGTTCAAACCAATTTTTAAAATTGGTCAGATGTTGCTCTGCCAAAATCTCGGTCGGGGCCATCACCGCCACTTGCCAACCGCTATCGAGGGCATAGCAAGCGGACAAGCCTGCCACCAAAGTTTTGCCTGCCCCCACATCGCCTTGCACCAGTCGAAGCATGGGAATCGAAGTCGCCAAATCCGCCACAATCTCGCCTACCACACGGCTTTGGGCGTTGGTCGGACGAAACGGCAAACTCGCCAATAACCGCTCGGCAAGCTCACTTTGATTGTCACAGCGTGGGGCTTTGTGCTGATACAGTTGTTGCTTGCGGTACAGCAGGCTCAGTTGATGAGCCAACATTTCTTCGATAATCAGCCGTTGGCAAGTGGCGTGACTGCGATTTTTTAGGCTGTCTAACACTTGCAGTTGTTTGGTTAAATCGGTATAAATCGGCGGTTGATGGATAAAACTCACCGCATCGAGTAGGCTAAAATCGGCAAACGGATTACTGACATGAGCCAACAGCGGAAACTGCTTAGTCATCACGCTTTGCACGGTTTGCCAGTCGCTATCGGTCATGGTGGGGATATTGGGGTTCGCTTGTTTGACGGTTTGCAAGGCGAGTTTGACAAGACTACGGATTTTGTTTTGGTGCAAGCCCTTGACGGTGGGATAAATCGGAATCAGCCCTGTGTTGGTGAGGGGCTTGTGTCCCACGATGACCTCAAATTCTGGGTGGCTGATTTGCGTGCCGTATTTGTTGATGGTGACTTCGCCAAATACTCGTAAGCGAGTGCCGACTTGCATGGTCTGAGCCAGTCCTCGATACACGTTGAAGAATCGTAATGTCACCTGTCCGCCTGTGGCAAAGGCGGTGTCTTGCAAATGGACGCTCATGCCTGTTTTTTTGTTGTCAACGTGGGCGATGACCCCTTCGACAAGGGCAGATTGTCCGTGTTGTAGCTCCCACATGGCGACCAGTCGGCTACGGTCTTCGTAGTCTCTGGGTAGGTGTAATAGCAGGTCGAACACTCGCTCAATGCCGAGTTGGGCGAGTTGCTCGGCGATTTTTGTACCTACGCCAGCGAGGGCGGTGACTGGGAGGTTAAAGATGTCTTGGTTCATTGAGTTTTTGGGTTTGGGGTGTGAAATGGTTGGTTTATTATGGCATTTTTTGAGGGGATTTACAGGGTTAATCAAGAGGTATTGGGGGTAAAATGTGTTTATGAATTTAGCAGATTCTTTTATAATGGGCGAAAATTGAGAATTATTGATACATAATGACCCATTCACCACAAGTTTTTCAAAAAATCGCTGTTTTGATTGATGGCGATAATGCCAATGCCAAACAAATTGACGATATTTTCCAACAAATCAATAAGTTGGGTAAAATTGGCTGTCAAAAAGTCTATGGCGATTTTAAGCAACCTAATTTAGCAAGTTGGGATGCCATTGCTCTGAGCCATTTGATTGAGCAAGTGCATATTCCTGCTTATGTCAAACAGAAAAATGCGACTGATATCGCTTTAGCGGTGGATGCGATGGATTTGGCATATCAAGGTTATGATTGTTTTTGTATTTTGTCATCGGACAGTGATTTTAGTATTCTTGCCAAAAATTTACGCACCAAAGGGAAAAAAGTTTTTGGGTTTGGTCGAGAAACCGCCGTTGAATCCTTTCGCAAAGCCTGTGATAACTTTGTGGTATTGCCACGCTTAAAGCCTAATTCATCAACTGTAGCACCTTCGCCCAAAATTATACCCCCTAAAGTCACAGCCCCTGTCGTTGATGCCACTGAAACAGAAAAAACGCCCACTATTAAAAATCAAACCATAGCAACGGCAACTAATAAACCTATTAATTCAGTTAAGACCGTTGTTGCGAAATCTGCTACACCGCCACCCCAAGTCCCCAAAGCAACCCTAAGACAAGATACCCTTTCACAAACCACAACTAAATTACCCATTAACAAGCCATTGATAGATAAAGTCATTCGTATTTTACAAGAGAATCCAACCCCCAAAAATGGCTTTACCACTATGAGCTATGTGGGTAGTCAGTTAAAACAGCAAGAAATTAATTATAAAGATTATGGTTATAATAAATTACGTGCTTTTATTGAAAGTATGGGGGTTTTTGAAGTTACCCAAATTGATAATCACGATTATGTACGAATAAAAACACCTACCAAGCCCATCAAATCGCTTGCTGTCCAAAATACTCAAAATATTGCCATTCAACAGCTGACTCATCTGAACCAGTTTCAACAATCTATTTATCAAACCTTACTCAAGATGAGCAAGCATAATGCCTATGTTTCACTTGAAAATTTATATCAAAATACGCCACAAAATCACACTTTATCAAAATTGCAATTTTTGAATCAAATCAAAAGAGAAGGTCAAAGTATTTTGATTTTTCGAGGTGATTATGTCAAATTGAAAACAGATTTTCAGATTGCTATTTGTGATACTTTGGCAAAAATTAATCCAAACAACCACTATATTGATTTTGACCAAATTTTTCGGCACTTTCCTAACACCAAGTTTGGGTTTGATGAAAAATCGTTTCACGCTAAAATTAGAACTGAATGCCAACAAGTTTTAGACATTCCAAAACGTAGTCATCATGCCAAAATTAGACAATCTTGATTGCATAAGTAACTGAAAAAATTAAATTATAGTTGGATTTTCCGTGGGTAACGCTTTGCTAACCCACGCTACGAGATTGAATATTATAAGATGATTTTATTTCGGTACTTATAACCTACTATTTTTCACCATAATTCCGTGACTTTTACCAACACACCAATTAATTCCCAAAAGGTATTTATGTTACCCACCATCACTCTCACCAGCTACAACATCCATAAAGGCATGTCACCGCTCAACCGCCTTGTCAAACTCCAAGGCATCGCCGAAGCCCTCAAAAGCATCAACCCTGACATCGTCTGCCTACAAGAAGTGCAAGGGCAAAACCTCAAACGCATGGTCAAATACAACGAATTTCCCAACCAATCCCAACATGAATGGTTTGGCGAATTTTTGCAATACCAAAATAGCTACGGCAAAAATGTCGAATACAATCATGGACATCACGGCAATGCCGTCCTTGCTCGCCACCCCCTCGACCCCAAACACAATGTCAACATCACCGTCAGTCGTATGGAACAACGAGGGGTATTGCACTGTGAAATTTTGCCGACTGGTTGGGAGATACCCATCGTGGTACTAAATGCCCATCTCAATCTCATGGAAAATGACCGTGCCAAACAATATGACGTGATTTATCAATATGTCAATGACGTGATAGACCCAGCCCAGCCGTTGATTTTGGCAGGGGATTTTAATGATTGGAAAAAACTATCTTGCGAAAAACTGGGCAATACCCTCAATATGCAGGAAGCCATGCTTGCTCATCATGGTAAATTATTGCCAACTTTTCCCGCCAAATTGCCTGTCTTGAGCCTTGACCGTATTTATGTCCGTCATCTGAGCGTCAAACGTGCTTGGGTACATACAGGACAACCGTGGGCGAGCTTGTCAGACCACCTGCCGATTAGTGCGGAATTGGCATTATTATAAAAAATTCATCGCCAATCCCATGCCTTTATCCCACTTATCAAAATTTTTGCACGAATTAAATTTTTTTGTAGCTTTAATTTTGTAGAATGTTACCATTCATCGGTCAATTAATCCGATTTTGCAAGGAGGTAGTATGGATACGTCATCTACAGCGGTGGAGAAGGCGGTCAAAAAACGAAAATTTAGCTTTCCCACGGCTTATACCGTGTTGTTTTTGGTGTTGTTATTGGCAACCGTATTAACCCATGTGATTCCTGCAGGTAAATATGCCAAACTTACTTACGATGAAGAAGCCAAAAGCTTTGTCGTGACTGACCCCAAAGGGGATACCAAAAACTACGAAGCCACCCAACAGACCTTAACCAACTTAGGCATTAATATTAAGCTTGAGAAGTTTACCAGTGGTAGTCTGTCAAAGCCTGTCGCCATTCCAAAGACCTATGAAAATGTCGAAGCCCATCCGACTAGCTTTAAAGATTTTTTTATGGCACCGATTCGAGGCTTTGCCGATACCCAAGATATCATGCTGTTTGTGTTGATTTTGGGGGGTATTATTGGCGTATTGACCCAAACTGGGGCGATTAATGCAGGGTTTGCAGCGTTATCTCGTGTCACCAAAGGCAAAGAGTTTGTGTTGATTGTGTTGGTGAATTTCTTGATTTCACTGGGCGGAACGACATTTGGTATGGCGGAAGAAACTATCGCCTTGTTTCCGATTTTGATTCCGATATTTTTGGTCGCAGGGTATGATGCGATGGTTGGTATTGCGGCGATTTATTTAGGCTCTGTGGTGGGTGGAATTTTTTCGACCACCAATGTGTTTGCCACAGGCACGGCATCGGCAGTCGCAGGGATTTCCCCCAGTGATGGCATGACGTTTCGCTTTATCGGCTTGGTGATTGGGGTGGCGATTACCTTGGTGTATTTGCTACGCTATGCCAGTAAGGTCAAGCACAACCCTGCCAGTTCGTTGATTTATGACCAACGTCAAGCTGTGGAAGCCAGTCTCAAACACATGGGGCATGATGTCCCTCCCTTTACCAAAGCTCGTGCCTTGATGATTTTGGTGTTTGTCAGTGCGTTTTTTATTTTGACATGGGGTGTGTCTAGCCAAGATTGGTGGTTTGCCGAGATGTCGATGCTGTTTTTGATTGTCGCTTTTATCATCATTTTGTTGGCTATCTTTTTTACAGGTCTGTCCGAAAAACAAGCCATGAATAGCTTTATTTCAGGGTCTGCGGACTTAGTCGGTGTGGGGCTGTCGATTGGTATCGCTCGTGGGGTCAACTTCTTGCTAGAAGACGGCTCGATTTCGGATACGATTTTGTTTTATGCTGCCAATTCGGTGCAAGGCATGAGTCCATCGTTGTTTATCATTGTGGTGATGCTGATTTATGTGGTGCTGGGATTCTTTATCCAATCATCGTCTGGTTTGGCGGTTTTGTCGATTCCTATCATCGCACCGCTTGCTGATACGGTGGGCTTGCCTCGTGACACGGTGGTCAGTGCGTTTCAATACGGACAGGGGATTATGAGTTTTGTCGCCCCAACGGGCTTGATTTTGGTGGTATTGTCGCTGTTTAACATTACCTTTGATAGGTGGCTTAAATTCGTACTACCCATCATGGGTATCATTAGTGTATTGGCGGTAATTATGCTGATGGCACAAGTGCATTTTGGCTAACTTAAACGGATAAAATAAAAAATGCCAATGGTGAACCGTTGGCATTTTTTTTGATTAAAAATTGATTTGGTTAAAATTGGTACAAAATATGCAGTAATTTTAGAAAAATAATTCAGTCAAGTTAGGACTTACGCAAATTATCAATTCATTTCTCTGAATAAAGACGCTAGACCCCTGCGAATGCAGGGGTCTAGCGTCTTTATTTAGCAAAATACATTTAAAATTTGCGTAAGTCCTTAGCCATTGAAATTCAGAGTATTACATTTAAATTCCGTGGGTTATACCAAATAGACGGCTAACCCACGCTACGATTTATCTATTTTGAAGACTTATTTTTACCTTTCCCACGATTATTAAAGGCAGATTTTTCCAGTTGGGCGACCAAATCAAAGTCAATTTGCTGGGTATCCATATTCACCCCTGCGACTTTAATCCGCACTTTATCACCCAAGCCAAACACCAACCCAGATTTTTCACCTACTAGCTGTTGGGCTTTTTCATCATACACAAAATAATCCTGCCCCAAATGCGAAATATGAATCAAGCCATCAATCAGCACATCGGTCAAGGTGACAAATAACCCAAAATTGGTCACGGTCGTGACCACCGCATCATACTCTTCGCCAATATGCTCACGCATATACGAGGCTTTGAGCCACTGCTCGACAAAGCGACTGGCTTCATCAGCACGGCGTTCGGTCATCGAGGTTTGTTCACCTGCGTCTTCTAGCGACCAGTCGGGGATGGGGGCTTTTTTGCCTGTGACTTTCGCCTTAATCGCACGATGGAGCATCAAGTCGGGATAACGGCGAATTGGTGAGGTAAAGTGGCTGTATTCGTCATACGCCAAGCCAAAATGCCCAATATTAGTCGGTGAATAATTCGCTTGTTGCATTGAGCGTAATAGCACGCTATGAATACTAATCGCATCAGGACGCTCACGAGTGGCTTCGATAATGTGTTGATAATCGGCTTGCGTTGGGTTTTCTTCTGGGAAACTTAAACCAAAATGTTTAACAAAATCACTGACCCTTGCCGAGCGTTCCGCCTCTGGGGTATCGTGGTTGCGGTACAGCACAGGCAATTCTTGCGTTAAGGCAAAATTCGCCGCACAAGTATTGGCAAGTAGCATCATTTCTTCAATCAAACGGTGCGAATCGCCACGAGTGCGAGGAATGATTTCGCTAATTTTGCCTTCTTCATTAAATTTAATGTAAGTTTCGGTTGTTTCAAATTCCATCGCATGACGTTCTTCACGGCGTTGCAACAGCACTTGATACAGGTCATACAGCACATCAATGGATTTTTTTACCGCTTTATTTTGGGTAATCGACATCGGCACTTCGGCTTTGGTCGGTTCGCCTTGGATACTGGCAAAATAATCATTGACTTGGTTATAGGTCAAGCGAGCCTGCGAGTGCATGACGCTGGGATAAAACTCATAGCCTGTGACTTTGCCTGCTTTTGATAAAATAATATCGGCAACCATACACAAGCGGTCGACATTCGGATTAAGCGAACACAAGCCGTTTGACAGTTTTTCTGGCAACATCGGCACGACAAAATGCGGAAAATACACCGAAGTCCCACGTTCATACGCCTCTTGGTCAAGCACCGAATTGGCAGTGACATAATGGCTAACATCGGCAATCGCCACCACAAGGCGATAACCACCACCACGGCGTTTTTCGGCATATACCGCATCGTCAAAGTCACGAGAATCCTCGCCATCAATGGTGACTAGTGGCAACTCACGCAAATCTTTACGCCCTGCAAAATCCGCCTCGGTCGGCTCTTGATAGGCATCGACTTGTTTCATGACTTTATCGCTAAATTCATGCGGAATGTCATAATTTAACAACGTGGTTTTGATAATCAATTCACGGTCGTTGTCATCGACAAGGCTTTCGGTGATTTTACCAGTAGCAAACTCATGCTGATTGGGATAATCGATAATCCCCACTCGCACAGGGTCGCCCAGTCGCAAACCCATTGCCTCGATATTTTCTTCGGTCACTGTGATAGGCTGATGACCGTTGGGGCTAATTAACTCGACAAAAAAGCCATCATCGTCTTTTTCAAGCTTGCCGATATAGGATTCTTGGGCGTGTTCGACCACGCTTAACACCCGTCCGTTCATGCGTCCACGATTGTCGCTACTGGTGGCGATGGCTTTGACTTTATCGCCATGAAACACCCAACGCATTTCGGTTTCATTCAAAAATAAATCAGGCATATCCTCCAGCACCACAAAGCCAAAACCTTTGGCGTGCGAGGCAACAATGCCTGTCACCGCATCGTTTTCGGTCAATGGGCGAAAAATAAACGGATTACCGCCATCGGCATCACGGCTGATTTGTCCATCACGGTACATGGCTTTTAGGCGGTGACCCAATGCACTATATTGTTCATCATCAAGGTCAAATTTCATGCCGAGTTCGTGATGGGTCGCCTCGCCAAGTTGGGTAAGGGTTTGTAAAATTAATAAACGGCTGGGGATTGGATTGTCATAGTTTGCCGATTCTTGGGCGGAATTAGGGTCTTGCCAGTTTGTGGTCATAAGTTATAAGTCTCTTTCATTATAGTGATTAAAATTTGGTAGTTAAAAACTATCTTATCATATTGTTAGCGTTATCGGTTATTTTGGCAAAATTTTAGCGAGAAATTTATGAAGGTATTTGTATACCAATGTAACTATTGGATAGTTTGATAATGTTTTGGTTTGTTTTGGAAAAGAAGGTAAAACTAGGTTGATTTAAATTCTTGATATTACTGGGTTTTAATGATATTTTGGATTTATTTGGAAAACAGCGAAAATAAAGATTGGCGGAGACGGAGGGATTCGAACCCTCGATACGCTATTAACGTATACACACTTTCCAGGCGTGCGCTTTCGACCACTCAGCCACGTCTCCGAAGATTATGATTCATGTATTAATCATAAATTTTGAAAGGACGCTTATTTTACCCAAAAAAACCACCATTGTCATGTATAATTATCACAAACCTCAAATTTAACCACCAACACCTGTCTATGACCCACCTGTCAAAAGCCCAACTTCACGACCAATCCATGACATTGCCCCCCATTGTATTGGCACAGCGACCAACACTGACACAACCACTACTAGGCTGTGTACTAGGTCTAATGCTCACGCCTAGCTTTGCCAAAACCGCCACTAGCCCCACACAGCCCCATACAGCGACACTCACTGCGACAGACAACACCCAATCAAACCGCTATCAACAAGACCACCTCGCCCAATGCGGACAACAATATCCCAGTGCCAAACCCCCACAATTTTTAGCAAATAAAAACCTCGACATTTACTATCTATGTTTTGAAGGCTTTGCCGTGGGCTATTCCGCCATTAGCAAAACCGCCCTATGGTCAGCCGAACACCTCACTCGACAGCGTATCGAACAAGCCAGCACCCTTGATAGGGTCAATAACTTTCACGAAGAAAGCCGACTGCCCAACCGTATCAAAGCCACCCTCAATGACTATAAAAACGTCCCTTACGACCGAGGACACCTTGCCCCCAATGCTGACATGGCAACGTTAGCCCAACAATATGACAGTTTTAGCCTTGCCAATATCGTTCCCCAAAATCCCCAACACAATCGCAATATTTGGCGAAGTGTCGAATCTCGCACACGCTACCTCACCCTTAAACATGGTGACGTTTATGTCATTACAGGCACAGCATTTGTTGGTAAAAATATCAAGAAAATCAACCAAAATATCCTAGTTCCATCCCACCTATACAAAGTTATCTACATCCCAAGCCTTCAGCAAGCAGGCGTATACTACAGCCCCAATGATGACAGCCAACGCCTTGAAGTCATTAGCCTCAACGAACTGGCATTGCGGACAGGCGTGGATACCATGCCCAGTCTACCTAGCCATATCCAAAACAACGCCATGTCACTACCCACCGATGACATCGCCAGTCCCAATCAAAAAAACCAACACACCTCAGAAAAAACACCCACAGGCATCATGGTCATCGCCAACCTTATCTTATTGATTTTAGAGTGGTTAGTTGGTTTATTAAGCAAATAAGTGGGTGATAGGTGTTTTTGATAAAATTCATTAAAAACAATAACTTGTAATTATAAAAATTGATTAATATAGAATTTAGTAAGATTTAGTAACCAAAAACTTATACAACCTTGTAAAAAAACATTTACCCACACGCTATTTTAGCTATAATGTCAACTTATCACCCTAACCCATTTTCTTCTCTTCTACAGGGTGAGGACACAAGGAAGCTGTTTATGAAATTTTCTGTTAAATCAATCGTATGTGGTGCAGTATTATCAAGCGTGAGCGTTGTTGCAATGGCAGCCGATCCAATCGTTGGTACATGGCAAACCTATGAAGATGGTCAACCAAAAGCCCAAGTACAAATCACCCAAGCGGGTAGTGCTTTTAATGGCAAAATCGTGGCAGGTAATACCGAAAAAGCCAAAACTTTCGTTGGTAAAACTGTCCTCACAGGCGTGACTGCCAAAGGTGGCGGTAAATATTCAGGAAAAGCCAAAGACCCACGTTGGGGCATCGGTTTGGGTGCGGACATCAGCGTTAGTGGTTCAAGCATGACCCTAAGCGTGCCAATCAAAGGTAGCCAAACTTGGAAAAAAATCAAATAATCTGGATTTTATCCTTGTTTAAATTAGAAATGACAAAAATTTGTAGGGTGTTATGGTATAAGCCCAAAATGGCAAAGTAGGATTTCTAATTGAATTTACTATAAATGAAAAAAGCTGGAACGTTCCAGCTTTTTTTATGCTAGCACATAAGTGCTAAGACAAGATTATCTTAGATAGCCGTTTAAACTAAAAATAAGACAGTTTCGTAGGGGCGTATAGCATACGCCCAAAATTTCAAAGTCTTATTTTTGATTTAATTCACTATAATATTCAACCTTATAGCGTGGATTAGCAAAGCGTAACCCACGGAAAATCTAGACGTTAAATTTTTTCAGTTACTTTTTTCAGTCACTTAAAGGCAATTAAATCGCACTTGCCCCAGTTTCACCTGTACGAATACGAATCACTTGCTCAAGGTTAGTGACGAAAATTTTACCATCCCCAATCTTTCCTGTGCTTGCCACACGAGTGATGGCTTCAATCGCAGGTTCGACCATCTCATCTGTGACGGCAATTTCAAGTTTCACTTTTGGCAAAAAGTCCACCACATACTCCGCCCCACGGTAGAGTTCGGTATGACCTTTTTGACGACCAAAGCCCTTGACCTCAGTGACAGTCACCCCTTGCACCCCAATTTCGGACAAAGATTCACGTACATCATCCAGTTTAAATGGTTTTAAAATCGCAGTAATTAGTTTCATGGTAAGTTCCTTGATAAGGCTTGTTCAAAAAATAAGACTTGTTCAATGCTAAGATAACAGTGATTAGAAAATATTGCAAACGTTGGCATTTTTTAGGCAGAAAATGCTATGATAACCGCTGAAAAATTGCCTCAATCACTGACCTAATTTTATCTCAATTTTGACTTTCAAACCTTTCTTGATTATAGATTATCAATGGTGAACCCTAATGACCCAACCTATGTCATCTTCTCATTCGCACGCCCATACCCAATCGTCAACTGACCTCATTCAACGAGGTGATGGGCTACAAGTCGTGGTGGGACTGGGAAAATCTGGCTTATCCGTGGTCAAGCATTTACACGCCCAAGGCTATGCCGTGGCGGTCACGGATGGGGGCGAGCCAAGTTTGGCAACCGCATTGCCAGCAGGCATCATTACACGATTTGGGCAGTTAGATAGTGAGCTGATTGACCGAGCCAGTCGCATTATTATGAGTCCGGGGATTGACCCTTTTTTACCGATTTTTGCCAATGCTCGTGCCAAGCAAACCCCCATCGTCAGTGATATTCAACTATTTAAAGACATTTGTCATCAAAAAAATATCCCTATCGTGGCGATTACAGGCTCAAATGCCAAAAGTACCGTCACCACTTTGGTGGGCGAAATGGCAAACAATGCAGGTCGAGCGGTAGGGGTTGGCGGAAATTTAGGCACACCTGCATTAGATTTGCTGGAGCAACCGCTGGATTTGGCGGTGTTAGAGCTATCCAGTTTTCAATTACAAACCGTCACCGATTTATCCGCCCAAGTTGCCACCGTGCTGAATATGTCACCTGACCATCTTGACCGTCATGGCGATATGCTCGGTTATCATCAAGCCAAACACCGTATTTTTCAAGGCGTGAAATCCATCGTGGTCAACCGTGATGACCCATTAAGCCGACCATTGGTGGCAGATACGATGCCGACCATTAGCTTTGGCAGTCAAGCCCCTGATATGCACCAATATGGACTGATTACCGATGGTAACGGCGATATTTGGTTGGCAAAAGGGCGTGAGCGTTTACTGCATGAAGCCGATCTCCCAATAAAAGGTCAGCATAATTTGATGAATGCCTTGTCTGCATTAGCGTTGGGCGAATCAGTTGGCTTGCCGTTGGACAGTATGCTTCATACCCTCAAAAATTTCCACGGTTTACCGCACCGTTGCCAATTTGTTGCACAGGTGCATGGGTTAGACTGTTACGATGATTCTAAAGGTACAAATATTGGCTCAACCATTGCGGCGATTTTGGGATTGGGTAAAGTATACGCCCCTAAAGGCAAAAAACTCGCTGTGATTTTGGGTGGACAGGGTAAAGGGCAAGATTTTGCCGAGCTTGCCAAACCATTGCGTGACTATGCCAGCCAAGTATATTTGATTGGGCAAGATGCTCAAATCATTGCCGATGATTTAGCCAAACAAGGGTTAGATGACCAACAAACCGCAGTAAACATCAGCTTTTGCCAAACCCTTGCCAATGCAGTTGAGCAAGCATGGCAAGATAGCCAAGCTTCAGCCGAGTTGGGTGTTTTGTTATTATCCCCTGCGTGTGCCAGTTTTGACCAGTTTAAAGGTTATACCGACCGTGGAGAACAATTTCAACGGTTGGTTAATTAATGGGTTAATGAAGAACAAATAAAAAATCAGCGGTTGTTAGGTTGTAGGTTGTGTTATGCAAATACCAAGTTTTATGCAAAAAGTGGTGGTCAAAACCCCGCAAAATTCCCCATCTAAGCCAGAGGCTAGTTGGTTACCATCATTGCAGTCTGTTTTGATGACCAGTGTCAGCATGATTATGGTGTTAAGTTTATTGATGGTCGCATCCGCTTCCATCCCTTTCGCTCAAACCAAAAATTTGGGCGATTTTTACTTTTTCTATCATCAGCTTGCTTATATGGGCATTGGTTTGATTTTGGGTTATTTGGTGTATTTGATTCCTTTGCGTTTGACCTTTCGCTTGGATTTGATTATGTGGGCGATGGCTTTTTGCGTGTTGATGATTATTTATACGCTGTTTGCAGGTTCGGTCATCAATGGTAGTCGGCGGTGGATTGAGTTTGGCGGTATTAATTTTCAGCCTGTTGAGCTTGCCAAATTATTGATGATTATATTTACCTCAGATTATTTGGTCAGACGTTCGGAAGAAATCCGCTACCATTGGAAAGGCTTTTTGCGATTGACGGTCATTGCTGCAGGGTTGGCATTGTTTATCATGCTTCAGCCAGACTTTGGCTCGGTGGTGATTATTGTGTGCTGTACCGCTGCCATGATTTTTGTGGGTGGTTTGCCAAAAAGCCAATTTTTGATTGTGGTGGGGGCAATGTTGACCGCAGGGGCGATTGGTGTTATGAGTGCTAGCTATCGGTTGAAGCGAGCCTTATCATTTGTTGACCCATTTGATGATTTACGAGATACCGATTATCAGTTAGGACGCAGTATTGTGGCGTTTGCTCGTGGTGAATGGTTTGGTGTGGGTTATGGCGAAAGTGTACAAAAGCTATCCCATTTACCCGAAGCCCATACCGACTTTTTATTGGCAATCACAGGCGAAGAGCTGGGATTGGTTGGGGTGATGTTCTTGTTGTTATTAGAATTAACTTTAATCATTACCGTGATGAAAATCAGCTACGATGCCCTTAAACGCCGTCAAAGCCGTTTAAGTTATTTTGCTTTTGGCGTGGGCGTGTTGTTTTTTGGGCAAGTATTCGTCAATGCAGGCATGACCATGGGGATGTTGCCAACCAAAGGATTGACCATGCCATTCTTTAGCTATGGGGGGTCGTCTATGGTGATTAATCTGATGATTATTGGTATTTTATTTAGAATTTTAAAAGAAAGCCCTGTCATTCCACAAAAAGAAGGGCGTTATTATTAATTCATCCCTTTAACATCTCTCCAATCCCTTGAACTTCAATGGTTTTGCAACCTATCAAGGGTCGATTATCCCATTGACTGATGGCTTGTTGTAACATCACTTGAGGATAGTCAGTTGCTACAGGTGGTTGTCCCAATAGCTTTAACACCAATGTTAATAAGACTTGGGGCGAATATTGGCTAATCGGTTCGGCAAGGGTCTGTTTGGATAATTTTTGCCCATCGGCATTGAGCAAAATCGGCAAATGGTAATAAGAAGTAGGGTAGGGGAGTGCCAAATAATCCATGATGGCAAGTTGTGGCAGGGTCAACGGCAAAATATCCAGCCCCCTAACGATTTGCGTCACGCCCTGTATCGCATCATCTAGCACCACAGCGAGCATATAATTAATCATACCTTGGGGTAGTTGGGCGGTCGCCTGTCGGCGTACCACGATATCGCCTTGTTGCTGTTGCGGATTACCTGTGATGACCCCTTGCAAGGTATCATAAAACAGCATTTGTTGATTTGGCATTATCAGACGCACCGCATGGGTACGAGGTAACTGATTGGTATAGCACAGTTGTGGATAGGGTAAATTGGTTTGGGAGTTGGCATGAGGATGGCTCTGCCAATAGGTTTGTAGTGATTTACGGCTACAGCCACAGCCATAGCTAACATGCAAAAGCTCCGTATCTAGCACATGATGGTAATGTTCAAGGTGTTGGGATTGGTAACGCACTGCCCCATCCCAATACAGCCCCAGTCGCTCTAAATCCGCTAAAATAGCATCTGCAAAATGTGATTGACAACGTTCGCTATCCACATCTTCCATGCGGACGAGCCATTGTCCGTGTTGCTGTTTGGCAATACAAAAACTTGTCACGGCGGTGAGTAATGAGCCTAAATGCAACAACCCTGTTGGCGAAGGGGCAAATCGCCCAATCACCGAATTTGTTGCGTTGTCAGTCCTTGCAAGGGATGACTTAGCCATGACCCCATGCTTGTTTTTCTTTCATTTCGGATAAAGTTTTGCAATCAATACATTGAGTCGCTGTTGGGCGTGCCTCAAGACGGCGTAACCCAATTTCCACACCACAAGTTTGACAAAATCCATAATCACCGCTTTCGATTTCTGCCAGTGATTTATCAATTTTACGCACCAACTTGCGTTCACGGTCACGGGTACGCAATGCCAATGCAAATTCTTCTTCTTGGGTCGCTCGGTCATTGATATCAGGCATGGCAGTTGACTCATCTTGAATATAAGATTTAGTAGTTTCTGCCTCATTCAGCAATTGTTCTTTCCATGCCAACAAAATATTTTTAAAATGCTCAACTTGAGCATCATTCATATATTCTTCGCCATCAGCAGGTTGATAAGGGGTAAATGTAAACTCACGTTCAGTTTGACTCATGGTCATGATTGTTTCCTCTGCAATCACTACCCCAAATTGTCAGCCTAAGTTGACTAAAGCATACCGCAATACAGTCATGGGGCAAACACTGGGGTGTATGGTTGATTACGCCAGATGGATGCCAAAATGACAAACAATACTAGACATAACTTTACCAAAAAATCCTTCAAAAATTAAACTTTTGCAAAACGCTTTACTATAATTACTGGTTATGACGGGTTAATGACAGCCATCCATCTAACGCATTTCCATGCCAATTCACACCTAAAGCAAGGGCATAGAATTAAAAGGTCACATAGTATCTATTCTTTTAATCCCCGTTGCAAGTTTTCCATTGTTATATAACGTTAACCAACGTAATCCTGCTAATTTATTATCAATCGTATAATCATCACAAAACGGCTTAAACTGCACACTGGTCGAAGGGCAACTAAACATTGAAATTCCATCATGCACAATATGGCACTCTTGATGCACGTGTCCGACAAAAATCCCCTTAATGCGTTGTCGGAATGGCGACACTACCGACCAAAAATCCTCACTATTATCGACACAATGGGCATCAATCCACGCAGATTTTACCTTTGCCATCGGATGATGAGCAAACATCACATAAGGGCGTGACGAAGACGCCAATGTCTGTGCCAGCCAAGCCAACGTTGGCTCGCTAAAATGCCCATGAATTTCGCCAACCACAGACGAATCCAAAAAAATCATATCCCAATACGCTGTCTGATATAACTGGCAATTTAACAAGCGACTATCCGCAGGTACAGGCAAATGACGGCGTTGCAGAAATGGCAAATGACTATCCAACTCAAGGGTCACATCATGGTTGCCTGCAATACATAAATACGGCAAACCAAGCGTATCAAATTGGGCAAATAACTGATTATAATTCAGCGTATTGGGATACTGTAGCAAATCACCCGTTACCACCAATAAATCCGTATCAGCAAAATCTGAACCAATCACCTGTAGTACCTTATCTAAAGATAATTGCGTATCCACCCCATTATATCGCATGCTAACATCAGTTGATAAATGTAAATCACTGATTTGAATTAATGAAAAATAATCTGGGTTTTTTTGTATTACAGTTGCACCGCCACTCATCAAACCACACCTTTACCTTAATTAATCCCAAAATACGTTAATCAAAAATAGTCAGCAAAATCACAAAGCATACATCTATCAATTCAAGTTTGCTTTTATAGCACAAACCCTCATAAAAAACCACTGATAACCATCGGATAAATGGATAGTCGCCTTATTTATAATCAAATTCCCACCATTCATCCGAAAATAACCCCCATATTGCAACCAATCAACCCATTTCATATAATATTGTGGCAAAAATTGGGTATGGCAAGCGCGTCAATATCCATCACCACAACACAAGCGACCTTGACATGACTCAGCCTGCCAAAAGGTTTCAAGCCCAACCCTTATTCAACATCCTAAAACAACAAGCATGGGTGCTGTTTGGTGTTATGATTATTGCTTTAATTATCGATTTTAGCCTACAACAATCTCAGCAACTCATCACCAAAAATGTCCTAGCAGGCGGTGTATTGGCATGGTGTACCCAGTATATTTTTGCTAAAATAGCCCTACGTCAAACAGGCTATCGACAACGCAAACAAATCGTCCATAACTTTTACCAAGCCCAAGCCATCAAATGGGGATTAGTTATGCTAGGCTTTGCCTTTATTTTTCTTACCCTAAAACCACTCGCACCCATCTATGTTTTAGGGGCGTTCATCTTACTCCAGCTTACCCATTTTTTATGGTTACTAAAAAATAAAACATAATCACAGCCGTAACAAAAAATTAAGCCAATTATCAATATCATAAATATTTAATTTAATCCTTTACAAAAAGGTAACACTTGCTTTAATATAGTGTGGATTTTGACAACGTGCTAGATAGTGACAACAAATGTATCAACTTACTCCTTGATTCATTAAATAATTTCATTATCACAATGACACGAATGTTTTACTGATGACCCACATTTTTGAGTCAAGCAAAACACAGTAGGTAAATTACCTATATTTTCACGTTAATGAACCAACCTTCATACACTGTCAAAGGTACTAACCCATTGTTAGCCCAACCCACCAACAGTAACGTGCTTGCCATTACTCAAACCATCAGCGTCATCAGTGCTTAGGCTTGGTCAATTGTATATTTAGATTAACTATCACAACACCTTGACCAATCCCACTAAATACTGGCTCGATTAATAACAGAAGTGAAGACTATGGCAGACGCACAAGCACACGCAGAAATTACTTCCAATGAATATATCAAGCACCACTTGACCAACTGGACATTTGGTCATCACCCAACTGAAGGGTGGACGGTCGCTGAAACACAGCAACAAGCCTCAGAAATGGGCTTTAGTGCGATCCATTTAGACTCTATGCTATGGTCAGTTGGGCTGGGTGTGATTTTTTGTACCATTTTTTATATGGTTGCCAAAAAAGCCACCTCAGGTGTACCAGGTAAACTACAAGCATTTGTTGAAATGATTGTAGACTTTGTTGATGGCAACGTACGTGATACCTATCACGGCACATCAAAAGTGATTGCCCCCCTTGCCTTGACGATTTTTGTATGGATTTTCTTGATGAACTTCATGGACTTGTTTCCTGTCGATTATCTGCCTGTGATCGCCCAAAAAATTGGCGAAGCCATGGGACACAATCCACACCATGTTTATATGAAAGTTGTACCTAGCACTGACCCGAACGTCACCTTGGGTATGTCTTTCTCTGTATTTGCCTTAATTATTTTTTACAGCATTAAAGAAAAAGGTCTGGGTGGTTTTATTGGTGAATTAACGCTTCATCCGTTCTCATCAAAAAATAAAGCCCTCCAAATCATCTTAATTCCTGTAAACTTTATTTTAGAGTTCGTAACTCTAATTGCAAAACCTATTTCACTTGGCTTACGACTTTTCGGTAATATGTATGCTGGTGAATTAATTTTCGTGTTAATCGCCCTAATGCCATTTTGGATTCAATGGGTGTTATCAGTACCGTGGGCAATCTTCCACATTTTAGTAATCACTTTGCAAGCGTTCGTTTTCATGATGCTAACCATTGTCTATCTTAGCCTTGCATCACAAACTGAACATTAATTTCAAATAGTAATGAGGATACATCAATGACTCTAGAAGGTATGACCGTTCTTGCCGTTGCTTTGCTTATCGGTTTAGGTGCATTAGGCACAGGTATTGGCTTTGCAATCTTAGGTGGCAAATTCTTAGAAGGTGTTGCCCGTCAACCAGAACTAGGTTCACAATTGCAAACTCGTATGTTCATCGTAGCAGGTCTTCTTGATGCTGTACCGATGATTGGTGTTGGTATTGCAATGTTATTGTTATTCGCAAATCCATTAGCAGGTTAATAGGTAACTATCAGTACAACGTCCACATGGGTTTTATGTGGGCGAGATAGAGTTAACTTAATTAACGAGGGATTTTAAGTGAATATCAATGCAACCCTAATCGGACAATCCATTGCATTTGCCATTTTTGTGGTGTTCTGCATGAAGTTTGTGTGGCCGCCCTTGGTTGCAGCTATCGCTGACCGCCAACGTAAAATTGCCGATGGATTAAATGCTGCCGAAAAAGCGAAAGCAGATTTGGCAAGTGCTTCACAGACCGCTGAAAAAGAGCTTGTCGCTGCCAAAGCAAAAGCCGCTTCACTCATTGACCAAGCCAATAAAAGTGCCAATCAAATGATTGAAGATGCTAGAGTACAAGCACAAGTTGAGGGTGAACGCATCCGTCAACAAGCTCGTGAAGCAATCGACCAAGAAATCAACAAAGCCCGTGAAGGACTTCGTGCACAAGTTGCCGAACTCGCCGTTCTTGGTGCGGAGAAGATTTTACAAGAAAAGGTCAATCCAGAAACCCATGCCAATATGCTTAACCAATTGGCGACCAAGTTATAAGTGGCAGTTACAGTGGTAATAGTACAGTGAGGATATGATGGCTGATTTATCAACCTTAGCAAGACCCTATGCAAAAGCCGCATTTGATTATGCTAAAGACCATGCGGCTGTCAATGAATGGCAAGATTATTTAGCCGTGATGAATGCCATCGTCAGCGATAAAGCATTTAGCGATTATTTAAACAACCCTGCAATTGCCGCCACTGCCAAAGTCGCTACTTTAACTGATTTATACAATCAAACTGCTAGCGATGATAGCAATAACGTGTTTAAGACACTAAGTACCGCTATCGAAGGTGGGTCACAGGTTGATAACAATGCGTTTATCAACTTCTTGACACAATTGGCTGAACAAGACCGCTTGGCGTTATTACCCAGCATTAATGAGCGTTTTGGCTTATTAAAAGCTGCTGATGCCAAAGAGGTTCATGCCTATGTTACATCTGCCTACCCCATGACTCAGGCACAAGAATTACTGATCGAAAATCGTCTTGCCACATCGCTCAATGCCAATGTGATATTGCACGTGAATGTTGATCCAAGCCTAATCGCAGGGGTCGTTATCAAAATGGGTGACAAGGTCATCGATGATTCGGTACGTGGCAAATTAAAACAGTTAAAAACACAGCTAACCGCCTAGTTGATAGCTCATATCGTTACCAATATAAATAGCGTTAGTAAAAATTAAGGAACAGTGCAATGCAACAATTGAATCCAGCGGAAATCAGTAATCTGATTAAGCAGCGAATTCAAGACCTGACTGCGGGTGCCACAGCAAAGAACGAAGGCACTATTGTCATGGTATCTGACGGTATCGTACAGATTCATGGTCTTGAAGATGCCATGTATGGCGAAATGATTGAGTTTGAGGGCGGTATCTATGGTATGGCACTAAACCTCGAGCAAGACTCAGTCGGTGCTGTTGTTTTAGGTGATTATCTTAACCTACAAGAAGGTCAAAAAGCCTACTGTACAGGTCGTATCTTAGAAGTACCTGTAGGGCCTGAACTATTAGGTCGTGTGGTAGATGCACTGGGTAACCCTATTGATGGCAAAGGTCCTATCAATGCCAAATTGACTGACAAAGTCGAAAAAATCGCTCCTGGCGTAATCGACCGTCAATCAGTTGATGAACCAGTTATGACAGGTTATAAAGCGGTTGATACCATGATTCCAATTGGACGTGGACAACGTGAGCTAATCATTGGTGACCGTCAAACAGGTAAAACAGCAATGGCAATTGATGCCATTATTGCTCAAAAAGCCTCTGGTATCAAATGTGTGTATGTGGCAGTTGGTCAAAAACGCTCAACCATTGCTAACGTAGTGCGTAAACTTGAAGAAACAGGTGCATTGGCTTATACCACTGTTGTTGTTGCCTCTGCTTCAGAGCCTGCAGCTCTTCAATACATTGCCCCATACTCTGGCTGTACCATGGGTGAATACTTCCGTGACCGTGGTGAAGATGCACTCATCATTTATGATGATTTGTCAAAACAAGCCGTTGCTTATCGTCAAATCTCGCTATTGTTACGCCGTCCACCAGGACGTGAAGCCTATCCAGGGGACGTGTTCTATCTACACTCACGCCTACTAGAACGTGCATCACGTGTTAATGCAGAATACGTTGAAAAATTCACCAACGGTGCAGTGACAGGCAAAACAGGTTCATTAACTGCCTTGCCAATCATCGAAACCCAAGCAGGTGACGTATCAGCATTCGTACCAACCAACGTAATTTCGATTACCGATGGTCAGATTTTCTTAGAATCTAGCCTATTCAATTCAGGTATTCGTCCTGCGGTGAATGCGGGTATCTCAGTATCTCGTGTGGGTGGTGCAGCACAAACCAAAATCATCAAAAAGCTATCTGGTGGTATCCGTACCGCATTAGCACAGTATCGTGAATTGGCAGCGTTTGCTCAGTTTGCATCTGACCTTGATGATGCGACACGCAAACAGCTAGACCATGGTCAACGTGTTACTGAATTAATGAAACAAAATCAGTATGCACCGATGTCTATTGCTGACCAAGCTGCGGTGATTTATGCCTCAAACGAAGGCTATTTGGCAGATGTACCTGTGAATAAAGTCGGTGCGTTTGAAGCAAGCTTACTACGCTACTTACGTGATGAGCATGGTGCATTCATGGCAGATATCGATAACACTGCTAACTACAATGACGAAATCGAAGGTAAATTTAAATCTGCGATTGAAGCATTTAAGCAAAATCATTCGTACTAATGATTGAGTGTTAAACCCTCAGTTTGTTAGTCGAACATTGTCATAGAACTAATGAACAAAGTGACAAATACGATTTTCACTTTGTTCTTTTCCAAATTTCGTCCATGCTAATATGATGGGCGTGGACTGAAACTAAACCTAGCTGTATGGATTATTTATGGCAAGTTTAAAAGAAATTCGAGCAAAAGTTGCAAGTATCAAAAGTACCCAAAAAATTACTCGTGCCATGCAGATGGTGGCCGCTAGTAAAATGCGTCGGGCACAAGAGCGTATGCAATTAGGCCGTCCTTATGCAGATAATATGCGTCGAGTTGTTGCTCACTTGGTCAAAGCATCGCCTGATTATAAACACCCATTTTTAACACCCAGAGCAGTCAATCGTGTTGGTTATATTGTCGTAACCTCTGATCGTGGTCTGGCAGGTGGCTTAAATATCAATTTATTTAAGCGTCTAATGCAACACGTCAAACAACAATCGAGCCAGTCGATTGAAGCACGTTTTGCTGTGATTGGGCAAAAAGGGGTCAGTTTTTTTAAAACGTTTGGTGGTACGGTCATTGCGGCTGAAACGCATTATGGCGATAACCCAAGCTTTGAGCAGTTAAGCACCCCAGTGCAAGTGATGATGGACGAGTATCATCGTGGTGAAATTGATGCCATTTATTTGGTATATAATGAATTCATTAATGCCATGACACAAAATCCTAGCGTGCATCAACTCGTGCCAATTGCGACAGGTGATTTGTTAGATGAAACCATGGCAAATCGTGAGCATAGCTGGGATTATATCTATGAACCTAGCACCAAAGATTTACTTGATGGTTTGATGGGGCGTTATGTTGAATCCATCGTGTATCAAGGCGTGGTAGAAAATATTGCCTCAGAACAATCTGCACGTATGGTTGCCATGAAAGCGGCTACCGATAATGCAGGTAACTTAATCAAAGAATTACAATTAGTTTACAACAAGCTGCGTCAAGCGGCGATTACCCGAGAAATTTCGGAAATCGTTGGCGGTGCTGCTGCTGTTTCATAATTGACCTACATTCAAGGAGAGCGTAATGAGTAGCGGTCGTATTGTACAGATTATTGGCGCGGTTATTGACGTTGAATTTGACCGTCAAAGCGTCCCAAAGATTTATGATGCTTTACAGGTTGAAGGCACAGAAACTACACTAGAAGTGCAACAACAATTGGGTGATGGCGTGGTACGTACCATTGCTATGGGCTCAACTGAAGGGCTAAAACGTGGTTTACCTGTGAGCAATACAGGCAACCCAATTTCAGTGCCAGTGGGTAAAGGTACGTTAGGACGTATCATGGACGTGTTGGGTCGCCCAATTGACGAAGCAGGCCCTGTTGAGCATAACGATTCATGGTCGATCCATCGTGAAGCACCAAGTTATGACGAACAGTCAAATAGCACTGAACTGCTAGAAACAGGTATCAAAGTGATTGACTTGTTATGTCCATTCGCTAAGGGTGGTAAAGTTGGTCTGTTCGGTGGTGCGGGTGTTGGTAAAACCGTTAACATGATGGAATTGATCAATAACATCGCAAAAGCCCACTCAGGTTTATCGGTATTCGCTGGTGTTGGTGAGCGTACTCGTGAGGGTAATGACTTCTACCATGAGATGAAAGATTCTGGCGTACTTGATAAAGTTGCGATGGTTTATGGTCAGATGAATGAGCCACCTGGAAACCGTTTACGTGTTGCCTTGACAGGCTTGACCATGGCGGAATATTTCCGTGATGAAAAAGACGAAAATGGTAAAGGTCGTGACGTTCTATTATTCGTTGACAACATTTATCGTTATACCCTAGCAGGTACAGAAGTATCAGCATTATTGGGTCGTATGCCATCAGCGGTAGGTTATCAGCCAACCCTAGCCGAAGAAATGGGTGTATTGCAAGAACGTATTACTTCAACCCAAACTGGTTCGATTACTTCAGTACAAGCGGTTTATGTACCTGCGGATGACTTGACTGACCCATCACCAGCAACAACCTTTGCTCACTTGGATGCAACCGTTGTATTGAGTCGTGATATTGCTTCTCAAGGTATCTATCCTGCGGTTGACCCACTAGATTCTACCTCTCGTCAGCTTGACCCATTGGTCATCGGTGAAGAGCATTATAGCGTAGCTCGTGGTGTGCAAGAAGTGTTACAACGCTTTAAAGAGCTAAAAGACATCATTGCAATCTTGGGTATGGACGAGTTGTCAGAAGATGATAAATTGGTTGTTTACCGTGCTCGTAAAATCCAACGTTTCTTGTCACAACCTTTCCATGTGGCAGAAGTGTTTACAGGTGCACCTGGTAAATATGTACCGATTCGTGAAACCATTCAAAGCTTTAAAGCCATTTTGAATGGTGAATATGATGACTTGCCAGAACAAGCTTTCTATATGAAAGGTGGTATTGAAGAAGTCGTTGCTGCTGCCGAAAAACTACGTGGCTAATGCTAAAATAAGCGAAGTGCTATGCTAGGGTAATGAAAAAATTAACCGTTTCGTTACCACTAGCATGGATTATTTTTAGAATCGCAATGAATCTTAGGAGAGAACTGTGGCAACTTTACAATGTAATGTCGTCAGTGCAAAAGATACTATCTACTCTGGTGAGATTAGTATGTTGGTTGCGACTGGTGTTGAAGGTGAAGTCGGTATTTTAGCTGGACATACCCCTTTTATTACGCTATTACGCCCCGGTGCAATGCATATCAAAACCCAAGATGGTGGCGAGGAAGTGGTTTATATTTCTGGTGGGATATTAGAAGTTCAGCCACATTTGGTAACCGTCTTAGCAGATACCGCTGTTAGAGCTCATGATTTGGATGAGGCAAGAATTTTAGAAGCCCGCCGTGAAGCAGAGCAATTGATTAAAAATCAAAAAGCAGATATTGATACGTCAGCCGCTTTGGCTGCCTTGGCAGAGTCTTTGGCACAGTTACAAACGTTGCAAAAATTCCGCAATCGTGCGTAATGTTTACACCGGTATGAGATTATCTGTGTAATTAGCCAATGTGCATAAAGCCATCAGCATAAGATAATATTGCTTTAGATGGTGTTTTTGATGAAACCAACCCTGTGAGCTTTTACAGGGTTGGTTTTTTTATAAAATCTAAACATTTTAAGCTATTGTGACGATGGGTTTGTTTAGTATTGGTATGTCTTTTGGTTTTGTTACGTTTTAACAATATTAAATTGATTGTTTTTTCGCTAAATTATTAAATTAATGTGGTACGTTTGCTAAAAAGCGTATCCTTGATGGATAAATCGGTATTGCCAAAAGTTGCCTAAGGCTTATTGGTAGTCATTTAAGATAAAAAATGATAAATATTGGCAATAGTTTGGTAAATTATAAGTGATTGATTTTTGGAGGTTGTAATGGTAGAAGAAGAATCCATACCACGTGTATTGATTGTGGAAGATGATGAGCGTCTGGCAACGTTGACGCAAGACTATTTGCGTAAAAATGGTTTAGAGGTAGCAATCGAAACGGATGGTACACGTGCCATTCGCCGTATTGTGGGCGAACAGCCTGATATGGTGGTGCTAGATGTGATGTTACCTGGTAGTGATGGTTTGACGGTGTGCCGTGAAGTGCGTCCACATTATCATAATCCAATTTTGATGTTGACCGCTCGCACGGAAGATATGGATCAGGTGTTGGGGTTGGAGATGGGTGCTGACGATTATGTCGCCAAACCTGTGCAACCTCGTGTGCTATTGGCTCGTATTCGTGCGTTGTTACGCCGTTCAGAAACCGTGGTGACCGATGAAGTGCCACAGCGTCTTGAGTTTGGTGATTTGGTGATTGATAATGGCGGTCGTTCGGTAACGCTCAATGATGAATTGGTCGATTTTACCAGTGCCGAATATGATTTGTTATGGTTATTGGCATCGAATGCAGGTCGTATCTTATCTCGTGAGGATATTTTTGAGCGTTTGCGTGGGATTGAGTATGATGGTCAAGACCGCTCGATTGATGTGCGTATTTCTCGTATTCGTCCAAAAATCGGTGATGACCCAGAAAATCCAAAGCGTATCAAAACGGTACGTAGTAAGGGTTATTTGTTCGTCAAAGAAAATTAATTTTTTATGTTTTTCCAGTTAAGCCAGCATTATGCTGGTTTAATTGTTTTAGTTACAAAGTCACTATGCGAAATGCGTGTTTTGGTAATTGTAAATTTGTCATCGCTCAGTGATAATAGCAAAAGTCCATTTTCCCCCTTTTTTTGTCGTTTTGTTTGCCGTTAGTAGAGCTGTTATGTCTGTCTTTTCTTCGTTAAATCAGTCAATTTTCTTGCGTATTTATGCAGGCTTGTTGTTGATATGCTTGTTGGTGGCGTTGTTCGCTCAGTTGTTGATTACCACCATCAATGCCGAGCGAGTACAAACTTACCGAGAGGATATGGCAACGGCGGCGTTTTATTTGATTAATTCAGGTCTGTCACGCCAAGTGACGGCTCAAGATAAGCAGTATTGGTTGTCGGATATTGATGCGTTATTTGATGCCAAGTTTGATATTCAGCCATTGGATAAGCCTGACTTTAAGACCAGCGAGATGAATCGTTTGAACAAAGAGCTGGCAGTCGTTCGTTATGATGGTGATACGAATACCGCTAATATTTACCAGAAGCTCAGTAGTGAGGGTAAGGTGTTGCACGTGGCAGTAAATAAACTGAGCGAGCAACAGATTAAGGCAGTGGGCGTACTATTACTAGACGATTTGTCGTATTATCGTACGCTAGCAGAGAAGCAACAGCGGTTACAGCAGTTACAAAAGTATTTTCCGTTTAAGCTATCATTGCAGTCGCTTGAAAAATTGGATTTGGATACAGACCAAAAAGCTCGGCTATACCGTAAAGATATTGTGATTATGTTCCGTGATAATACCAGTGTGGAAAACTCATCCATTCGGGTGTTAGCACCGACTGAGTTACAAGATACGGTGATTGAGTTAGGTCCAATTCAGTTGTTTAATTGGTTTCCACTGAATTTGATTATTAGCATTACGCTGATTAGTATGTTTTTGATTAGTCTTGGGGTGTATGGGCTGATTTTTCCGCTTGAGCGTAAATTACAGTTGATTCAGACAGGTATTACTAAGGTACGAGAGGGCAGGCTTGATACCAAAGTGAAGGTATTGGGTGAGGATGAAATTGCACATTTGGCGGCGACTTTTAACAGTATGACCGAGCATATTCGGCGGTTGATTGAGTCGCAACGAGAGCTGACTCGTGCGGTGTCGCATGAGCTACGCACGCCTGTGGCACGGATTCGTTTTGCGGTGGATATGCTGGCGGATACCGATGAGTATGAAGACCGCATGAGCCAACGAGATTATATTGACCAAGATATCGAGTCGCTGAATGGTTTGATTGATGAGATTTTGACTTATGCCAAGCTTGAGGAAGGTTCGCCCAAGATGGATTGGGAAGAAATTAAACTCAAAGATTTGGTGGAGCAAATCGTGCGTGAAACTAACGCACTCGGCAAGCCCATAACGGTGGTAGCAGGGGAAATTGATGAAAAGGCGGTGGCGATTGCGGATAGACGTTATTTGCACCGTGTGTTACAGAATTTGGCAGGCAATGCGACTCGCTATGCGGATGATAAAATTATTGTCAGTGCAGGGGTCAATAAAAACGAGGCATATATTGCAGTGGAAGATGATGGGCAGGGTATTCCAGAAAAAGACCGTGAACGGGTATTTATTCCTTTTGCTCGCCTCGATGACAGTCGCACAAGGGCGACAGGCGGTTATGGGTTGGGCTTGTCAATTGTTTCTAGGATTGCGTTTTGGTTTAATGGTAAAATGGCAGTCGATGAAAGCCCAAAATTGGGTGGTGCAAGGTTTGTTATGACATGGCCTGTGCGTCAGCTTGCAAGCAGTATTGCTTCTGATGAATTGACGCAAAAAAGTACCGAGGAAAAATATACCTTACCTACCAACTAAAAGATTGGTTTATTTGGTATTTGATGACAGTGGCAGAATTTATTTAGAGTAAAGTTATAAACAAAAGAGTTGGAGGCATGATGCGATATATTTTTTTAGCCTTATTGGCATTGAATGTATTAACATTTGGTTACTATAGTTATGTACATAAAGACAAGCCCAGCCAGAGCTATGTGATAGCCAAAGCTGAGCTGACCAATCCTGTGAATGCGACCAATGTGTCGAGTGAACTACCACCGATGATTGGGACGAAAAAATAATCATTGCCTTAATCCACAATCGGAATACTCACCATCACTTCAAGCCCACCGCCATTGGGCTGATTGCGAGCGATGACTTTACCATTATGCAAATGGGCGATACGGCTGACAATTGCTAATCCCAAGCCACTGCCTTGGGTGGTGCGAGCAGTTTCACCCCGTTCAAATGGTTGCATAATACGCTCTAACTGGTCTTCTGCCACGCCCTCACCCTCATCGCTGACTCGGATTTGTAACCAACGTTGTTGCGGTAAGATATCCACACTATGCAGGTCGGTTTCGTCTGCTCCCACTTGTGTTACCAACGCTTCAGCAGTGTTGATGCTGACATGAATGTGAATCGGTGGTTTGCCATAACGGTTGGCATTATTCACCAAATTAACAATCAACCGCTTGATGGATAGTGGACGAAGCGGAATATTCGGCAAATCTTCATCGACTTCTACCACAAATGCCAATGGGGCGAACTGCACCACGATTTCGTTGATAATCGGACGTAAATCGGTCAAGCGAACCGCCTCATCTGAGCCATCTTTCATAAACGAAATAAACTGCTCCAAAATTGCGTCCATGTCCTCAATGTCATACACCAAGCCTTCTTTAAGAAATTCATCGGGCAACATTTCAGCGGTCAACCGCATCCGAGTGAGCGGTGTGCGTAAATCATGCGAAATCCCAGCGAGCATGATGTTGCGTTCTTTTTGGGTTTGGGTCAAATTGTGAAATAGCCGATTAAATGCCAAATTCACTTGTCGAATTTCGGTTGACCCCTCATTGGTGGGCAAATTATTGGCATGACCGAGGGTGATATAGTCAAGGGCGGTTTTTTGCAGGCGTTTGAGTGGGCGATTGAGCTGACGTACCAAAAATAAAATCGTCAGTATCGTCACAAATGGAATCCCCACCAAAAACAAAATCAGCGTTGAGGTACTGTATTGTGAGTAAAATTTCACAGGTTCTTGAAGCCAAAATTCAGGGTGAGCTGAATCTTGTACATATAAAATCGGCACAGGCTTAAATTTAAAATACACTTTGGCAGGGCGACCGATGATGGTTTCAATCTGCGTTGCCATGCTGTCGGTAAAATGCCCAATTAGGGTTTTCTGCTCCACCACTGGAAAGGCGTTGGGGTCAGTAATCACTTCAATGTGCGAGGCTTGAATTACCCATTGCTTGAGTTGGGGCTGTTGGTGAAAATCCTTGTCGGCTTTATCAAGCATTAGCAGTTGATTTGCCAAATACGTGGCGTGATTTTGCAGTTCGGGTAAATACAGGCTTCGCCAAAAAAACCACAGCGATAACAACACACTTGCCACCACCATAAATAGTACCATCAGCGTGGTTTGCCAAGTGTGGCTGTAGCCTTTGAGTTTGGGTAAATGGGGGGTCATGGGGCGATTCCGATTATTAACTTTTGGCTATTTTACCGTAAAAAATCGGTTTGGGCAGGGATTTACAATTATTGGTATAATAAATCTCTTTACATACCCCCTCTAACTCCCCCTTGTCAGGGGGAGAACTACTCCCTCCCCTGCGAAGGGGAGGGTTGGGGTGGGGTAAATTTACTATTTTTTATTTAATGTTAAAGTCTTGAAAGCGGTCTAATAACATTTTAGTAACGAAGCTAGGGCAAAGCGATGGAATTTTCAAAATTTGGCAAAAAATTCACCCAAAATAGCGGTATTTTGCAGTTGATGGACGATTTGGGCAATGCGTTAAAATCAGAACAGCCGATTAATATGCTCGGTGGGGGCAATCCTGCTCGCATTGATGCGGTGAATCAGACCTATTGGCAAGTGTTCCAAAGCCTTGCTCATGGCGATGTTGGCTCAAGTGCCATCGAAAGCATTGGTAATTATTCCACCCCACAAGGCGACAGCAAATTTATTGAGGCGTTGGTGAGTTTTTTTAATCGCCATTATGATTGGGGCATTACTGCGGATAATATCGCTTTGACCAATGGCTCGCAAAATGCGTTTTTTTATCTGTTTAATTTATTTGGTGGCAAATTTGACGATGGGCATGACAAAAGTATCTTGTTACCGCTTGCCCCAGAATATGTCGGTTATGCCGATGCTCATATTGATGGTAAGCATTTTGTGGCGGTCAATCCGCTGATTGATGAAGTGGAACACGAGGGCGAAACAGGGTTTTTTAAATACCGTGTCGATTTTGACACGCTAGAAAATTTGGCGGAATTACAAGACGGTAAAATCGGTGCAATCTGTTGCTCACGTCCTACCAATCCCACAGGCAATGTGCTGACCGATGACGAAATGGCTCGCCTTGATGCCCTTGCCCAACGCTATGGCATACCCTTGATTATTGACAATGCGTATGGGATGCCGTTTCCCAATATCATCTACAGCAAGGCGACTTTGACTTGGCATGACAATATTATCCTGTGTTTTAGCCTGTCCAAAGTCGGTTTACCGGGGGTGCGGACAGGGATTGTGCTGGCAAATCCGCAAGTGGTAAAGGCGATTAGCAGTCTAAATGCGATTGTCAATCTTGCACCCACTCGCTTTGGTGGGGCGATTGCCACGCCGTTGGTGCAAGATGATAGATTGAAAGATTTATCGGATAATTATATTCGTCCGTTTTATCAAGGGCAGGCAAGGCTTGCGGTACGGCTGTTAAAAGCTGAATTGGGCGACTTGCCTGCTCCTTATCAAAATGCGATGAAAATCCATCAACCCGAAGGGGCGATTTTCTTATGGGTGTGGTTGAAAGATTTACCGATTACCACGGTTGAGTTGTACCAACGGCTAAAAGAAAAAGGCACATTGGTGATTCCGAGTGAGCATTTTTTTGTGGGTGTGGATACCGAGCGTTATCCACACGCCCATGAGTGTATCCGCCTAAGTATCGCCCAAGATGATGATACTTTGAAAAAAGGTATTGCCACAATTGGAGAAGTGGTGCGGGCGGTGTATGGCGTTTAAATTTGCCATTCAACAAAATTCTTCAATAATTGCAAGCCTGCGGTATGGCTTTTTTCTGGGTGAAATTGAGTAGCAAATAAATTATCTTTAATCACACTGGCACAAAATTCCACCCCATAATCACAACTGGCAGACACCATCGCCTTATCAGTCGGTTCGCAATAATAACTATGCACAAAATAAAAGTGCGTATTGTCTTCAATACCTTGCCACAAGGGATGGCTTAAATCCATGCCTGTCACTGTATTCCAGCCCATATGCGGAATTTTAATCGCCTCGCCATTGGCATCTTGCCAATCGTCTTGGAATTTTTTGACCTCACCGCCCAAAATCCCCAAACAATCAACACCGCCATTTTCGGCTGAGCGTTCAAACAATGCCTGCATACCCACACAAATCGCCATTATAGGTTTGTTAAACACGGCTTGTTTTACCGCCTCGTCAATCCCTGCATGGTGCATTTCTGCCATACAATCACGCATTGCCCCCACACCCGGAAACAGGATTTTATCGGCGGATTGAATCACTTTGGGGTCACGAGTAATAAACACCTCTGCACCCACGGCTGACAGGGCTTTACCTGCCGAATGTAAATTACCCATACCATAATCTAATAATGCGACTTTTGTCATGTTTTATCCTTGAAGCTGTTCAATTTTTGCCATAAAAACTACCAAAGTGCTTTTGAAAATTGCCCACATAACCCTTATATTAGAGGGTAATTTAATTAACCTAGGCAATAATAATGACAGAAAAAACCTATTATGACATTTTAGGCGTGGATAAGAAAGCCAGTGAAGCAGATATTAAAAAAGCCTATCGTAAACTGGTACGCCAATACCACCCAGATGTCAGCGATGACCCAAAGGCGGATGAAAAAATGGGCGAAATCAACAACGCCTACGAAACCCTCAAAGATGCCCAAAAACGTAAGGAGTATGATGTCCTTTTGGACAATCCCTTTCTTCGAGGTGGGGCTGGTGGCTTCGGTGGTACTGGGAGCGGTTTCGGTGGTTTTGGTGGCGGTCAGGGTTTTGACCAGACGAACATGAGCCAAGCCGACCTTGACGAAATTTTACGTCAATTCGGTGGCGGTGGGCGAGGGGGCTTTGGGCAGACAGGTGGCTTTGGTCAAACAGGTGGTGGTGGCTTTGGCTTTGATGACCTGTTTTCGGGGTTTGGGGGTGGTGGTTCGCAAAGTGGCTTTTCTCAAGGTCGCTCAAATAAAGGCGAAGACCAACATGCCGAGCTTTCAGTGGATTTAAAAGCCAGTTATGAGGGTGATACTCGCAAAATCACCTTAAATTTGCCTGTGCGTACAGCGAGGGGCATGGATTACCAAAATAAAACCATCGAAGTCAAAATCCCCAAAGGCATTAGCGAAGGGCAACAAATCCGCCTTGCCAAACAGGGCAATCCCAGTCCGTATGGTGGTGACAATGGCGATTTATACTTGAAAGTCAAATTTAACCATGCCGATAATATCAAAGTTAAGGGCAAAGACGTATTTCAAACGGTGGATATCGCCCCTTGGGAAGCGGTTAAAGGTGGACAAATCACAATTAATACCCCAGCAGGTAAAATTAAGGTAATTCTGCCTCAAAATAGCCGAACTGGGACGAATCTACGCCTAAAAGGTAAGGGCATTCCTGCCAAAGATGCAGGCGATTTGTATTTGACCATGAATATCGTATTGCCACCGTTATCGAGTGATGAACACCGTAATGAAGAGCAACTGCAAGCGTGGCAATTTTTGCAAGATACCTTCCATGATTTTGTGCCGAAGCGTTAATGGTAGACGTTAATCGGCTAAACTTTTCATCCAAGCGACTGCTTCTTGTGACGTATAAACAGGTAAGTGGGTACATTGAAAATCTTTGGTATTGCGAGTGATAATGGCATCGACTTGGTATTGCTCGGCACTGGCAATAATCACCGCATCTTCAAAGTCTTTGGCTTTTAGGCTTTGGGCGTTTTGTAAAATCCGTTTATCCACAGGGGCGATGTCAAACAGTTTTAACAGCATTTCAATCGCAATTAACGCTCGCTGTTTATCAAAACTACGTTTGAGTAAATAAAAAATCGTGGTAATGGAATTGGCACAAATTACGCCCTCAATTTCCCTAAACTCAACCATTCTTACCAGCTCATTTGCTTCTTTTTCAAAGGGCAGACGTTGCTCAAAAAAATCAATGCAAATATTGGTATCAAATACACAGCGTGTTTTTTTAGCCATTCAACAATTCCTTTTGTGATAGCTTGCTGACAGCCGTTGTGTTGAATGGGCTATGGGGGTATTTATGTTGAAAGTTCTCAATTCGCAGGTCTTCTGCCAACGATTTCTCTTCTTCAAAAATAGTTGGGTTATTAGGTTTACCCAATAATGCCAAGACATTGCTTGCAATAGGCGATAAGGGTTGTTGGGTGGGGGTTTCTTTGGCAGTTGGTTTGGTTTTAAACAGGCGGAAATAATCTGCCACCATTTGTGACACAGATTTACCATTTTCTTTGGCGATTTGTTTGGCTTCGGCAATTAACGCCTCGTCCATGCGTAAAGTGAGTTTGGCTTGCATTGAATTTTCCTTATTGCAATAATTTCAACTAATGTTTTTTTGTATGGGACTATTGCATAAACCCAATGTCTAAAACTTTAAGCAGGGCGTATTCAATACGCCCCTACGAAAAATGGCATAAAAAAGACGTACAATATTAAAAATATTATACGCCTTATTTGAGGTTTTGGCAAAATAACAAATATTATGCGGATACCAAATTTTCTTCCATGAAGTCTAACATTTCTTCCCAACTGGCTTTGGCAGAATCTTCATCATAGCCCAAATCCACGCCATTTTCTTTGGCACGTTTGTCGGCATCTGGGTTGGTAAAACCGTGTTTTGCCCCTTCGTACACATCGACTGTGTATTCGACATTGGCATTGTCAAGTTCTTGTTTTAGTCCCTCAATCGCTTGCATCGACACCATGCTATCCGCTTCGCCATGAGCCACTAGCACTTTAGCAGTGAATTTGCCTTTTTCGGCAGGTTGTTTTGGTGTGGGGTTGCCGTGAAAGGTGGCAACGGCTTTAAGCGGAAAGCCCTCACGAGCCATATCAAGGGCAATTTTGCCCCCAAAACAATAGCCAATCGCCCCAAGACGCTCGCCATCGACCGCTTCAAGGTCGGTAAAGTCCTGCATAATCAAGCGACAACGAGCCATCAGTTGGTCTTGGTCAGCAAGCATTTGGTTCATCCATTCATTGGCTTGGCTAGCGTCAGTGGTGAGTTTGCCCTCGCCATAAATATCCATTGCCACTGAGGCAAAGCCCACTTCGGCAAGGCGTTCAGCGACTTTTTGGGGGTGTTCGACCACGCCCCACCATTCTGGGGCAATCAAAATCGCAGGGGCAGGGTTGTCCGCGCTGGCATCTTTGGGTAGGCAGACGTAGCTTTTGAGTTCAATGCCGTCTTGTGTGGTTGATTCGAGTTGTAAAATTTGGATGTCCATAAAATTTTCCTTGTTTATCATTGACAAATAATCCCTTATTTATAGCCGATTCATCTACGTTTTTCCGCTATAATAATGTAATTTTTTCGGTAAACACTGCCCCACCAAGAGCCACTATTATGAGCCAACCAGTCACTTTACGCCCTCAATTTTGGGAACGCTTTGCCCTAGCTGAATTCACCAATGCTGAGTGGGAAGCCCTGTGTGATGGCTGTGGGGCGTGCTGTTTGATTAAGTTTAAAGACGATGACACAGGCGAAGTTGAGTATACTGATGTGGCGTGTCAATTACTCGATTGTGCCACTGCCAGTTGCTCAAAATATGCCACACGCCGAGAATATGTGCCAGATTGCATTTCGTTATCGGTGGAAAATATTGGCGAAATGGACTGGTTGCCTGCCAGTTGTGCGTATAAGCGGTTGTTTTTGGGGCAGAGATTACCCAATTGGCATTATTTAATCACCCAAGATAAAGCGGTGACTGCCAAAAAAATGCGTCAAAAAAATATCAGTATGGCAGGGCGGTGCGTGTCCGAAAGCCATGTATCAGAATGGGAACAAGAGCAACGAGTGATTCACTGGATAAAACAAGTTTAGGACATACCACTTAAGATATTAACAAAAATAGATACAATATTACGTTTTGTAACATTTATGGCTTAATATTACCCTTATAGCAACTATTTTCTAATGTTTATTTGATTATTAATAGTGCTAAAGTAATTGCGTTAACCTGAGGAAGTTAAGTTTAACTTAACCTTTTTTCTATGGCTATCAAACAAAACTAATTATCAAAATTAACCATAAAATTGAGAATAGGATAAAACGTTGTTTATTATACAATTTTATCCAAACACTTTTATGGAGGGTATATGGAAAACTTTTTTTTGAATTTTAACCAAACGCTAGGGTCATCGGTCGTTACCATGATTGGGGCGTTGCTGATTTTTGTCATTGGCTGGATTATTGCTGGTATTATTGGCTCGGTGGTGCATAAATTGATGGTGAAATTGAATATTAACCAAAAAATGAATGCATCTACAGGCAAAAGCTATGATTTAGCTCATTTGATTTCTCGTATTGTATTTTGGTTTGTATTTATCATTGCTATCGCTGCTTCATTAAGCTTCCTAAAATTGGATGCGATTTCTGGTCCATTTGCAAGCATGATTAGCCAAGTGTTGTCATTTATCCCTAATCTATTAGGTGCAATTGCACTGGGTGTTTTGGGCTGGGTATTGGCAACGGTCGCACGCACTGCCTTAGCAGGGGTGTTAAACCGCACTTCGTTGGATGAAAAACTCACGGCTGAAGCAGGTGTTGAGCCAATGAGTGCCAACATTGCCAATATTGCGTATTGGTTTATCCTATTGATGTTCTTACCGTTGGTGTTACAGCAATTAAACTTAACAGGTTTGTTAACACCAGTAAACAATATGATTGGTAAAACTTTAGAGTTTATCCCTAATATTGTCATTGCAGGCGTATTACTGTTTGTTGGTTATGTGATTGCCAAAATCGTCCGTGGTATCGTGACCAATGTGGTCGCCAGCCTAAACATCCAATCGGTTGCCAATAAAGCAGGTATGGGCAATCAGCTACAAATCGCTAATATTGCAGGGACATTGGTGTATTTGTTGGTGATGATTACCACCATTATCATGGCATTAGACGCATTAAAAATTGAATCAATTTCACGTCCAGCCACCAATATGCTGAATGAAATCATGTCAGCGATTCCTAATATTATTGCTGCGGTCGCCATTTTAGGTATTGCTTATTATGTGGTGAAATTCGTTGCCAATATCGTCAAAAACTTGCTTGAAAATACAGGTGTCAACGCATTGCCTGCTAAGTTGGGTTGTGATGCGATGCTTGGTAATACCAAAGTTTCGGATTTGATTGGTTCGTTGATTGTGTTTTTTGCCATGCTCTTTGCTAGCATTGAAGCAGCTAACCGTTTGGGTTTCAGCCATATCAGCGACTTGATTAGCATGTTTATTGAATTTGGTGCTCAAGTGTTGTTGGGTGCGGTGATTTTGGCAGTAGGCTTTTGGCTTGCCAACCTATTGGCAGGTGCAGTGCAACGCTCACAAAGCGGTACGACTTTCCTAGCCAACCTTGTGCGTGTGTTAATCATGGGCTTGGTATTGGCAATGGGCTTGCGTGCGATGGGTATTGCTGATTCGATTGTTAATATGGCATTTGGCTTGACCTTGGGTGCAGTGGCAGTAGCATTTGCCTTGGCATTTGGTCTAGGCGGTCGTGAAGCAGCGGGTCGTTTGCTTAAAAACCTACAAGACAAAGCAGAAGTAGAAGCCAAAAATATTGCCACCAAACAAAATGCACCAACCAACGTTGATGCCACTTTTGATGCCAATGATTTACAACCAAAACCATAATGTATGATGTTTTAAATTAGAAAAAAGCCAAATCAAATGATTTGGCTTTTTTATTATGCTGAATTTTTTTGTGAACCCCAATCATAAATTTGGTTTTTGTACGCCAATATCAACAAAATCAAACCAAAAACAATCATGGGAACGCTGAGTAACTGCCCTTTTGTCATCCAACCAAATAAAATAAACCCTTGGTCGGCATCAGGTTGGCGGAAAAATTCGGTGATAAAACGTGCCACGCCATAGCCCATCACAAACAGCCCACTTACCGCCATACGAGGGCGAGGCTTACTGGCAAACCACCATATCAAAATAAATAGCACCACACCCTCACTAAAGGCTTGGTACAACTGCGATGGGTGGCGAGGCAATAACCAATAATTATTACCATTAATTGCGAACTGCTGTGCTAAGGTCTGCAAAGCAGGATTTTGTTGTAATAACTCATAATCCGCATTGACCGCTTGTGGGAATAGCATCAGCCAATTATAGCCCCCATCAGATACACGACCCCACAACTCGCCATTGATAAAATTACCAATTCGCCCAAACAGTAAACCTGTCGGCACGCACGGAATGATAAAATCGAGTACATTAAATACAGGTTTTTTGTATTTGCGAGCGAATAAAATCATCGCTATCGCCACACCCAAAAATCCGCCATGAAATGACATGCCACCTTCATTGACTTTGAATAAATACACAGGATTTGCCAAAAATTCACTGAATTGATAAAACAGCACGTAGCCAACACGACCGCCTAAAATCACACCCATCGCCCCATAAAAAATAAGGTCAGACACCATATCGGTATTCCAATCTGGGCGAGATTTGATGCGATACCATGCCAATCCAAAGGCAAAGGCAAACGCCAGTAGGTACATTAACCCATACCAATGGGCTTGGATAATGCCCAAATCAAGGGCGACAGGATTAAATTGGGGATGAACGAGAACAAGTGGTAGCATGATAATTGATTCTTATAGAAAAATGCCATTATCATAGCAAAATTGATTCATAACGTCATTAGCCGTATTAAATTGTATGAAATTACTGATGATAACGGTTACTTATGATAAACAGTTTGATAGCATTATGCTTACAAAATACAGCTGTAATGTGGTTTAAAGTTAATCAATAACCTCCATATAATTAAAATAACTAAACAAGGAATATTTTATGCAAAAAAATGTCCAACAAATTATCTCTGCCGAAAAAGTCATTGATGATGGTGATATGCGACTGTTTCGAGCCTTACCGCAAGAAGCCATGCAATCACTGGGGGCGTTTGTGTTTATCGACCACTATCGCCATCAAAGCCAACGTGGGATTGGCGACAGACCGCATCCGCACGCAGGCATTGAAGTGATTAGCTACTTGCTTGAGGGCAGTGTGACCCACCGTGACAGCCTTGGCAATGTCGATGATATCCATGCAGGCGAAACCCAATGGATTAAGTCGGGTAAAGGCATTTTGCACGCCGAAGTACCGCATGGCGGACGGCATGGCTTGCAATTGTGGACAAAACTGCCACCGCATAGACAAGGTGATAAACCAGAGTATCAGTCTTTTGATAAACAGGAAATTGCCGAATTTGATAAAGACGATGCACATGTGCGAGTATTAAGCGGACACTTTACAGGCGAATTTGCCACCTATCAAGGGGTGATACCGACTGTGACTGGGGCGTTTTTGGCTCACGTCAAATTACCTGCTCACGGTCAAGTGACCTTACCTGTGGATTCAGCCCTTGAGTTGGGCTTATATATCATGGATGGGGAGGTTATGACCGAGCAACAGCCTGTCGGTGCAGGGACATTGTTGGTGTATGGCGAGGGTGACGAAGTGCATATCCAAGCGAATGATAAACCTGTGGATGCGGTGGTGATTGGTGGCGAGCCTGTGCAAGGGGCGTTGTTCTTTGGTGGGTCATTTGTGATGGATAGCCGTGAAGCCTTGCTACAAGCCAAACGTGACCTGATTAGCGGTGAAATGGGTACGCTTGATGGCGTGCCGTTTTAAAGCCAAATAGCATTAAAAAAGGAAACACAGTTAACAGTGTTTCCTTTTTTCTTTTATAACCGCATTTCAATTCCTTGATTTGCCATAAATTGCTTGGCTTGCCCCACGGTATATTCGCCAAAATGAAAAATACTGGCAGCCAATACCGCATCGACACCGCCATGAATCACACCATCGGCAAGGTGTTGCAAATTACCCACGCCACCAGAGGCAATCACAGGAATATTCACGCTGTCGGTAATGCGTTTCATCAAGCCCAAATCATAGCCGTTCTTTGTACCATCTGCATCCATCGAAGTCACCAATAGCTCACCTGCACCGTAACCTGCCATGCGTATTGCCCAGTCTATCGCATCAATGCCTGTCGCATTACGTCCGCCATGCGTGAAGATTTCCCAACGAGGCTGTAATACACCATTGACCTCGATATCCGCCACTTTTTTGGCATCAATCGCCACCACAATGCACTGACTGCCAAAGCGTGATGAGGCTTCACCAACAAAATCAGGATTGGTAATCGCCGCCGAATTAATCGACACTTTATCCGCCCCTGCATTGAGTAGGCTACGGATATCTTCGACTTTTCGCACGCCACCGCCCACGGTAAGCGGTACAAATACCGTTTCTGCCATTCGCTCAACCGTGTGGTAAGTGGTATCCCGTCCGTGATGGGTCGCTGTGATGTCCAAAAAGGTGATTTCGTCCGCCCCTTGTTCGTTGTAGCGTTGGGCGACTTCGACAGGGTCACCTGCATCTTTGATATCGACAAATTGTACGCCTTTGACCACTCGACCGTTGTCAACGTCTAGGCAGGGGATAATTCGTTTGGCTAGCATAGTGTTCCTTTTTGCTTAATTTACCCAGTTAAGCTGTTTTAAAATTCATAAAATTACGAATCATATTATTGATATATTGTTTTGTCTGAGTATCTTGTTTGGTCAACCATGACAAAATATCCGAATCAATGGGCGTGGTTTCTGCTTTTGCAGTATTTTGTAGTTGTGCGATTAAAGGGTGTTTAATGCGTTTGATACCTACCGTATTATCCAAATCAAGGTCTTTATACATTTCATAGTCTTTATCGGTTTGCATTGGCATAACTCCTTTGATGACTTTTTTCTGCTTTAAATGCGGTGATAAGGCGAATATTGGTGGCTCTTTGTGTCCAAGATACGAATAATAACCGACCTTGATGACTCATACCAATAGTAATGTAACGTACTTCCTCATAGCCTCGTGTATCTTCGTAACTTAATTCATTGGGGTCAAAAAACACGCTAATGGCTTCTTCAAACTGAACACCGTGATTGTTGAGTACCAGTTCATACTTGTCGGTATCCCATTCAAAAATGATACCATTGATAGTCTGTTCAATAGTTGGCATTGTTCAACCTTATTAAAATCACGATGAATAATATTCGCCCAATATAGCATTTAACCGTATAATATCTATTAATAGTAGCACATTTTTCACCATCAAATTAAGCGATTAACGCTAAGGATACCCCATGTCTGTCTATACGCACTTGTCTGAAGATGAATTTTTTGCCTTTTGTGGTTTATATGGGGTGAAATTTGCCAAAGCCATTCCCATCGTGCAAGGGGTCAAAAACTCGAATTGGTTTATCCAAACCGATGCAGACCTAAATAGTGACAAGGGCAATGATTTTAGCTACGTTTTTACCCTGTATGAAGAGCGTGTGCCAGAAGACATTATGAAAATGGCGACCGTCATGCACGCCCTTAAAGACAGCCTACCCATCGCACCGCCATTGGTCAAACAGACTGCTAAAGGCAATGATATTGGGGCGGATTGTGTGATGCGGTATGAAAATAAAGCAATTTTGCTTGTGCCAAAATTGGCAGGTTCACACCCGACCACCACCACAGTCGCTATGTGTGAAGCAATGGGGCAAGCATTGGCGACTTTGCACCAAACGCTCGAAACTTTACAACCTGCCGAGAGTTATGGCGTGCCTTTGTATGATTGGGCGAGGGTGAAAGAGCGTGAAACAGGCTTTATGCCAACGGATGAAGCCAAATTGATGAATGACATTTGGCAAGCCTATGCCGATTTGCCGAGTGATTTGCCAAAGGGCTTGTGTCATTTGGATATGTTTACCGACAACACCTTGTGGGATTTTAGTGGTGATACTGCCAAACTCACAGGCTTGCTAGACTTTACTGAGGTGAGTGTCGAGCATTATGTGATGGATATTGCCATCACCATTAATGATTTTTGTACCACTTGGGGCAATGCCACTGAGGGCGAAACGGTGAATTTTGACCCTGCCAAAATGCAGGCGTTTTTGCAAGGCTATGAAACGGTGCGAGCCTTGACGGCTGATGAGAAAAAAGCATTGCCTGTGATGTTGGCGTATTCGGCGACTATTTTTTGGTTATTACGCTTGAATGTGATTTTTTATAACCGTGAGCAGGGACGGACTGGGGCGGATATTATGGTGAAAAATCCTGATTTGATGAAACGCTTGGCGAGTTATCATTGGGGAAAAGTAAAGGAATAAATTTAAAATGTTTTGGTTATATTTTGTGGGTTTGATTGGATTTGCTTTAACATTGTTGTTATTACTACCACTTATTATTGATGGTTACATGAAATTTTTTGGCGAAAAAGTTTTGGCAACGGTTGAAAGTGTTGAAATTACAGCCCACCCAAACCCCAAATTACCAAACTATATTCTTTATATGGGAAAACTGTCTTATCATTATGTTTACAAAGGGAAAAAATATCATTCAGAGCGTATCAATGCTTTTGGTGAGTTACTAAGAGAAAATAAAGGTGATGTTGAGCGTGAATTAGCAATTAAGGACAATAAAATTACGGTCTATGTGTGTAAATTTCATCCAAATTTTGTTGTTTCTCACCCACTAACAATGAACAAGAAATTTTATATTCCCATGACGATGTTAGTATTATTATTTTTCCCATTTATCAGTTATTTGGTGATAAAAAAACTGACCGTTTTTGATGTATTTTTTAAAATTTTTGGTTAAATAGAAAAGGGTTCAGCTTTCGCTAAACCCGATGAACCCTACTTTAAAGTCTAGCCTTATTTCACATTCACGAATATTATAACTTCTTTTTGCAAAAATAAAAAGAAAGCCCCCGATTACTTCTATGCTAATTAATACAAAATTAACAAACATAGGGCAGGGTCGGGGGGCGTATTAGCAACTATTTTAGGTTAAATCATATCCAAAATCAATGGAAAAATCATGTGCCAATTACTCGGAATGAACTGCAACACCCCCACCGATATCAACTTTAGCTTTGCAGGGTTTCGTAAGCGTGGCGGACAGACCGACCACCACAAAGACGGCTTTGGTATCGTGTTTTTTGAACGTAGCCAAAGTGGGGCAAACGCAGGACTACGCCAGTTTCACGATGACAAGCCCAGTTACTGCTCGCCAGTTGCCGACCTTATCAACGCCTATCCGATTAAGGCGATGAATGTCATCTGCCACATCCGCAAAGCCACTCAAGGTGTGACTTGCCTTGCCAATACCCATCCGTTTGTGCGTGAAGTATGGGGCGAAGAATGGGCGTTTGCTCATAATGGACAGTTGCACCGAGGTTTTACCATGCAGTTGCCTGCCGTGCCTGTGCATTATCAGCCTGTGGGGACGACCGATTCGGAAATGGCGTTTTGCTATTTGCTCAATCGCCTAAAAGCCGAATTTAGCAAGCCACCTAAAGACGCTGATTTATTCGCTTTTTTGACCAAAATTTGCCGTGAATTGTCCGAGCTTGGGCTATTTAATTGCTTGATTAGCAATGGCGATTGGCAATTGGCGTATGCAGGGAGTTTGTTATTTTATCTCACTCGAAAAGCCCCTTTTGGTGAGGCGAAGCTTGCTGATGGCGATTTGTCGGTAGATTTTAGCGAATTGACCAGTGACACTGATAAAGCCACGCTGATTACCACCATTCCGCTGACGTGTAATGAGGATTGGCAACAGTTGTATGTCAATGAATGTGTGATGTTTCGAGAAGGGGATATTTTATTTAAAGACACCCCAGTAGAGCCAGTTTGTTTGACTATCGAGGAAGGGATTGCCATTGCTAGAAAAGTAGGGGCGACCCTATAAATCTTAAATCTAATATAAGTAAAATTTTGTTGGACTAAAACCCATGTCAATTGAGCAATTTGGCTATATTTATCGTAACTGTGACACCGTGGTTGCAAAAACTCAACCCTTGAGCTACATGGGTCAACCGCTTGAGTTTTTTGTACCGACCCTTTGTCATAGCATGGCAATCACCGCTACCGATGAAACATTGGGTAATTTTGACATGACTTTTTTTGTGGGCAGTGAATTTGCTCAGACATTAAGCTTTCGAGCGGTCGAAGTAGAGCAGACTGCGACAGTTAAAGCGTGTAGTCACCTATATAAAAACCTAGCAGAAAATCACGGCGACCAATTATTAGCAAGGGTTGCTTTGGTGCATGAAAACCTTGAGCATCAAACAACCGCTGACTTATTAGCCAAACCATCCGCTTTTATCCGAGGGTCAACCTCGCTACTAGCCGAAACCCTTGAACCGATGAGTGGTCGTGACAAATGGCATATTGATGGGCGAGGGGTGGTATTTATCAGTCCTTATCAAGGGATGCAACAGCCTAGACGAGTGATATTATTGGTAATGTTGGCGTTGGCGTATCAATTGGCACTTAATCAAATTAGTGAGGCATTAGCCAATATCGTAAAATTGCCAGAAAGTGCCGAAAATATCCAAGCCTTGAATGAGCTGTATCTTAAATCAGCAAAATTTAATGCCCAGTTTTATTTTTCAGCCCCTGTCCAAGTCAATCGCTACGCCACTTATCAAGCGTGGGAAAAAATCAATCAAGTCTATAAGCTAGAGCGAGAGTACCAAGAAACCAATAGCCAACTTGACCAAGTGCATCGTATTTTGACGTTTCATCACCAGCAGTGTGAACAGCAATTGATGGCAAAACGTAATAAGATTATTGCCATGTTTGGGGTGTTGATTACTGTGCTTAATCTGTTACAGCCACTGGATATCATGCTTAATTGGAATAAAAATGGCAATTGGCAAAAAATCAGCCATTACCTTGGGCAGTTATTTGGATTTTAACGTAAGATATAAAAACAAAGTCACACAACCCCAAGTCATAAACCCCTAAGCCACAAGACTCCAAATCACAAGACCCCAATGAGAAAACCCCAAGTGATGACTTGGGGTTTTGGCTATGGTTATTTTGGCTATGGGTATCGTAGCAGACAGATTATTTACGGTCTTCCACTTTAACAAAATTACGCTGTGTCGCACCCGTGTAAAGCTGGCGTGGGCGACCGATTTTGTATGGAGCTGAGTGCATTTCTAACCAGTGGCTAATCCAACCAGAGGTACGAGCCAATGCAAAGATAACGGTAAACATTGATGTTGGGATACCGATAGCTTTTAGGATGATACCTGAGTAGAAGTCCACGTTTGGATATAGGTTACGCTCTTTGAAGTACGGGTCGTTTAAGGCGATTTGCTCAAGTTTCATGGCAAGTTCAAGTTGTGGGTCTTTGATACCCAATTCGCCCAACACTTCGTCACAAGTTTCTTTCATCACTTTGGCACGTGGGTCAAAGTTTTTATAGACACGGTGACCGAAGCCCATCAATTTGACTTCTTTACGTTTAACTTTTTCCATAAACTCATCGACATTGTCAACTGTGCCGATTTCGTCTAGCATTTGTAATACAGCTTCGTTCGCACCACCATGTGCAGGCCCCCAAAGAGCCGCAATACCTGCTGCGATACAAGCGTATGGGTTTGCCCCTGTTGAGCCTGTCAAACGAACGGTTGAGGTTGAAGCATTTTGTTCGTGGTCAGCGTGTAGGGTGAAGATTTTATCCATCGCTTTGGCATGGATTGGATTGACTTTATAATCCACGTCTGCTGGCGTTGAGAACATCATTTGTAGGAAGTTTTCAGCGTAGCTTAGGTTGTTTTTTGGATATACAAAAGGTTGACCACTGCTATATTTATAACACATGGCGGCGATGGTCGGTACTTTAGAAATTAGGCGAATCGCTGTGATTTCACGGTGGTCTTGTTTGCTAACGTCAAGGTTGTTGTGATAGAACGCAGACAATGCACCCATAACACCAACCATGATTGCCATTGGGTGAGCATCACGGCGGAAGCCTTCAAAGAAACGGCGTAATTGGTCATTTACCATCGAGTGTTTACGGACTTTTTCATAAAAGTCTTTCTTTTGTTCGGCATTTGGTAGGTCACCATGAATCAAGGCATATGCCACTTCAAGGTATTCAGCTTGGTCTGCCAATTGGTCAATTGGGTAGCCACGGTGTAATAGGATACCTTTGTCACCATCAATAAAGGTGATTTTTGATTCAGTCGAAGCGGTTGCCATAAAGCCCGGATCATACGTCCAAAAACCTGCTTCTTGCACCCCTTTGATATCCAAGACAGGATTGCCTAATGTACCTTCGATAATCGGAAGTGGATAGTCTTTTCCATTAACTTGCAAAACTGCACTGTTGTCTTTCTCTGACATAATATCCTCACAGACATAGAATAAAAATAATACTTAGCCCTATCAGAATAGTACCGCATATTACTGTTAAAGAGTAGGATACGGTGAGCTGATTGGCGAAGCCATTGCCCAGATAGTATCACTTCGGTGTGAAATAAGGTAAACCCACCTTACGCAAATCTTATCTATATTAACAGCATTTGACATAAAAATGAAAATAAATTTCATCTAAGCATTGGTAAAATTTAAGTTATTAATACTTTTTTTTACCAAAAAAAGTGTTTTTTTGCGTTTTTGTTTGTATTTGTAAGCAAAGCCTTTTATAATTAATAAAATTTTACTGGTGGCTAGCTTTGTCTTTTCAATATCAACCATCAATAGCTTAGTATTGTTGATAATTATCCTTAAGTATCAATGATCAGTGGTTATTGGTGGGTTTTTGTTGGCTATTGTTAGGTGGATGATTGCGTGACTCAATCATTGGGTAACTACAATCATTGGATAACTAAAAGTTATCTAAGCGTTAATGACGTTATAAAATACCCTTCATTGACGCCTGTTCCTAATAATGCTTAAATTTTTGACATGTCAAAGTACGCTAGCTATTCCTTATCTTCGATTTACCTGTTTTTTAACAGACTGTGTCGTATGTACAATTAACACATTTTGTTAGTTGTTGAGTTGTGCTGGGAACAATGACAGGTAAGTTCAAACTGCGAATAAAGGATGCCCGCTGTGAAAAGCAACCGACCGATTGACCTTCCTTTAAGCCAAGTAATTAATGTTAATTCAAAAAACCCAATTGCGTTGGCTTCCATTACCCACCGTGTGTCTGGTGTGGTGTTATTTTTATTAGTTCCTGTGATGTTATGGATTTTTCAAACATCCCTTGCTAGCCCTGAAGGTTATGCAGCGGTGTTTAGTAATGTGCTGGTCAAATTATTGGCATGGGTATTTATCGCCGCCATTGGCTATCACTTTGTGATGGGTATGAAGCATTTATTTGCCGATATGGGCATGAATGAAGAGTTAAAAAGTGGTCGCACAGCGACATTCATTGGCTTTGTGCTGGCTGCTCTTTGGGTAGTTGGTTCATTTGTATGGGTGATGTTCTAATGAAAAGTGCAACAGGTTTAACAGGCTCAGGCTCTCGTGACTGGGTGATGCAACGCATTAGTGCGGTGGTTTTGGCAGTGTACTCGCTAATCATGCTAGGCTGGTTTTTGACGCATCAACCGACTTTTGAATTATGGCGTGGCTTTATGCTGAGTTTGCCAATGCGTTTATTTTCGCTATTGGCGATTGTGGCGTTAGTGGGTCATGCTTGGGTGGGTATGTGGACGGTATTGACCGACTATGTCAAAACCAGTGGCTTACGTTTTGTGCTACAGTCAGCGATGATTATTGCGATTGTGGTGTATCTGTTCTGGGGCGTTTGGATTTTCTTTGGTTAAAATAAACTGTTGATTTAAAGAAAATTTTTCGCAATCCGTTCAATTTTGCATGAGAGTAGCGGTTTTATCCGAATTTTTCATGTCAATTAATGCTTAGGAAGTAAAGCAATGGCAACAAAACAAGATAACACTATCAGCAATATTCAGACCCTTACATTTGATGCTGTCATCGTGGGTGGTGGTGGCTCTGGTATGCGTGCCTCTCTTCAGTTGGCTCGTGGCGGTATGAATGTCGCTGTTTTGACCAAAGTTTTCCCAACTCGTTCGCACACCGTTGCGGCTCAAGGCGGTATTGGTGCTAGCCTTGGCAATATGAGTGACGATAACTGGCATTTCCATTTTTATGACACCATCAAGGGTTCAGACTGGCTCGGTGACCAAGACGCTATCGAGTATATGTGTCGTGAAGCCCCAAAAGTGGTGTACGAACTAGAACACATGGGTATGCCATTTGACCGTAATGCCGATGGTACAATTTATCAGCGTCCGTTTGGTGGTCACACTGCCAATTATGGCGAAAAAGCGGTACAACGTGCGTGTGCGGCGGCTGACCGTACGGGTCATGCTCTTTTGCATACCCTTTACCAAAAAAATCTTGAGCAAGGCACAGAGTTTTTCATTGAATGGATTGCCCTTGACCTTGTGAAAGATGAGAAAGGCGACATCAATGGCGTGATTGCCCTTGAGCAAGAAACAGGTCGTGTGGCAGTATTCCAAGCCAAAACCACCGTATTAGCGACAGGTGGTGCAGGGCGTATTTTTGCCGCTTCAACCAATGCCTTTATTAATACAGGTGATGGTCTAGGTATGGCAGTGCGTGCTGGTATTCCACTTCAAGATATGGAGTTTTGGCAATTCCACCCAACAGGTGTGGCAGGTGCAGGCGTACTATTGACTGAAGGTTGTCGTGGTGAAGGTGCATTATTGCGTAACAAAGATGGCGAAGCCTTTATGGAACGCTATGCCCCAACCTTAAAAGACTTAGCCCCTCGTGACTTCGTATCACGTTCAATGGACCAAGAAATCAAAGAAGGTCGTGGCTGTGGTCCAAATGGCGACTATGTGGTATTGGACATGACCCACTTGGGCGTGGATACCATTATGAAGCGTTTGCCATCGGTTTATGAGATTGGTAAAAACTTCGCTAACGTAGATATCACCAAAGAGCCAATCCCTGTTGTGCCAACGATTCACTACCAAATGGGCGGTATTCCGACCAATATTCATGGTCAAGTGGTAATGCCTGACCTTGAAGCAGGTACAGATGCGGACGGCTTATATGCTACCCAAAAAATCGTCAAAGGCTTATACGCCATTGGTGAGTGTTCATGCGTATCGGTGCATGGGGCAAACCGTCTAGGTACGAACTCATTGCTTGATTTGGTGGTGTTTGGTCGTGCTGCAGGTCAGCATATCATTGATGAATTCCATGCGTCTGACCGCCATGACTATTCGCCATTGTCACCACAAGTGCTAGATAAAACCATGCACCGCTTGAACGGTTTACAACAATCAACCGATGGTCTAAATGCCCAAGACGTGGCTGATGAAATTCGCCGTACCATGCAACAACACGCTGGGGTATTCCGTACCCAAGCATCAATGGATGAAGGCGTGAAAAAAATCTTGGCATTGGAAGAAAAAGTTAACCGTGTGCATCTTGTGGATAAATCACAAGTGTTTAACACCGCTCGTATCGAAGCCCTTGAAGTGGCAAACCTTTACGAAGTGGCAAAAGCGACCATGTTGTCTGCTGCCTTACGTAAAGAGTGCCGTGGTGCTCATACCGTGGTGGATTACGAACGCCCAGCCGATGACAGCTATGCACCGCTAGGACGTAATGACCATGAGTGGATGAAACACACGCTTTGGTTCTCAGAAGGCAACCGTGTGATTTATAAACCTGTGCGTAAAAGCCCATTGACCGTAGATTATGTCGAGCCAAAAGTTCGTACGTTCTAATCACGGATTGGTTGAAGTCGCTATTAACGTGGCGTGGTGGGGTATCGACCGCCTCACCCACGCCCAAAAATTTTAAAATTATCGGATATTCAATGATATCCAAGTGTGGAGTTTAGCAATATGAGCCGAGGTACTCGCACCATCGAAATTTTCCGCTACGACCCTGATAAGGACGCAGCCCCACGTATGCAGACATACACCATCGAGTTATTGGACTCTGACCGTATGTTGTTGGACGTACTTGTCCGCCTAAAAACCATTGACGAAACCATCAGTTTCCGCCGTTCGTGCCGTGAAGGTATTTGTGGCTCTGACGGTATGAACATCAATGGTAAAAATGGTCTATCATGCTTGATTAACATGAACACCTTGCCAAATAAAATCACGCTACGCCCATTACCTGGCTTGCCTGTGATTCGTGATTTGGTGGTGGATATGAACCAGTTTTATGCCCAATACGAAAAAGTACAGCCATATTTGATTAACGACCAGCCAGCCCCACCGACTGAGCGTCTACAATCACCAGAAGACCGTGAAAAACTCAATGGCTTGTATGAGTGTATCTTGTGTGCGTGCTGTTCGACTTCTTGTCCGTCATTTTGGTGGAATCCTGACAAATTCTTAGGCCCATCAGCGTTGCTCAATGGCTACCGCTTTGTGGCAGACAGCCGTGACCAAGCAACCCAAGAGCGTTTGGCTCGTCTTGACGACCCATTCAGCCTATTCCGTTGCCGTGGTATTATGAACTGTGTGTCAGTGTGTCCAAAAGGCTTGAACCCAACCAAAGCCATTGGTCATCTACGCAGTATGCTACTTGACCAAGCAGGCTAATCTGTGAATTGAACCAATAAAAAACCCTGTTGCGACAGGGTTTTTTACTGGCTCATAATAAATTATAATGAATTAAATCAGAATCAATACGATGAAATTTTGGGCGTATGCAATACGCCCCTACAAAACTGTCTTATTTCTAGTTTAAACAACTATATAAGATAATTTTGTTTCGGTACTTATTTATGGTAAGCATATTGTGGGTCGGCTGCTGCGGTAAATAGTACGTCAGTCGAAGAATTTAGGGCAGTTTCCACCGAGTCTTGAATCACCCCAATGATAAAGCCAATCGCCACCACTTGCATGGCAATGGTATCTGGAATATTAAAGAAGCTACACGCCAACGGAATCAACAACAGCGAACCACCTGCCACACCAGAAGCCCCTGCGGCTGCCAAGGTCGCCAAGACTGATAACAACAATGCTGATACAAAGTCCACTTGTATCCCCATCGTATGAGCTGCCGCTAAGGTCATCACATTGATGGTGATAGCTGCCCCTGCCATATTGATGGTCGCTCCCAGTGGAATGGTAATCGAATAAGTGTCTTCATGTAAGCCCAATTTTTTAGCAAGATTGAGGTTAACAGGAATATTAGCTGCCGAACTGCGAGTAAAGAAGGCAGTAAGCCCACTCTCTTTAAGGCAAGTAAATACCAATGGATAAGGGTTTTTGCGAGTTTTTACCAATACAATCAGTGGGTTGACCACCAAGGCAATAAACAACATACTACCGACCAAGACGGCAAGTAAGCGAGCATAGCCCAATAGCACGGACAGACCTGTTTCGGCAATGGTTTGTGTGACCAGTCCAAATACCCCAAATGGGGCAAACCAAATCACCCATTTCACTGCCGATGATACGGCATCAGCCACATCGTTAATCATGGTTTTGGTGTGTTCAGAGGCGTGACGCAATGCCAATCCCAATACCGCCGCCCATGCCAATACGCCCATATAGTTGGCATTGACCATTGCTTTGATGGGGTTTTCTACGATATTGGTCAGTAAGGTGCGTAATACTTCTGCCAATGATGCTGGTGGGGTTTGGCTGACTTCAGCGGTTTTTAAAATAAGCTCTGTTGGAAACATAAAGCTGGCTAAGACAGCGGTTAAGGCTGCCAAAAATGTGCCGACCATATACAGCACTAGGGTAGGGCGAACGTTGACTTGTACACCTGATTTGTGTTGACAAATTGCAGAGATGATTAATACAAAGACCAGTAACGGGGCGATGGCTTTTAATGCCCCAACGAATAACGAACCCAAAATCGAAATCGTTTCAGCGACACTCATCGGCAAGCCACCGATGATGGTGGGGTTTGCCAAACTACCGACCAAAATACCTAATATTAAACCAACGATAATCAAGGGGACAAGCCCCATTCGTTGATATGCCTTTAAGAATGCTTGCATAATCACCTCATAAGAAAATATAACGATTTGTTACATATTATACCAAACCCAATAAATATCGTATTGTAGGGGCTTATTGCATAAGCCCTATATTTGAAATCTCAAAATAGGGCGTAAGCATTACGCCCCTACGACTTTAAATTTTGGGTTTGGTATTATATAAAAAACGCTACAAATAGAAAATAAAGTTCCGAATTACCAAAAAACCCACTTATCAAAAGTGGGTTTTTTTATTGCATTTGAATCAGCCACTAATATGCGAGATAAGGATTACATATTTGGGTAGTTCGGACCACCGCCACCTTCTGGCGTGACCCAAGTGATGTTTTGTGATGGGTCTTTGATGTCACAGGTTTTGCAATGCACGCAGTTTTGTGAGTTAATCACGAATTTTGCCCCATTGTCGGTTTGCACCACTTCATACACGCCTGCTGGGCAGTAGCGTTGGGCAGGTTCGGCAAAGATTTTGAGGTTGCGTTTGATTGGTACATCTGGGTCAGTGAGTTGTAGATGGCAAGGTTGGTCTTCAGCGTGATTTACGTTTGAGATAAACACCGAAGATAGCTTGTCAAAGGTCAGCTTGCCGTCTGGTTTTGGATAATCTGGGATAAACGCATGGTCAGCACGCTCTAGCACGTCATAATCTGGCAAGTTGTCATGGATGGTAAGAGGCATTTTACCTTTAAAGACGTTTTGCTCAAGGAAGTTAAATGCACCACCCATCCAAATACCCATACGGTGCATGGCAGTGGCAAAGTTACGAGCTTGGTACATATCTTCAAATAACCATGAGTTTTTGAATTTATCTTCATAGCTTGCAACTTCGTCATGTTGGCGACCACTGGCAATCGCTTCGTACACGGCTTCGGCGGCCAACATACCTGATTTGATAGCGGTGTGCGTGCCTTTGATTTTGGCAGGGTTTAGGAAACCTGCATCATCACCGACCAATAGACCACCTGCAAAATACAGTTTTGGCAATGAGTTTAGACCACCTTTGGTCAAGGCTCTTGCCCCATACGATAGGCGTTTGCCACCTGTCAAAATATTGGCAATCAGTGGATGGGTTTTAAGGCGTTGGAACTCATCAAATGGTGATAGGTATGGGTTGTGATACGCAAGGTCGATAACCATACCAAATGATACTTGGTTATTTTCATCAAAATATAACCACCAACCACCATTGCTATGTGTTTCGCTCAATGGCCAGCCAGAACCGTGTAGCACCATACCCAGTTCATGTTTGGCAGGGTCGATTTCCCACAGTTCTTTTAAGCCGATACCATAATGTTGTGGGTCTTTGCCGTCATTTAGGTTAAAACGGCTCATTAAGCGTTTGCCAAGATGTCCACGGCAACCTTCAGCAAAGATGGTGTATTTGGCAAGTAGCTCATAACCCGGCTCATACGCAGATTTTGGCTGACCTTCGGCATTGACACCCATATCGCCTGTCAATACGCCTTTGACTGAGCCATCTTCGTTGTATAGCACGTCTGACGCTGAGAATCCCGGAAACATCATCACTTCGAGTTCTTCGGCTTGGGTGGCAAGCCAACGCACAAGATTGCCTAATGAAATGATATAGTTGCCATCATTGTGCATAAGGCTTGGTACGATGTTGTTTGGTAATTCACGGTATTTGGTTTGGTTTTTGAGCATGTACACACGGTCGCCCTTGGTTTGGACGGTGACAGGTGCACCTTTTTCTTTCCAATCAGGAATCAACTCATCCAATGCACGAGGTTCAATCACTGCCCCTGACAAGATATGAGCCCCAAATTCTGAGCCTTTTTCGACCACACACACGCTAAAATCTGGATTACCCCCAGCGATGGCTAATTGGCGTAAACGAATCGCTGTGGAAAGCCCAGCAGGGCCACCGCCCACAACGACAACGTCAAATTCCATTTGTTCACGTTCGATGTCTTGCATACAAACTCCTACATTTATTAAACTGGCATAAGCGAAAAGCTTACTGCTTGCAAATTTATTTGGTAAATACTATCCATTATAATAGAAATACGCCCCAAACAACATAGCAATTTCACTACAAAAATCTTTGGCATCCCCCAATTCAAGGTTATACAATAAGCCAATGTATGACGATGAATGTTAATATTGTAAATTATTGTCGATAATTTTTCAAACCTTTAGCCAAGCCTACTACCGCCTATGAACTCACTGTTTGAACAACTCAATCAAGCCTTGGCTTCCACAGACAGCCCAGTCAGTGGCATAGCCGACCCTCGCTTACCTACGACACGCCTCACTCGTCCCATACCGCCACTCGAAAAATGGCAACCCCAATCTTGCGGTGCGATGGACATGCTCATCAAAGCCAATGGCGATTGGTGGCATGAGGGGCGATTAGTGACTAGACAGTCATTGGTTGAGCTGTTTTCTAAAGTGCTATGGGCGGAAGAGGGGGACGTTAATGGGAATGGGGCAGGCGAGGTGCAGTATTTTCTCAAAACCCCTGTCGAAAAAATCCAAATCCAAGTCGAAGATGCCCCAATTATAGTGACCGAAGTTGAACAAATTGAACATGAAGGGCAGACGTGGTTGCAGTTTTGTACCGCCCAAGGTGATGTTGTTATTGCTGATGACAAGCACCCTATTTCGCTCGGCTTTCCTTACCAAAATCAACCACACCAAGCCAATCAGCCTTATTTATTGGTGCGTCAAAATGGCGATTCCAAGCTATATGGGTTGATTCATCGCAATGTATTTTATCATTTGATTGAGTTGGGCGAACTGCACGCCACCGCCACAGGAGCGACATTGGTGCTAAATAGTGGGGATAATCAGTTTGAATTAGTTGGCAATTTTTGAGCCATTTTTTAGCAAATAATGGTATACTAATGCGATTTTATGAATGTTCAAGTAGGTATTACACAACGCTTAAATGATAAACTGGTGGAAGTATTGTAGGTTTGAATCCCCCTAAATCCCCCTTTAAAAAAGGGGGACTTTGCCCTCGTATTAGATTTATGTTCAAGGCAACGCCCCCTCTTTCGTAAAGAGGGGGTTGGGGGAGATTTAAAAATGGCGAATAACACTTACTACTTTTGTATTATCAAAATAAGTTGTTTATTTAGAGTACATCATACTCACCCTACGAACATTTAATAAAATACCATGTATCAAAAAGATAAGATTAAATACAGACACCCCATGACCCAATCACCCATAACCGCCTGTTTAAATCCTGACGCCCCAATCGGTGTGTTTGATTCTGGATTGGGTGGGTTATCGGTGTTTACGCATATTTATAAACAATTACCGTTTGAAAATTATATTTATTTAGCAGATACCTTGCATGTTCCCTATGGCTCACGGCAAGCGGATGATATCCAAAAGTTAACGCTACAAGCGGTGGATTGGTTGGTCAAACAAGGCTGTAAATTGGTGGTGATTGCTTGTAATACCGCCTCAGCTCATGGGTTGCCTGCGGTGCGTCAAGCTTATCCCAATTTGCCGATTGTGGGGCTAGTGCCTGCCCTCAAACCTGCGGTGCTACACACCCAAACCAAACAAGTGGCAGTATTAGCGACCCCTGCAACTTTACACGGCTATTTGCTCAATGACGTGATTGATGAGGTGGCAAATCCCCAAGGTGTGACTGTGTATAAATATAGTATCGCCAGCCTTGTGCCGTGGGTGGAGGAAGGAATGCCGACTGAGCATGTGGCGGTACAGGCATTGGACGACTTGATGGCGGAATTATTTGTCAAACGAGTGGATCAATTAGTGTTGGGTTGTACACATTTTCCATTTTTTAAAGGGTATCTGATAGAAAAATTACAAAACCACTATCAGCAAGGACAGCAGCAAGGGGTACAATTACAAGGATTACAACTGATAGATTCTGGGCAAGCGATTGCCAAACGTGTGCATACCTTATTAGAGCGATTAACGATTGTGAATCATTCATCTCAATCATCAGCGTTGAATTTTTATCATACTGGGAATTTTATAGCAACGGAGCAAGTCGCTCAACGCTTATTGGGGCAGTTTTTACCCCAGTTAAGCGTAAATTTTTGGCAAAATGCCTATGATGGGTTATGATTTTATCAAGAGAGGGTCAGGTGTCAACACCACAGCGTTATCACATTCATGTTTGTTTGGTTCGTAATGAACACCCTGAGTTTGAAAATGCCTTGCAACTGGCATTGTCAGATGGGTATTTTTTGACGTGGGATTTGATTGCACATCCGAGCCAGTTTATGGATTACACACGTCAGCAGATTGACCAGTGTGATTATTTGTTGTTTGTGTTGGGCAATGGTTATGGGCATTTGAGTCCATCAGGTGTCAGTTTGTTGCATTTGAGCTATATTTATGCCGTCACCAAGAAAAAGCCGTTACTTGCCTTAATTAAAACCCAAACCCCACAAGTCGAATTTTCACGCCAACGCATTGATTTAGCGTCTTTAATTGACAAAGACCAAGGCAATCGAGCGATGTATTTTTTGCGAACACAGCAAGCGATTGATGAATTAAAACTTGCGTTAAATGATTTGATTAATACCGAAAGTACGCAAGGCTGGGTGCGTGGCACAATAGCACAGCCTTTCAGTCGCAATATTTTACAGCCCAAACCAGCGACCACCACCACACTTCGAGGCAATCTATTAAGCAGTGTGCCTAACCCAAGTAAAAATTTCGACCCACCGCCCAATTTTGAAAACATGACCTTAGATGATAGTTTTTTGGTGAATTTTTCTGCCCATGCCTATCAAGCAGGTAATTTACAAGAGGTGATGGCGACTCACAGCTTTACTTGGCGAGAGGTGATTGACCAATTACGCCTACTGACGCCTAATTTTAGCAGTGATAGCCTGTTAAGACGGCTGAATGAATCGCTAAAACCTGTGGCATTGATGGAAGCCAGTAAGGTTGTTCCCAATTTGCATGCGGTGTCACGTCATCAAATTAATAACGTGGATTTTCAATGGCTAAAACAACAACTGGTGGATAATCAATGGTTATTACCTGCCAAAGATGAACGGATTGGGCGAGAATTTTGGCGACTCAATACCAACTTAACCAATTAACATAAATCATTTAAGCACTCAACCATTTTAACCTATCAATAATAAAGGAAATAATGATGCCAAACAGTCACTTAACCACTGAAGCGAATGCCCTAGAACAAAAACTGAATCACCTTGAAGAAACCATGCACGAAGCCGAACGCTCACGCACTTTAGAAGAACAAGTCGCTGACATGAAACGCCGTGGTATCGACCCTCGTGACTCGTTCAAAAAATGGGATGACGAGGAAGAAGATAATTAATATTTTGATAAAGTATTGATTTAACATAAAAAACCCTTAAATTCGTATTTAAGGGTTTTTTATTGCTAAAAGGTTAAGGTTGTTGGGCTTGTTTACGGCGAAACAATAACACCTTGCCCACTATCAGTACGATAATAAGTAGCCCGCCCACTGCTATCAGTAACAGCTTTAAACGTGGATTGGCTAGTGGGTTGGCGATAAATTGTTGGATTAGGGTTTGTTGGGTTGACGGTTGAAGACTGCCGAACCCCACCTACAGGATTTGCCATTAGTAGACGATATAGCTTCATGCCTGCACGTCCGTCAGGATTCACCCCTTGTTGACGTTGGAAGTCTTGAATCGCTTGGCGTGATTTTTCGCCAATCATGCCATCCGCTTCACCAATGTCATAGCCACGATTGATTAACGCTTGCTGAATCTCACGGGTTTGACGGCGAGTAATCCCTGCATCATCAGTCGGCCAAGGTGTGACAAAGCCGACATTAGTGACTTGGTTTTTGCTAATCATGTCGGATAAATGGGCGATGGCAAGGGCGTAATTTTCTGACGCATTGTAGCTATAAAACGCATCGAAGTTTTTACCGACCAAGAACGCAGGGCCTTTGCTACCTGCAGGCAAAATCAGCCCTGCACTGTCTAGGCTTGATGGTAAAGGCTGTCCATTGGCAAGGGTCAAGCCTTGGTTTCGCCAGTAGCTCATTGGTTTTTTGGCTTTGCGGTTACTATCCGCCCAAAATCCTGACGGCAATTTCACCTCAAATCCCCACGGTTCGCCACTGCGATAGCCCGCTTTTGCTAAGAAGTTGGCGGTCGAAGCAAGGGCATCGGCTTGGCTATTGACCAAGTCTTTACGCCCATCGCCGTCAAAATCTTGAGCAAGGCGAAGGAAGGTCGATGGCATAAACTGGGTTTGACCAAATGCCCCTGCCCACGAACCCTTCATATCATCACGGCGGATATCGCCATTTTTTAGGATTTTGAGGGCATTGGCGTACTCAGTACGGAAGTAGCTTTGACGGCGGTCAAAACACGACAAAGTCGCCAATGACTGAATCAAGTCTTTTTTACCCAGTTGCTTACCAAAATTCGACTCAACGCCCCACACGCCTAGTACGTCCGTACCTTTTACGCCGTAGCGTTGTTCGATACGGTTTAGGGTGGCTTGGTGTTGGTTTTTGGCATTGATACCGTCTTGTACTCGCTCTTCATCGACCAGTCCTGAGAGATAATCCCAAACTTCTTTTTGGAACTCTGGCTGATAGTTAAGCGATACAATCACGCTTGGGTCAGGTTCGCTTGGGCGGTATTGCTCAAGGGTACTGGCGACACCGCTAAAAGTAGAGGTGCTTTTGAGGTTGGATAAGCATTGTTGAAATTGGGCATTGCTTAAATTGGGTGGCGTAGGGGCTGAGTGTGCTTGGCTGACGATAGCAAGGCTAGTAATAGCCAGTGAAATGGGTAATAAACGCATAGATGACCTTTATAATATTAAATGACAGGATAAGATTGAATTTACGCCGAAGCCACTGGATTCCTGCATTCGCAGGATGAGAGCCGTTAAAGCAAAACACTGTTTTGCAGGCTCGCAAGACGAGGGATATGCCCGAAGTAACGAACATTTAATTTACTCGTCCCCCCTGCGTAGGCAGGGGTCTAGTGTCTTTATTAAAAAGATGAAGTTACAATCGCCTAAATCTTAAAGAAAAATTATGCGATAAAGGGTAGTCAAATTAGGTGGTGATGAAAAGGTTTTTTGTGCTTTGCTTACATTTTTTAACAAGGCTGAAAATAATCATCAATGGGTGGTGAGAGTCCGCCCTTTAACCTTTAATTTAGCCAATCAAATAAGCTTTTAACCATGCTAAAAACTCATCACTGGTACGAGTGACATTGAGCCGAATGTGGGTTTGATAGCGTGCGGTTGGGCTAAATAAATGACTCGGGGCAACTAGCCAGTTATCCTTATGGGCTTGCAATGCCAATTCTCGACTATCCATACCGACATCCACCCAAGCAAATAACCCTTGTCTGACACCAGTCGGATACGATAAACCAATTTGGGTAATTCGTTGTTGCAAACTGGCATGAGCAAGGCTTAAGCGTTGCTGAATTTGGCTAAGATGTTTTTTGTAATAACTGTCTTGCCAAATTTGATAAATCGGACGTTCGGTCAGCTCTGGCGTGGTCATATTGGAGAACATTTTTTGGCGTAGCAGTTTTTCTAAATGCTGTTCTGGACTGGCAATCAAACCCACTCGCCAACCTGCACCCAAAATTTTGGACACGCCTGTCACATAAAATACTCGCTTGATGCCGTCAAGCGTGGCGTATCGCATGGCAGTTTTATCCTCACAAAAATAATGATACACGTCATCTTCGACAATATAACAGTCGTGCTGTTCCATGAGTTTTAGCACATCAAACACATTGCTTGGCGGTAGATTATAGCCTGTCGGATTGTGTAGTACGCTGTTGGTAATGTACAGTTTGGGGCGATAAGTGTTAAGGGCTTGTTCCAGTTCATCCAAATTAATCCCCTTTTCGTTACGTTCAATGCCAATCACATTTAACCCAAGCTGTTGCAGACAGCCAATAATCCAAAACCACGTTGGGTCATCGACCAGTACCGTATCACCCACCTTGCACATGGCACGGGCAATTAATTCAATCGCTGATGACACGCCAGTGGTCGTGAGCATGGTTTCGGGATGGGTGTGAATATGGCTTTCAGCAAGCTGTCTTGCCAGTTGTTCACGCAAGGGCAAATAGCCTTGAATATTGCCGTAATTATAGACGAATTGTAGTGACTGACTGGCTTTTTTATGGGCTTTGGCAAGCTTGTCGGCAGGATACAGCCAATCGGATGACAGCAGTCCTGTGCCTGAGGCACGTTCCGCAGGCGTGTTGTTAAACAGATGTTGTAACAGCCAACTGGTTTCTAGCACGTTACCAGTCATGGTGGGTAAATTGACCGCAGATGTAGGGCTTTGCTGAGGTTGGTTGGGTGTAGCGACAAAATAGCCCGAGCCTTTGATGGCGGTCAAATAGCCTTGTGCGACTAGGCTATCATAGGCGGTCACGACCGTATAAGGCGATACGCCCAGTTCTTTTGCCAACACTCGCACCGATGGCACTTTACTGCCAACACGGTAGATTTGCCATTGGATGTTGTCAATGATGTGGTTGATAACGAGTTGGGTTTTAGTCATCATTAAAAAAATCATCTTCATAACTTAGAAAAGACGGGTCTATATATTCATAACTACTATCTAAAGCATTTTCTACGACTTCAAGTCCTAAATATGGACAGTCATAAGGTATTTCGATTTTCCCATCTTCATATGATTTTATCAACGCTTCATTGAACAATTCATCAAATATGCCCCATCCTTGAAAAGCAATAAGTTGGCTTCTAGCAAGCATAATATCTCTTAGTGCCATCCAATAGTTAGGACATTCTACACATGGGTTACAAAATGATTTTAAAAAATGGAGAGATTTGTCTGTTATATAGTCAAAGGAAGCAGTATATCCATCAGGTGATTCATCCAACAGAATTCTCATAAATTGTTGTTGTGCCTTAGGTAAACTCGCTATCGTACCATCAAAATTAGGGGTATGTAAAAATCGCTCTAAGAAACCAAAAGGGGATAAATGAAACATTGATATACTATATGGTGCAAGGCTATGTTCCCAATTGTCTTTCCACAAGAAAGCAAAGCCATTATCACCCTGTAGTGTACCTTCAGTTTTCATAACAGAAAGTGCAGTCCGCATTTGCTCTATATGGTCATCAAGTCTATGTCTGTTTGGATTTATTCCATAAAGTTCATCATCATACAAGCATAACTGATATCCAAATACATGGTCATTACATAGATGATTGGGAATATCTGAAGATGAAATTTTATCAATATCGACAATTTTCAGTTTGACTTTCCCATCTTTTCTTATAGGAATTAGGCATATAATGTTTTTGTGATTCCAAATAACATCTCTCGTAATATAATGCTTTAGAAGCGTAGGATAATTATTTGAAATGATAACATTATAAATGTCGCCATCCGCTAAAAATGGCAGATGTGTTTTCAATTCAGCACCATAAGCATTTAGTTCTGTACCTACCTGCCGAGTAGGATTAGCGATATTTTTCAGCTCAATGATAACTAAACCTTGGGACTCATCTGAATATAAAAGTATATCGGGTTTAAGGATGTCTTTATCATCTAAAGAGATATTCTCATTTTTAGATATAATGGTATTTATATCTAAAGACTTGATACATCTTTGATAGCTTTCTTGAAACTGCTTGGCAAAAGGATGTTTAGGCTTGTATTCATAAGGATAATCAACATTTTCAATCAAATCATTAAGACCATCAACTTTATCAAGCTCAGATTCCAACCATTCTTGCATTTTTGCTTCGTTATCAAACATTTTAATTCATCCATAAAATTGTACTAGTTGCTTTACCAGTACAGTTATTTTCTATAAATAGATACTGTATAGGGATTGTCTGAAAATATCCACCTATACTAACCCCATTAACTTGGGGAATCAAGCATGACAACGACAGGCAACACTTTATCAAAACATTCACACGAACAACGTACCGCTGTTATTTTAGGCTTATTGTCAGTATTGGCATTTTCATTGACCTTGCCTTTTAACAAAATTGCCATTCATGCCTTGACTGGCATTGAAATAGGCGTTGTGCGTTCAATCATTGCAGGTTCGGTCGCTGTACTGATATTACTTATCACCAAAAGTAAATTGCCAAATAGCCGTCAAATTTTTCAGCTATATTTAGCCTCAATTGGATTGATATATGGTTTTCCCATACTGTCCGCCCAAGCCATGAAATCTGTGCCAGTCAGTCATGGGGCGGTGGTGCTAGCGATATTGCCATTGGCAACAGCGGTATGGGGTATATTATTTAGCCGAAAAAATATGTCCAAGTCTTTTTGGGCGTGGTCATTGGTGGGGGCTAGTTTAGTGCTGTGCTATGTGTTGTTTCGTCATGGGCTAGGTAGTATGGCACAGTTTGCGGTAGGTGATTTTTATTTGGGTGTGGCAGTGATTTTGGCAGGGTTTGGTTATGCGATGAGTGGCAAATTGTCTAGCGAGATGAAAGGCTGGCAGGTGATGTGCTGGCTACTTACGATTAACTTACCAATATTGCTAGTGTTGGCATATTGGTTGGTGGAGTGGCAAAAATTGCTGATAATGACCCCCACGCAAACATTAGCAATGGGTTATTTGTCAATGGTCAGTGGGTTGTTTGGTTTTTTTATGTGGAACAAGGCGTTGGCGATGGGCGGTATTGCCAAAATTAGTCAGTTGCAATTGTTACAGACATTTTTTACCTATGGCATTGCTATCTTATTTATGGGTGAGATATTGGATTGGGTGAGTTTAGCGGTGGGCGTGTTGGTGGTATTCTGCGTTTGGCAAATTCAGCAATCGGCAAAAAAATAGGCTATTATTAACGCTTTAAAAATGGAGGAAATGTAATGTACAGTTTTATGAATGATTATAGCGAAGGGGCGTATCCTGCGATTTTGCAAGCCTTGATGGACAGCAACCTTGAGCAACAAGCTGGCTATGGCTTGGACAAATATAGCCAACAAGTCGCTGATATCATGCGTGAAAAAACCCAAAATCCACACGCCCAAACCTTCTTAGTCACAGGTGGCACACAAGCCAATTTGCTGTGTCTTGCCAATCTATTACGACCTGTTGAAGCGGTGATGTGTGCCGATACAGGGCATATTTATGTCAATGAAGCAGGGGCGATAGAAGCCACAGGGCATAAAGTTGTTGCTGTGCCAAGCGAACAAGGCAAAGTCACGGTGGCAGGCTTGACCGCTATGCTTGCCAAATTTCAGCTATTGCCCCATGTGGTACGGATAAAGGCGGTGTATATTTCCAACACCACTGAAGTCGGCACGGTGTATAGCTTAAGCGAATTACAGGCGATTAGTGCATTTTGCCGTGAGCATGGTTTGTATCTGATGATGGATGGGGCAAGGCTTGGTAGTGCGTTAGCCAGTGTCGATAACGATATCAGCCTAACGGATTTGGGGCGGTTGGTGGATGTATTTTGGTTCGGTGGGACAAAAATGGGGGCATTATTTGGCGAAGCCATTGTCATTAATCAGCCCAAACTTGCCGAAGATTTTGGCATTTATCTCAAGCAACATGGGGCGTTGCTAGCAAAAGGGCGAGCGTTGGGTGTGCAGTTTGTGACGTTATTTAAAGATGATGCGTATCTTAACCTGTGCCGTCATGCCAATAATATGGCAAAACAACTGGCAGATGGCTTACTGGCTCACGGCTGTGAATTGGCGTATCCATTACAAAGTAACCAACTCTTTGTCAAAATGCCGAATCGTTTGATTGCCAAGTTAAAACAGGCGTTTGCGTTTTATGAATGGCAAAAGCTTGATGATAATCATAGCTTGGTGCGATTGGTCACCTCATGGGCGACTGATGAAAAGCAAGTGGCTCGATTTTGTGAAATGCTTTCTCAATGATGCAACCAAACTCAAACTAGGACTTACGCAAAAATAATCATCATGTAGGCTGTGGCTTTAGCCCAGCGTAAGAATATTGTGGGTTTGCTGGGTTAAAACCCAGCCTACGTCAAAAAATTTGTAAGCTCTACAAACTTTTTTAGGATATCTAGTATGAAAAATTATCAATTTCATCTCGTCAATGTGTTTGCCGAAACGCATTTTGGCGGTAATCCTTTGGCAGTATTTCCACACGCTGATGGCTTGAATGATGAGCAAATGCAAGCGATTGCCAAACAGTTTAATTTAAGTGAAACGGTTTTTATTTTTCCGCCAACTGATTTACATGGGATAGAACATGATAAAAAAGCAGTAGCGAATTTACGCATTTTTACCCCAAATTATGAAATGCCATTGGCAGGGCATCCGACTTTGGGTTCGGCTTTTATCCTACATAAATTGAATAGTTTGCCGAATGAATTTACCCTCAACACCCTTGCCAAACCAGTCAGTGTACAGGTCAATGACAACCATGTTACCTTGCAAATTCGTGGTTATGATTACCAACAAATTGTTAGCGATAACAAAACTTTAGCCAAAATTTTTGGGATTAGCGAAAGCGACATTTATGACACAGGTTATTTTATCAATAGCGGTACACGCCAACTGCTGATTCAACTCACCAATGTGCAAGTGTTGCAAAATATCCATGTGGATTTGGCAGGATTACGTCAAGTTTATGCTGATAATGGCTTGGGTAATGTGGATGGGGTAGATGCGTATTTTTGGGTGGCGGATGGCGAGATTATCCATAGCCGTCTGTTTTTTGAACAAAACAAAATCATGGTGGAAGACAGTGGCACAGGTTCGGCGTGTGCCAATTTGGGGGCGTATCATTTGATGAAAAACTTGCACCCTGTTAATGTTACCATTCATCAAGGCGACTACATGGGGCGACCAAACCGTTTAACTTTGCAAGTAGATAGCGAAGAAAATATCTTGGTCGGCGGTAAGGTGATTGAAGTGGGTAAAGGTGAGTTTTATCTATAAGCAGTTCAAAAAGGAAAAATAATGACTTCAAATACACTTAACACTAAAACTTTAGGCATCTTAGGCGGTATGAGTACCGAAAGCACGATTAGCTATTATCAAGCGATTAATCGTGCGGTCAATCAGCGATTGGGTGGCAATCATGGGGCAAAACTGCTGATTGCCAATCTTGATTTTCAACAAGTCGTTGCTTTGCAAAAATCGGGCGACTGGAGTGGGGCTGGTGAATTACTGGCGGATTATGCCAAACGTTTGCAAGTGGCAGGGGCGGACGGTATTTTGATTGCCACCAATACCATGCACAAAGTCGCCCCACAAGTACAGTCTGGGATTGATGTGCCGTTGTTGCATTTACTCGAAGCCACAGCAAAAAATATTCAACAACAAGGACTTAACAAAGTCGGTTTGTTGGGTACAATGTTTACCATGTGCGATGGGTTTTATCAAGATTTTATGTCACAGCATGGCATTGAGGTAATTGTGCCGAATGAGCGTGAACGTGAGCAAGTGCATACGATTATTTATGATGAATTATGTGTAGGTCAAATCAATGCCACATCACAGCAAATTTATCTTGAAATCATCCAAAATTTGCACCAAGCAGGGGCGGAAGCGGTGATTTTGGGCTGTACGGAGATTGGTTTATTGGTTCAGCAGACAGCGACTAACGTGCCGTTGATTGATAGCACCCAAGTACATATTGACGATGCGGTGGATTGGCTTTTAAATTAACATAAATACTTTTAAGGAGCAAAAATCATGAAAACGGTCGGTATTTTTATGTTTAATGAAGTGGAAGTTTTGGATTTTGCAGGGGCGTTTGAAGTGTTTTCGCTGGCAGAAGATGAACACCGTGATAAGCTGTTTAAAGTCATTACCATTGCTCAAACGCCTGACATTATCCATGCTCGTAATGGTTTACAAATCAAACCCGATTATCAATTTGACAATCATCCAACGCTTGATGTGTTGGTGATACCAGGTGGCTATGGAGCGGAAAAAATCGAAATTAACAATGCTACTGCGTTAGGTTGGATTGCCAAAAATCATGCACAGGTCAGCCAAACGCTGTCGATTTGTACAGGGGCGTTTTTGTTGGCAGAAATTGGCGTGTTGGATGGTAAAATGGCGACCACGCATTGGATGGATTTACCCCTATTTGCCAAAGAATATCCACAGATTGATGTGGTTGCCAATCGCCGTTATGTCGATGCAGGTGACGTGATTACGTCAGCAGGGATTTCATCAGGCATTCAAGCCAGTCTTTATACGGTGAGTAAATTGACCAGTAAACAAATTGCCAATGCCACAGCGAAACGTATGGAATTTGATTTTTATTTAGACTAAAAATTAGCCCCTATCAAACTATAAGGCTTGGTATTGGCAATGTTGAAGCAGATTCATCAAGTGTAATTAGCTAACTACCATAAAACCGCCAAAATATTGCTTAAGTTTGGCAAGCTTTGGCGGTATCACAAAGCTACAATAACCTTGCGTGGGATTTTTGGCAAAATAATCTTGGTGATAATCTTCCGCAGGATAAAACGTTACCGCAGGATACACTTCCGTCACTATCTTGCTACCGTTAGCTTTTAATTCGCTAATAGTCTGTTCAATCACCACTTTTTGGCTATCATCAACATAAAATACCACGGACGCATACTGCCGACCCACATCATTGCCTTGACGGTCTTGAGTGGTGGGGTCATGGGTGGCAAAGAAAATCGCCAACAGCGTATCAAGGTCTATCATAGCCTCATCAAAATCCACCTTAATCACTTCAATATGCCCGCTGTCGCCCTCACACACCGCACGATAATTGGCAGTATTTGCCTCACCGCCCATATAGCCTGATGTGACATCGCTCACGCCTTTGACATGGCGAAACACCGATTCGGTACACCAAAAACAGCCACCGCCTAAGATAATGGTTTGCATGGTTTTTCCTTTTTGTTGGGGGTTGATGATGGTAGAATAGCAACAATAACCGCAGAACAAAAGGGGATAATCGTATGCAAATTGCATTGGAATTGACAGATGATGTGATTCAAGATTTTTATGCCGAAGTGCCAGAAGCCAAACGTCCATCAGTGTTAGCAGGGCTTATCAAAGACTATTTGAACAGAAAAAAATCTGATGAATTATTGGACTTGCCCTTTGAGCCTTTACCCTCTCGAGGGGTTGTTGTCACCAATGAGATGGTCAATCGTATCCGAGAAGAAGAGGGTATATGAAAGCCTTACTTGATGCCAAAGCTGACGATATCCTCATACTTACTACTGAATAAACTGATAAAACATCATGCCAAAACCAACCCAACACGATACCCTATTTACCACGCCCCTAGATGCCAATGCTCGCTTTAGCTTTGATGAGCAGGTGGTGGCTTGTTTCCCCGATATGATTCGCCGTAGCGTGCCAGGCTATGGGCAGATGCTGGCGATGTTGCCGATTTTTGCCAAACGCCATTGCCAATTTCGTCAAATCAACGACCATGCTAAAAATAAGGGCAATAAAGTCAGCCGTGTGTATGATTTGGGTTGTTCATTGGGTGCGGTGAGTTTTGCGTTGGCAGGGGAATTTGGCGAAAATGACCTACAAATCAAAGCCATTGATATCTCACAGCCGATGATTGCCAAAGCCCAAAGTGTACTGACCGAGCATTATCCACAACATGATATTGAGCTGATATGTGCCGATGTATGCGAGGTGGAATTTGAGCCGTGTGATATGATTGTGTTGAATTTGACCTTGCAATTTTTAGCCCCTGACAAGCGAGAAACGTTACTCAAAAAATGCCACGATGCGTTGGCAGAGGGTGGGATTTTGATTTTGACCGAAAAGACCCATTTGCTCGATGAAGCGGACGATGCGTGGCGGGTTGAGCGGTATTATGATTTTAAACGTGCCAATGGTTATACCGAAATGGAAATCAGTGGCAAACGCAATGCGTTAGAAAATGTGCTGATGACGGATACGTTAGACTTTCACCACGAGCGACTGGCAAAGGTGGGGTTTAAACGGCATTTGACATGGTTTCAGTTTTTGAACTTTGCTTCTATCATTGCGTTTAAGTAAAGGGTGATAAATGGCAAGTTTAATACTTCACGATTTAGACGATGAATTGGTCAAAATTTTTAGCGAACTGGCTTTAAGGCTTGGGGCAAAGCCAATAATCATAAATGAAGATAATCGCAATGAAATCAATAAATTATATGAAACTAAAATTCAAATAGTGACATCAGAAAGATGCCATTTTAAAAAGGATGACAAATCTTACTTTATTTTTGCATTATATCCGCCAACTTATCATTTTTCTTCAAATACCATTAGCAAATATCAAGGTGGATGGTACGATAAAAAGTTAATGACCTTGATGGCAATTGATGAAGTAGGCAATTTTTATTACCGTTATCCTGATGGCTCAATTCGTTACTTTGAACACAAGCTACAAGAAGAAACTACGCTTGCCAAAAGCGAAAAAGAGTTTTTAAAAGGCATTATGCCTATGTCAGATAATTATTTTAGAGAATAATCCTTTGAACAACACTATCCAAAAAGCCGAAACCGAAACCTATTTAACCCTATTACAGTTATCGCAACAGCACCCCATTGCTACCGAATGGCTCAAGCGACTCCCCACATGGCTTGAGCATATCAAAGACAAAAACCGCTACGCCCACGCCCCCTATTACCAATCGCTAATCGAGCGTTTGCCGAGCGTTGAAAATGCCAAAATCAACCTAAATTCCGCCTGTATCAACGCCCAATTTGACTGGACGGACAGCGACTATAAACAAACCCAAGCCCTGCTCAAAAAACTCATGCCGTGGCGAAAAGGCGGTTTTATGTTGGGTAATGAAGAAAGCAAAATCCATATCGACACCGAATGGCGAAGCGACTGGAAATGGGACAGGGTATTACCGCATATCAGCCCCCTAAAAAATCGCCGAGTGCTAGACGTGGGCGGTGGCTCAGGCTATCACGGTTGGCGGATGGCAGGCGAGGGGGCAAGTACCGTTATCGTCATCGACCCATCAGCGTTGTTTTATCATCAATTTTTGGCGATACGCCACTTTGTCGGCGAGGTTGACCGCAATGAATTTGGAAGATTGGCGGTGAGTTTTATCCCTGTACCGCTCGAAGCCTTGCCCGTTGCCGAGCAACACGGACAGCTGTTTAATACCGTATTTAGCATGGGGGTGTTATATCACCGTGCCTCACCATTTGAACACCTTGAACAGCTTAAAGCCCAACTGGTCAAAGGCGGTGAACTCATCCTCGAAACGCTAGTGGTTGAGGGTGATGCCACCACCGTGCTCGTGCCAAAAGACCGCTATGCGATGATGAATAATGTGTATTGTTTGCCGTCTATCGAGGCGTTGACCTTGTGGCTAGAGAAGGTCGGTTTTGTCGATGTTAAATGTGTGGATGTTGATGTGACTTCGACAGACGAACAGCGAGCGACTGAGTGGATGAATTATCAGTCTTTGGCGGACTTTCTTGACCCCAATGATGCGACTAAGACAATCGAAGGCTACCAACGCCCTACACGAGCGGTGATGGTGGCGACCAAGCCCTAAGGTATATTAAGTTTATTGAATGTTAAAAAAAATACAGCAATTAAGGGGGGCATTTTCCCTTACCCAAACGCAATTAACGGTGCTGGTCATTGGTTATCTTTGGTTGTTAAATAATGTCGCAAATCACCATTTGTCCGCCACCTTGCAAGTCGGATGGGTGGCGTTTGCCTTGGTTGCCTTATCTTTGATGTTGGGTATGTGGCATCGTTATCTGCTCAAAGCTATACTAAGTTTACACCTTATCGTGACCAGCATTGCACTCTTTGCCAAAATCAATTATCAGACCACCTTAACCGAAGATATCATGCTGAGTGCGTTAATCAGTGAGGCTGATTTGACGGTGGAAATGATTTCGCCCAAATTTGTGCTATGGGTGATGCTCACAGCTGGCTTGCCCATGATGCTGGTGTGGTGGGTCAATATTCGGCAACAAGCTTGGCTCAAACAACTACTGTCGGATACGCTCACCATCGTGGTGGCACTGATGATTGGGGTGTTGTGGATTAAAGCCAAAGGGTATGATTTTCGTGTCAAAGGGCAAATTCGTGACGCACGGTTTGTCCAAGATATCACCAAGTTTTCACCTGTGGATGCGGAATATAGCCTTCATCGAGCATGGCGTGCCAAGAAATCCATGCAAGCCATGTATGCCAATGTTGAATTGATGACCCAAACACACCAGTATCAAGCAACCAATGATGATTTATTGGTGGTGTTTGTGATAGGGGAAAGTACAAGGGGCAATCACTTTGCCCTCAATGGCTACCCTCGAGCTACCACGCCCAAACTTGCCAAAATCCAAGGGTTATACAGCCTCAAAAATGCCACTTCTTGTGACACATTAACCATCAATTCGGTGCATTGTTTGGCTTCGCCGATGCTAAAAACCCAAGCCGATCGTAAGGTTCACCAATCTTCATTTGGGCAAGTGTTTCACGAAATGGGCTATCATACCGAGCTTTATTCATTGCAGACGTTGACTGGGTTTTACGACTATTTATACCCAGATAAACTTGTCACCAAATACACGGTACTGAATGAACAGCCCACAGGTGCAAAAGACAAATCACTACTACCTTATGCCAAACAAGCCATTCAATCTTATGATTCTGGCAAACAACTGTTAATTTTTCATACTTTGGGCGTACATCAAACCTATGCTGATAGATTTGACCCAAGTGACGTGGGGTTTGAGCCATATTGCCAAGATGCCAATGTTGCCAAATGTGATACCGCTAGCCTTATCAATGCGTATGATAACGGTATTTTGGCTGTGGATAATTTTTTGGCACAAATGATTGAGATGCTAAAAGATAAAAAAGCCGTGTTTATCTATGTGTCAGACCACGGTGAATCATTGGGTGAAAATGGGCAGTATTTTCATGGGCAACCTGTGGCAACCGCCCCAAAAGAGCAGTTTGATATTGCATTCTTGGCATGGTTTTCAGAGCCATATAAAGCCACACCGCAAGGCAAGGTATTGAGTGAAAACTTTGCACGCCATTTGAGCCGTGGGACGGCTGTTTCGCATGATAATATTTTTCATTCGTTGTTGGGCTGTGCAGGCATCCGCTCACCAAATGGTGGAATTGACTCAAAGCTAAATCTTTGTGAGGATTTTTAATGGTGTTTATAGTCATTTAAATTAGAAACAACAGCCGTGTTGTAGGGGTATACTGCATTCGCCCAAATTTTCAGCGTATTATTCTTGATTTAATTCACTTAGGACTTACGCAAAAGACACTGGATTCCTGCATTCGCAGGAATGACGAAATATTTTTAACTACTCGTCACCCCTGCGTATGCAGGGGTCTAGCGTCCTTGTAAAGAAAAGATATTTTAAAATTGCGTAAGTCCTATCACTATAAATGCCGTTCAAAATACCACTGAATCAATAATTTAATTAAATAACCAAAAAAACCACCACCCAATGCAATAAAAATCCAAAAAGTCCCTGCCTTGCCCGCATTGGATTTTTTGGAAATGTCCCACATAATGAAGAACAAAAATGCAATAAACGCAGGCACAACTAACCACATACCGAGGTTAGTAATCATCTCATTAGACACCAAAACGAACATACAGTGACCCTCATCATATATTGATGTTGGTTATTATACGCCAAAATAAAATAATTTCGTGGCAAGCTTGCGAAGGTAGATGAAAAAAATCTCAAAAATTGCTATATTTAACCGTTAAATCCCTTATTTACTACTGATGAACATTATTCCAAAGAGAAATGCCATGTCTGAACAACAGCCTATTATCCAAACCGCCCTTGATGTGGTGGTCGACAATCTAAAAACCCAAGGTATTTTGCCAAATGATTGGAACAATAACAGCACCATCACTCGCACCAAAGACCAAGCTCACGGCGATTTTGCCAGTAATTTAGCGATGGTCGCCTCCAAAGTGGCAGGCATGAAGCCTCGTGATTTGGCAAATAAAATTATCGAACTTTTACCTAACAGCGACAATATCGCCAAAGTCGAAATCGCAGGGGCAGGGTTTATCAATTTCTTCTTGGATGATAACGCTCGCTTTGCCGTGTTGGATGACATTATGAGCCAACAAGGGGATTTTGGTACGTCTGAGCAATTTGCAGGCAAAAAAATCCAAGTCGAATTTGTTTCTGCCAATCCCACTTCTAGCCTACATGTGGGGCATGGGCGTGGGGCGGCCTTTGGCATGAGCGTGGCAAACTTGCTAGAAGCGGTTGGCTATCAAGTGGGGCGTGAATATTACGTCAATGACGCAGGTCGTCAGATGGATATTTTGGCGACCAGTACCTATTTACGTTATCTTGAGCTGTGCGGTGAGCCGATTATTTTCCCTAGCAATGCCTATGTGGGTGAGTATGTCAAAGACATCGCCAAACCACTCAAAAAACAATATGGCGACCAATTAGTTACCTCATGGGGACACATGATTGCAGGCGTACCAGCCGATGCAGTATATGGTAAAGATGACAAAGGCGAAAAAATCGTGCTATCTGGCGATAAAGAAGCCCATATTGACGGTCTGATTGCCAATGCCAAAGCCAACTTAGGCGACAATTATCAAGTCTTCCACCAATCCGCCCTTGACAATATTTTGGCAGATATCCAAGATGACTTGGCAGATTTTAACGTGCATTACGACCGTTGGTTTAGTGAAAAATCCGTGCAAGATGCCATTCTGCCTGCGTTAGATTTGCTCAATGAGCGTGGTTATTTGTACGAAAAAGACGGCAATTTATGGTTTAAATCCACCGAATTTGGCGATGAAAAAGACCGTGTGGTTCGCCGTGCCAATGGGCAATTTACCTATTTTGCCTCAGACATCGCCTATCATAAAGATAAACTTGACCGTGGTTTTGACCGCATTATTGACGTGTGGGGGTCTGACCACCACGGCTATATCAAACGTGTCAAAGCCTCATTGACAGCAATGGGCTACGATGCTGAGCGTATGGACGTGATTTTGGTGCAATTCGTCACCCTGTGGCGTGGTGAAGAACAAGTGCAAATGTCATCACGTTCTGGGCAATTTGTGACCTTGCGTGAATTGCGTGCCGAAGTGGGCAATGATGCTGCTCGTTTTTATTATGTCGCTCGTAAACCCGACCAACACATCGACTTTGACCTTGAGCTTGCCAAATCACAAACCAAAGACAATGCCGTCTACTATATTCAATACGCCCATGCTCGTATCTGCCGTGTATTAGAACGCCTTGAAGAACGTGGCTTGAGCGTGGATGATAAAGCAGGTAAAATTCACCAAAACCTACTCACCCAAACGGTCGAAACTGAACTATTAAAGCTACTTTCTGCCTACCCAAGTGTGTTGCAGAAATCTGCGATTAACTATGAACCCCATTTATTGACCAATTATCTAAAAGATTTGGCAAGTTTATTTCATGGTTGGTATAACGATAACCGTATTTTACCCAAAGAGGGCGAAGCATTCGGTGAAGCGGAACAAAACCTTATGCAAGCTCGTTTACGCCTGTCAAAATCCGTGCGTCAAGTTATCCAAAACGGCTTGATTTTATTGGGTTTAACCGCCCCAACCAGTATGTAAGCCATAGCCAACTCATCACACCAAAAGGAGCAAATCATGTCAAAGCCCAAAGGGGCAACCCCTCGTGAATCGACTGATGGTATGTCATTTTTTGCTGCCATGCTGATTGGTGTGGTGTTGGCATTGGGCATCATGCTGTTTGTCTACCTATGGAATCCCTTCAAAAAACCCCAAACCGTGGATGCCAATCCAGCCACGGTTCAACCCAAATCCACCGCAGTCGCCTCTGCTCCCAATTATGAGTTTTATGACTTGCTAAAAGAGCAACAAGTGAGCGGTATTCTCAATCAACCAATTGCCAGTCAAACAGTGGCAACCAATGCCTCGCCTGACGTGGTGATTACTGCCCCACCGACTGCACGTAGGGATAAAGCCACCGCCACCGACCAAGACCCCACTGACCCAAACAAAGTCAGCACCGTGGATAACCCAATGGCAAGCGATGAGCTATCCAGCCCAAATCCAGATGACATTGACGATAAAACCTTGGTGACAGGGACGACTAAAAAAGCGGATAAAGCAGATAAAGCAGACGCAAAAGCCCATATCGTCATCACCGAAGCCGACCCAACTCGTACTTATATTTTACAAATCAATAGCTTTGACAATGCCGATGATGCGGATAAACGCCGTGCGGAAGTGCTAATTGCTGGGGTCGATGCCCAAATCGTCAAGAAGCACCTCAAAGATGGGGGTCTTGTGTATCAAGTCATTTCTCGTCCTATGCCCAACTCACAAATGGCAGGCGAGGCACAAAGACGCTTACAAAGTAGTGGCATTGATTCATTAATTGTCGAACAAAGACGCAATTAATACAGGGCGTAGGGTGTGTTTTTTTCTAATCCGTAAGGTGCGTCATACGCACCTTTTTTATTTAAACAAAGGGCGTATGCAATACGCCCCTACAACGGTAATTAAAGAAGATAATCCCTTATTTTTTCCGACTAAATTTCTTTTGTTTTTTGGCTTGTAATTCACTCAAGGTGCGTTGAATTTCTTCATCGCCCAATTGCGAAATCTGTTGCAAAATGTGCATCACATCAAGGTCAAGGATAAAACGGGCATTTTTCGCCATATTATCAATGCGATGGTCAAAGGTGATAAAACCACCCTCCGATAAGCTAATATAGCCCAATCGCTCCAATGCGTCTATAAAACTGCTAAATAATGCACGGTCAAAAAAGTCTGGCATATCATCTTCATAAATCACCGACAAGCGTTGACCCAGTAGATGCCCAAGGTCAATGACTTGCTCTTTGGTGAGCTTGCCAGAACCTTGTTGGCTTAGAAGTGCCAATACCATAAAATACCGCTCAAGGCTTTGCTCGACTGAGTTGGCAAGTACCGTCAGTTGTTGATAACTGCGAGTATTAGGATCAGGGGTGGTGATGACGCTGTGACCTTCGGCATTTTTACCATTATCCACCAAGATTTTTTCGTCAATTAATACCGCAATATGCTCATCCAGTGTGGCATCGAGGGTGCGGATGGGGTATTTGAGGAACAATTCGGCTTGTAAAAACGGATACATGATGCCCACGATACGTTTGACGTTATCAAGGCTAATCGTGCCATTGCGTTCGACCAAACAGGCACACAGGGACGCTAAAATATAAACGTGCAGAATGTTATTACGGAAGTAGCTGAGGAGTGGTGCTTGCCCTTCGGCAATGCGAATCAAATCGCCCAATACGTGAGGCGTACGCTCAAGTAGTTTGAGTTTGATACCATAGTTAATAATCGACTGCGGTGATGCGTCTGTGACACTGACATCCTCATCGTATGGCAGTTTTTTGGCAATGCGTTGGTACAGTGCCAGTTGCTCAATACAGGTGGCTTCATCCAATGCCCCATGTGGGGTGTCAAGCAGTACCAAGGATAGCAAGGTGACAGGGTTTAGCACCACTGAGCGGTTGATGCGTTGCATGATTTTCAGCCCTAAATTATCAATCATTTGCATGACGTTATTGGGCATCTCACTATCGGCACGGTCTTTGGGCAGTGAATTTGGGGCGACCTGGTATTTTTGCATAAAATCATGTAAAAATAACGGTTTACCAAAGCTGACATGCACATTACCAAAAATCCGCTCAATTTTACGACTGGCTTTTAGTAAGCCGATTAACGATTCGGATTCTTTGGGTTTGCCTTTGAGTTCACCGACATACGTGCCACCTTCCATGATTCGCTCGTAGCCGATATAGGTGGGAATAAATACGATGGGTTTGCTCGATTGGCGTAGGTGGCTTTGTACGGTCATCGCCAGCATGCCTTTTTTGGGGGGCAATAACCGCCCAGAACGAGAGCGTCCACCTTCGATAAAGTATTCGATGGGCGTGTTTCGCATCAGCATGCTATGCACATATTCTCGGAATACGGACGCATACAGCGGATTGCCCTTAAAGCTACGCCTCATAAAGAATGCCCCACCATTTCTGAGCATTTGCCCCAACACAGGAATATTGAGGTTGTCGCCTGCCGCCACGTAGGGGACACGCAAGCCACGTTTATAAATCACATACGACAATAGTAAATAATCCATGTGGCTACGGTGGCATGGCACATAAATAATTTCATAATCCAACGCTAGCTCACGCACTCGTTCAAAATGCTGAACCTCGACACCGTCATAAAGCTGAGTCCAAAGCCATGTCAAAAAGCGGTCAAAAAATCGCACCGTGGCATACGAATAATCACTGGCGATTTCGTTGAGATAGCCTCGTGCCAATTGGCGACTTTCGACCAAACGGCGTTTGTTTTCTTGGCTATCGACATTCACGGCGTGCTGAATCGCAGGGCTAAACAGTAGCTTATCCACCACATTACGGCGGTCGGATTGGTCAGGGCCTAAAATCGCCTCTTGTTGGCGGTCAAGGTAACCCAGTAGGCGTTTTTGCACTTGTGAAGCGATGGCTTTGAGGTCATCGGCATCATCGCTGTGGGCAGTGATGGGTGCGTGTAGGGTGGTTTGAGTCGGGTTTTGTACCGCTTCTTGGGCGTTTTGGATAATGAGGCGTAAATCTTTGGGGGCATGAAACTGCACATAGGTATCTCGCCCTTTGACACCGATATTGAACAACTGCTTGATAATACTGGGGTTTTGCCATTCATCGGCGGTCAGTAGATTAAACAGTGAATCTTCTTTTTCTGGGGCTCGTCCCCATAATACGGTGACAGGAATCACTTGTACCGCCAGCGTTGGGTGTTGTGTCACCGCTTGAATCAACCGCAATAACCGAGGCGAATACACAGGGCTGTCACCTTGGTCGGTATCCACTTTATAATGGTGTAAAAAAATCATGGCAGTTTTTTCGTCAATGCCATGTGTTTTATTGACCACCTTTGCTAAGGCAGGCGGTAGGCGGTTTTGTTGGGTTTCAAGGTCGATTAATAGGCTATTGCTACGAGAATATTCTTTGAGGACATAAAAGGTCAGTGGTTGGTTCTCACCGCTAGACGGATTTGCTTCAAGCGAGTCATTGGCTTGTGTGCCTTGAAGGTTGGGAACTTCGCCCAATAGTTGAGATTTGACGGCTAGACCCAATAAATTGCCCGATAGCTTGCGGTAGAGTTGTTTAAATAAGGGGTTGTTGCTATCTTTGCGGTTATTTTCCATTATCCATTTGCCTGCTAAAATTTATTACGTTTAGTCAAAAATACCCTTATCATGCCACAGTTTGACAATTTTCTAAACCGTATGGGGCAAAATTTCTGCCGAATCGGTGAAATATTGCCAAATTTGACATTTCCGTACGAAATAATAACTTGCCAAAGTTGATAGAGTGTTTTAAGTTAGCAGTTTCGATGATTTTTATCCCTGTTTTTGCTGTTTAACCAAGAGATATGCCACCATGTCCAATGTTGCAACCGCTAACCACGCCATTGAGCTGACCTGCGAAGAAGCCAAAGAATTAGTCACCCAATTGCTCGAAACCTTGACCCTTGTTCCCTACGAAGACCTTGTGTTTGTGGGACACAGCCATGACTATGTGGGGGCAAGGATTTTTGGCGGTCAAGTATTGGGTCAAGCTTTGATGGCGGCCAGCCATACCGTTGCCAGTGATAAGCCTTGTCACTCGTTGCATGGGTATTTTTTGCGTGGCGGTGATATCCAACAGCCTGTGTATTATCAAATCGAAAAAATGCGTGATGGGCGTAGTCTATCCGCACGCCGAGTCACCGCACGCCAAGCCGATAGTCATGGCACAATGCAGGTGATTTTTACCATGATGGCATCATTTTCACCGCTTGAGGACGGTTTGGATTACCAAGAACCCATGCCAAACTACCCATTGCCAGACACGCTTTTGACCGAGCAACAACTCAAAGACCAAGTGGTCGGCAAAATCCCAGACGCACTCAAAGCTCGCTATATGCGAAAACGTCATGTCGAAATCAAGCCTGTTCAGCCTCGTGACCCCATTCACCCAGAGCCGATGTCACCTCGCCAAGCCAACTGGTTACGTATTCCTGCCCTTGGCAAGCAGTCCTTACAAGTGCAACAAGCATTATTGGCATTTTCATCGGATTTTTATTTGGTGGGGACAGGCTTGATGTCGCATGGCATCAGCTTTATGACCAAAGGGCTACAGGCGGCAAGTATTGACCATAGCATGCACTTTCATCGAGATTTTGATTTGAATGATTGGCTACTTTACGATATGTGGAGCGACACCACGTCCAATGCTAAGGGCTTGAATCATGGGCAGTTTTGGCAACATGGCAAATTGGTCGCCACCACTCAGCAAGAGGGATTAATGCGATTGCGTTAGCCATTAAACCCATCCATACGATATATGGAACTGAAGTTACGCAGTCTTCAACAGCTTTAATTCGGCAAAAGCCGACTGAGAAGCTGAGAGTAATAACCGATATCTT